>JANDLU010000008.1 GCA_024330215.1 Candidatus Gaiellasilicea maunaloa
TCCGTGCGGATGTAGCTCAGTTGGCTAGAGCGTCTGCTTGCCATGCAGAAGGTCGCGGGTTCGAGTCCCGCCATCCGCTCCTCGCAAAACCCCCGCTAGAGCGGGGGTTTTGTCGTCTCAGGAGAAAACGGCCGCGAGCGCGTGGTCACAAAATGGTCACACGCGTTTGGATTTCTTGTCTTTCGCGACACAGCGGGATCAGTGACTGGCCTCGGCGGCCTCACACGCACGGTTCACGCGCAGGAAGTGGACATAGGGAAGGGATTTTCCCTCTCCACTCGTCTTGCAACGGACAACGGCGTCCGTAACCGAGCGGTCGCGCAAATGCCGCATTGCTGCGCGGCTTGAGCGGCTGCGCGCGGCGACGGCTTCTGCTCAGTCCAAAGCCTCACGCGTGGGGTCGGCTACGAAGGCGTCCGCGAACAACTCGCCGCGATCGCGGGGTAGCGCCAACCAGCTGCCGGCGGCGGCGGTGGGGTAGGCGCGAAGGCTGCCGTCAGGGGCCACAGCTACCTTGAAGCAAGTGACGAACGCAACGCAGCTGAAGCCTGGGCGCGCAGCACGGCGGCGCGCCCGCCGGATGGAGTTCCTCTTCGATCCCACGGCGGTAACCCGGACGATCGCTGGCCTGCCGCACCTCGCGGCGCTGCTCGGCGACCCGCACCGCGAGGGCCAGCGCGCGACGCACCTGCCGGGTGCACGGAAGAGCCCACGGGAGCTCTACCGAGTCCTCGGCAACACGCACTACGCGCACTTGACGCAGCTGCTCGAGACGCTCGATGCTTGCGCCGGCGCTGGCTTCACGCAGCCGGAGCTGCTCCGCACACGCGGGCGGCGTCCCTTCGTCGAGGGCATCGCGGAGCTGCATACGGCAGAACACTTCCGCGGCCAGGGCTGCGCGATCAGCGGCTTCGACGACACGAAGGGCAACGACTCCGTCCCCGACATCCTCGTGAAGGGGAACGAGATCGCGGCGGTGGTCGAGGTGTACTGCCCGCGGGCGGGGCCGGGCCTCGCCTCGTACGCCGACGCGATCCATGACCGAGTGAAGAATCTCGACCGCGGGGTCGACTTCGGGTTCCGGATCGAGCACGAACAGCTCGAGCGGTTCGGCGAGGGAATGCGCCTCCTGCATCTTCATCCCGGCGTTCTCTCACACGGTCTCGACGAGGCGACGCGGCTTCGAGCTATCGCCGCGCTGATCATGGAGCTCGAGGCGGCGCTGGAAACCGGGGCTCCGCCGCAGGCGGGCTTCGAGTTCCCCGAGATCAACCTCAGCACGAGAATCGAGCTCAGCGCGGTCGCGCCGACGTCCACGATCGTCCCCGCGCGCGGCGGCGTGATCGGCGGCCCGGCCATCGGCGCTTTCCGACCGGAGGCGATGTTCGCGGACATCGTCGACCGCGTGATCGACAAGCTCGAGAAGGGACAAGCCGTCGACGTCGTGTGGGGCGCCGAGCCGGTACTCGTCGTCGAGATGTCGCAGAGCGATCTTACGAGCGAGCTGCGGCACAAGGATTTCTACGTCCCCGAGTTCGAGGCGACGCTCGACGCGAAGCTCACCGACTTCCACGGATACGGCGTGGTCGCCTTCTGCGAGACAGTGGACTGGGGCAAGCGGCTCGTCCCGCACTTCCTCCGCGTCGACCCTGCCGTCACCGATACCGCGACCGCGCACCTGCTCTTCCCGTAACGACCTCGGCGGGGCGCTGGGGATACCCTGGCCGGGTGGCGGTAAGGAACACGTTCAAGTTCACGATGGGCGAGGTCTTCCCGGCGGACGATCCCGTCGCGCGGTGGCTTGTGACGATGTCCATCGGCCTCAACGACGTGCTCCACTCGAACGGGCTGATGGTGCAGGCGGAGAAGGATTACGAGGATCTCTACTACTTCCGGTTGGCCAGCGCGCACCTCTGGGAGGTTGCCAAGTTGATCACCGCGAGCTACGACTCGTGGCCGGAGATCCAGGCGTTCGTCGCCGAGCTCGCAGACCCGGCGCACGAGCATTTCGAGGCGATAGGGACGATCGCCACGACCGGGGACGTCGCCTCCATCGGCACCGAGCTCGTTCAGGTGCGCGACCTGTTCTCGCACTACCAGGAGATGGACGAGCAGGGCCGTGAGAATCCCCGCGATCCGATCACGAAGGCGATGGCGGCGCTCGTCGACGAGGAGATCGAACTCGAGATCGGCGAGGAGGTGCACGAGTTGCGGCTCAGCTACGGCGACGCCGTGATCGCGCAGACTGTGATGCGGCTCATCCCCGAGGAGGACATGCAGAAGCACGTGCTCGGCGCGTTCGCCGAGGGCGTCGGCCACGTCGCGCAATTCGTCCAGATTGCCCTCAACGCCCGGCTCGAGCCGCGCAAAGACACGCTCGAGCGGATCAAGTAGGCATCCGAATCCGCTTGTGCGTCCGACGCCGCCGGACACTCGCGCTCTGCGCGTGCGGCCCGAGCCTCGCCCAGTGCCGCGCACAGACGGATGTGCTCGGGCGCGTGTCCGGACACGGCTCTGGCGGATAGCGCGAGTCAGTCGCCAGGAATGGCGGCGGGATCCTCGAACTCGAACGTCAACTGTTCGTCTTTGGCGAGCGGCGAAGCTGCCACTGCGACGGGCTCACCCGCGGTCGGCGTGTAGATCAGCTTCGGGTCACGGATCTTCTGCCGACCCTCGCGCTCCCAGAAGTTAATCGGGCTGATCTGCTCTGATCGGGTGCTCGTCCACGTGCTGAGGTCGAGCGTGAACGCCGCGAACTTTCGGCCTGCATACGTCTCGCCGCCGCGTTTGGTCGAGAGCGTGTCAACACGATGGATGAACCGAAGGTCGGCCAGCGCCTCCACGTCCTTGCCCCAATCCTCCTCCTGGAGCTTCGTCGTCTCGACGAGGAAGACGTTCGTTCGGCGGGTCTCCACGCAGAAGCGGACGATCTCGGAGAGGCGAGACCGGAGTGCCTCGGCCTCGTCTCCGGCATCCTGCTTGAGTTCCTCCTGCTTCTGCCCGTAGAGGTCTGTAGCAGCCTGCGCGACGTCCTCCGCCGTGATTCGATTCTTCACGCGCCATTGATGCGAGGGACGCTCCGTGGCGTTGCGTAGCGCACGGCGCACGAGCGAGAGGTAGTCGCGCGCGACCCCTCCTGACGCAAGTACGAGCCGCTCGCGTCCGCCGTCGGTGAGGAGTCGGTTGAGCTCGATTCCGAGCGGGGTGGAGATCCCTGAAAGCACGCGCTCGAGGAACTGCTTTGCGACCTCGAACCGCTCCAGCGTGATGTCCAAGGGGATCGTCCCGGCGTCGTGCTCTGGCTGCATCCCGACAGGGGGGTCACCGGCGGCGTATGGCCTCAGAAGTCGGCGCACCCCGCACACCTTGAGGCTGATGTCGAGGCCCTTAACGATCTGGTGCAGGTACGCGAGAACGTCGGGCTGGTCGTCGAGAGGTATGTGGTAGAAGTCGTCGAGGACGACGAGGGTCGGCACTTCGAGCTCCTTCTGAGCCTCGCCGAGAACGTCGCGAATAAGGATTGCCGCCTCCACGAGCCCGTCCATCTTCGTCTTCTCGAATTTCGCCGCGACCGTCGCCTGCGCCGTTTCGTGTTTCTCGTCAGTGCGGTCGATTTGGCCTGCGGCGGTGGCGGTCGCCTTGGCGCCGTGGGCCTGCGCCCCGAGCTGACCGCTCCCGCCGAGCGACCATCCCTTCTTGGCCTGGCTTGCCTGCGACCGGAGTGTGCTTACGGTGTGCTCGGCCAGCTGGGGCGCTTGTAGAAGCTGGCTCATCGCGCTGGCCAAGTCGCGTACCCGGCGGCGAAGCTTTCGCCTTTTCCACGACGTGAACCTCCCGTCGGCGCGCAGCCTCTCCTCCAAGTGGTCAAGCAATTCCTTGAGGAGCTCGATCAGGACGTCCGGGTACGGCCGTCCGCGCAGCGTCTCGATGTCGACGAAGATCACCGCGCGGTTGTTCTCCGAACCGACCGCGGCCACGCGGTGCAGAAGGGTGGACTTTCCGACACCCCGGCGTCCGTAGACGAATTGGTGACGGCGGGCTGAGACCTCTTCGAGGATGCCCGGCCGCGGCGGAACGAATCTTGCTGCCGTTGCTTCGGTTGCGCGCTCGGCTTCGGCAAGCGCCGGGAGAAGGCGAATCACGTCCTCGTCGCTGATCGCCGCGTTGCCGTTCGTTTCTTCTGCCACGCTCCGATGATATGCCCACCAGATGCGGTCATTCGGCGACGTAGTCGCCGGCACCAAGTGGCTGACGATCTCGCCGCTGATGGCCGCCTCGCTCAACGTGCCACTGCTCTTGCGTCGGCGAAGGAGTCTCGTACGTCCGCGACGAGCTGCATGAGCGCGTCGAAGCTTGAGCGGTCCCGCGCCTACTGCCGCGATAGCCCAGAGGTGTCTACGGCCTGCGACACGGCTTCTAGCCTTAAAGCGGTCGTAAGCCACCGGCCGTCGAAGTGCCGAATATCCTGCGGACTCGATGAAAGCCGACTCGTCCCGCTGGACCGAGATCACCCCGACGCAGTACCCGTGGGAGCGGGAGGCGATCGACTACGTCCGCGAGAAGCTTCCCGACCACGATCCATACCGCGGCTTCGCACTCTTCGAGTTCATCGCCTCGAACGGCTCGATCAACGAGGTGGAC
Organism: Candidatus Gaiellasilicea maunaloa; assembly: GCA_024330215.1. GTDB lineage: Bacteria > Actinomycetota > Thermoleophilia > Gaiellales > Gaiellaceae > Gaiellasilicea > Gaiellasilicea maunaloa. The sequence goes on from JANDLU010000008.1 coordinate 4,642, forward strand.
CTGCTAGCCGTCGTTCCGAGCGGCATCTATCTGATCGAGATCAAGAGCTGGCCCGGGGTGGTCGGCGGCGACCAGCGTGACTGGGTGCGCGAGCAGGAAGGTAGACGGCCACGGTACGACGAGAATCCGCTTCTGGGCGCCGATCGCAAGGCGAAGCGTCTCGCGTCGCTACTCGCGCAACAGCCGTCGGTTCGCAAAGCCAAAGCGCGGATTCCGTTCATCCAGCCGCTCGTGTTCCTCTCCCATCCGGACGTCGTCTGCAAACTGCCGCCGTTCGCGCGCCAGCACGTGTACCTCCGGGACGAGTCGCCGGAAGGACGCGACCGTGAAGGCATCATCTCGGCCCTTACGCAGAGCGAACCACGCCGTGTCGATCGACCCATGCTCCAGCTGGTTCTGCGTGCGCTAAACGAGGCAGGCGTGCGGCCGTCTAGACGAAAGCGCCAAGTCGGCGACTTCGTCGTCGGCGAGCTCCTTGCAGAAGGCCCCGGCTACCAGGATTTCAAGGCCGCGCACACTTCTCTCGACGATCTCGCCAGAGTACGGATCTACGGCCTCGACAAGGAGCGCCCCGCAGACGAGCACGAGGCCATCCGCCGGGCAGCAAGGCGCGAGTACGAACTCATCGGCGCTCTCGCCCATCCCGGGTTCGACAGCCCGCGGCTGTACACCGAGACCGAGACCGGGCCGGCGCTGGTGTATCACCTCGACGAGAGCGCCGAACGCCTCGACACCTACCTCGCGACGCGCGCAGATCAACTCTCTTTCGAGGATCGCGTCGGCCTGGTCAGGCAACTTGCGGAGACCCTCGACTACGCACACCGGAAGAACATCGTCCACAGGTCGCTCAGTCCATTCAGCATCGATGTCGCCAGTCCCGACTCGATCATCCCGACGCTTCGCCTTCGCGACTGGCACGCGGGCTTCCACCTCGACGCGACTGGAGGGCACACGCGCGGCGTCACGTCTCACGCCTCGCTTCTCGTGCCCGATCCTGCACAGATTTACCTGGCACCCGAGGCGCTCCGGCTGGGAGACGAGGCAGACAGCTCCGTCGACTCCTTCTCGTTCGGCACCGTCTCGTATCTGATCCTGACGGGGCGCGAGCCAGCAGCGACTCATCAGGAGCTCCTCGAACGCGCTCAGACCGGGCTCAGCCTCACCGCTGTCATCGACGGCGTCCCGGACTCGCTCGAGCTCCTCGTGCAGGCTGCGACCCTCGGCGACGTGAGCGCGCGTCCGGCGAGCATGGCCGACGTCCTCGCACTGCTCGACGACGTCGACGACGAGTTCGAGCGCGGCACCGAGGAGATCGCCGACCCAGCTACGGCGACAACCGGCGACGAACTCGGCTCGGGCGTCACCGTGGTCGAGCGTCTCGGTGCCGGGGCAACGGCGTACGCGATGCTCGTTGAGCGGGACGGCGTCGAGCTCGTCCTCAAGGTCGCACGTTCGTCGGAGCACAACGATCGTCTGCGAGACGAGGGTGAAGTCGTCAAGCAGCTCAGCCACTCATGCCTCGTCCGTCTCTGGGACGTGGTGGAGGTCGGCGACAGGGTGGGCCTACTCCTCTCGAACGCTGGAACTCCCACGCTGGGCGCGCTCCTTCGTGAAACCGGTCGGCCGCACCTCGACATGCTCGAGCGATGGGGATCCGACCTCCTCGAGGCCGTCGGCTACCTCGAGTCGATGGGAATTCCGCACCGCGACATCAAGCCCGACAACCTCGGAGTCGCAGAACGACCCGGTAACCGCGAGCGACACCTCGTGCTGTTCGATTTCTCGCTGGCACGCGCACCTGCGGACAACATCCGCGCCGGCACGACGGGCTACCTCGACCCGTTCCTCTCCTCGCGCGGTACCTGGGACCTACACGCCGACCGTTGGTCAACCGCCGTGACGCTGTACCAGATGGCAACCAGCGATGTGCCACGATTCGGCGACGGTCGCAGCGAGCCCGCGGCCATCGACAGCGAAGCGGAAATCGCCGAGCACAGCTTCGACGTGTCGGTCGCGCCCCAGCTCACAGCGTTCTTCCGGAAGGCCTTCCGTCGGAGTGCTGTGGAACGCTTCGACACCACTGAGGAGATGCTGCGCGCCTGGCGCGAAGCCTTCGAGCAGGTCGACGTGTCCACGACGGGTCACGACGAGGAAGTCGAATTCGACGCCGCCCAGGTCGCTTCCCGGGCGTCACTGGATGATCCGATCGTCGCCCTGGGCGTGCCGGGGAGGGCATCGGAGCTCCTCGAACGCATCGGAGCCTCGAAGGTCCGTGATGTGCTGAACGTCGACGTCGTAGAACTCAGCCGGACTTCTGGTGTCGGGAATCAAACGCGGCGGGTGGCCCGAGACCTCGTGCGGGCGCTCCGCGAGCGGTTCGCCGATCAGATCGCCGTGAACGACGAATCGCTTAGCGTCGATCTCCTCGTGCAGAAGTTGATCCCCCGCGGCCCGGACAAGAAGCAGGAGCGATTCTGCGAGGCGATCCTCGGGCTGGCGCAAGCAACATTGGTGGACGACGTGACCTCGAGCGATGGTGCCTGGGCACCAGTTTCGACGGTCGCTGAGGGCCTTTCCCTCTCCCCTGACGAGGTGGCGAGCGCTGTCGACGTCGCGCGCGGCCGCTGGCTTCGGACTCCCGCGCTGACAACGGTGCGACGAGATATCGAGACGGCGCTGGCCAGCGAGGGAGGCGTGCTCACCGTCGACGAGCTGGCCACGGCGCTTCTCGCACGCCGTGGGTCCGCCCGATCTTCCGACGAGCGGCTTCTCAATGCTGCGGCGGTCGTGCGTGCGGCACTCGAGGCCGAGACGGGACGGAAGGACGCGCGGTTCGTGCTCCATCGGCACTCCGGTCGACCAATCGTCGCGTCAACCGTGAACGAGTTCGACGAGCCAATCGATGGGATCGCTGTTGCCGCGTACGCAGCTGCACTGGGTGAGCGCGCGGATGCGCTCGCCGAGGCCGATCCTCCGCTCCCGCCGACTCGCGTCGTCGAGGAACTGCGCTCGATGTCTGCTCCAGAAGGCGGCATCACTTTGCCCGACTCCCGGCTCGTCCGTCTCGCCGCGGCGGCCTCGGCAAGCGCGGCCGTCTCCGGTCGGCTGGAGCTCTACCCTCGCGGCCTGCCCGCGGGGCGCGCGCTCACTCTTGCTCGGGGAGCGCTCCTTGCGCTTGGCCAGGCTCTACCAGATGCCATAGCCCGCCGAGTAGCGAGTCGATTCCCGGACGCGGAGCCGCTTCCCGGCCGTCCTGAGCTCGACCGTCTGCTCCAGGCGGCAGGAGTCGAGCTCGTCTGGGACGAGGAACGCGAGGCGTATATGCCCGCCGAACCGACCCTCACGGGCACGTCGTCACGTCATGTGCGCCGACCCACCACGCTTGAAGGCGCACCCGAGTACGAGGACCCGGAGGTGCTCGACGCAGCGCAGTTCGAGCGCCGACTTGAGACCTCGACAAGGCGGGGCGGATTCCTTTGCCTCGTCGGGCACGACCGATCGCTCGACGACATCCGCGACGAGTTGGCCCGCCGCTTCGACGCGCAGCACGTCAGCCTCGACCGGCTGCTCATCCATCATCTTCGGCTTGCTGCCGGTCGCAGGAACGTCGTCTGGCAGACCGTTGTCGATGCGGATGCCGCGACTCGCGATTCGCGCGCGTGGGGCAACCTGCAACAACTGTTCGTTGAAGCGGTCGAGCGTGCCGAAGGAGAGCTGCTCGCCTACGAAGGCACGGTGCTCGCCACGGATCCGGGGCTGCTCGCACGGTACGGTCAGCTGGAGATGATCGACAGACTTCGCGACCGCGCCGGCTCGAGCGGGTGGAGTCTTTCGACTCTGTGGCTGCTCGTGCCTGACGACAACCAATCAGATCGCCCCGCGATCGACGGCCAAGCCATCCCGATTATCGGTGCAGGCCAGTGGGCACGCGTACCTTCGGCTTGGATCGAGAATCGGCACCGCGGGAGAGCGGCATGATCGACTCGAGGAGATTATTGGCTGACTGCCAGGCGGTGGTGCGCGATCTCGAGCTCGACCTGCGTGAGCAGGTCAACCAACGCTCGGATCTAGCGAGCACCCTGGCGCGTGAGCCGCCCTGTGTCAACCTTCGTTTGCGATCAGGCGTTGCAGGTTGCCGTGTTGGGTGGGGTCGTAGGGTTTGCTGTCTTGCCAGATCCGCCAGAGGACGCGGAGCCAGGCGCGGCCGAGGATGCGGATCGCGTGGGGGTGGTCGCAGCCACGGGCGCGTGCTCGTGCGTAGACGTCGGCCGCCCAGGGGTGGTGGTGTCGGCTGGCGTCGGCGAGGGTGGCGACGGCGTCGCGGAGGTGTTTGTCGCAGGCGTAGCGGAAGCAGGCGACCTTGCGTTTCCCGGATTCGACCGCGACCGGGCTCATGCCGGCGTCGGCGGCGAGCGTTTCGCTGTTGGGGTAGCGCTCTCGCCGATCGCCGATCTCGGCGAGCAGGCTTGCTGCGGTGACGACGCTTTTCGGGTCGAGGAAGAGGGAGAGGAAGATCGGGCCGTCGGGATGGGCGCGGACGGCGCCGGCGATCTGGCTGGTCAGGAGGGTGATCTGGGCGACGAGAGGCCGCAGGGCGGCGACGAGGCCGAGCACGGCTGCGCGTCGGGCTTCGAGCTCGAGCTCTCCCGCGGTGCCGGCGGGGGCGCGACGGAGCCGCTCGAGCAGCTCGGCGGGGCCTCGGCGGCCCGAGTAGCCGTGGCGGGCGAGGAAGCCGGCGAGGCGCTTGGCGCCGAGGTTGCGGGCGTCGGTCGGGCTTGGGTAGCGCTCGAGGAAGGCGAGCCCGATCGGCGAGTCGACGTCTGCGAAGATCTGGGCTGCTCCGGGCCAGAAGGCGTCCAGTTGGGCGCGCAGCTGGTTGGCGAGCGCGACCCGCGCCTGCACGAGGTCCTCGCGGGTGCGGCTGAGCGCCCTGAGCGCCTTCGTCTCGTCGCCGTCGGGACGCAGGACGCCGAAGCGGTGGCTGTCGGTGCGAGCAAGCTCGGCGAGCACGTAGGCGTCGAAGCCGTCCGACTTGCCGCCGCCGGCGCGGTAGCGGTCGCGGGTCGCTGCGACCTGGTTGGGATGGATCGCGACCACGCTCAAGCCCGCCTCGAGCAGCCGCTCGACGAGCAGTCCGTCCGGTCGTTCGAGCGCGACGCGCACGGCCCCCGCGGCGAGGAGCACGCGGCAGAGCGCCTTCAGCCCTTGCTCGCTGTGGGCGAAGCGCCGCTCGCTCGATCTGCGTCCCCGCTCGTCGACGACGCAGACTGCGTGCTCTTCGCTTGCCCAGTCGACACCGGCAGTCCTCTCCACGGTCGAACCTCCCTAACTCGGGTTGTTGGCGGCGAGGCCGGCCAGGAGGTACCGTCGCGGGTGCTCATAGGCAGGCCCTCGTTGGGGCAACGCCCTGTTGCCGCTCCGGGTGCCTCACACCACTGGGAGGCGCTGGTCTCACGCGGGCCCTCTGCGGGGCAAGCATCGAGGGCGCTCTCCCGGCGGTGGTCAGCCTCACTTCACGCTCCGCACTCTCAGCGAGCGAACCCGCCCAAAGCAACGAAGCAAGCACAGGTTGCCCTATGAGCATCAGGAGGCGGTCGATGCCAAGCGGACGAACCGCTCGCGGGAAGAATGGGAGCGGGAGCGCATCACGCAAGCAGCGGTCGCCTGGGTTTTGGGCTGCGTTTTCGTGCGGTTCCTCGAAGACAACGCACTCATCGATCCTCCCACGCTCTCTGGTGGCGGGCCTCGGCTACGACGAGCTCGAGACGAGGAAGCTCACTATTTCCGTCAGAACCCCGAGCGGACGGCTCGGGAGTACCTTGAGGACACCTTTCGTCGCGTCGAAGGTCTGCCGGGGTGCGGAGGCCTGTTCGATCTGCGGCACAACCCGCTCTGGCAATTACCGATAAGCGGCGACGCAGCGCGTGAACTGCTCGAGCGCTGGCGGGCGATCGACCCTCAGACCGGCGCTCTCATCCACGACTTCGCCGATCAGGTGTGGGGAACGCGCTTCCTCGGAGACCTCTATCAGGATCTGTCCGAGGCGGCGCGCAAGCAGTACGCGCTTCTGCAGACACCAGAGTTTGTCGAGGAGTTCATTCTCGGACACACCCTCGAGCCGGCTATTGACGAGTTCGGACTCGAGACGGTCAGGCTCATCGATCCGGCCTGCGGCTCCGGGCACTTCCTGCTCGGCGCATTCCACCGGCTCCTCGGCCATTGGCGGGAACGAGAGCCTGGCGAGGACGGCCGCGCCCACGTCCAGCGGGTCCTCGCGGCGATTACTGGCGTCGACCTGAATCCGTTCGCAGCCGCGATCGCGCGTTTCCGCCTCCTGATCGCGGCTCTCCATGCTTGCGATATCCGGGCGTTACGCAATGCGCCTGACTTCGTACTTGAGGTTGCTGTCGGCGACTCGCTCCTACACACGCCACGCCCGGACCGACTAGATGTCGGGCCAGCCGGCATCCGCAAAGGACTCGAGCATGTTTATGCGACCGAGGACGCGGCAGACCTCCGTCGGATTCTCGGCGAGCAGTACCACGCCGTGGTTGCGAACCCCCCGTACATCACGCCAAAGGACGCAGCGCTCCGTATTGCATATAGAGATCGGTTTGCCTCGTGCTATCGCGAGTACGCCCTCAGCGTTCCATTCATGGAGTTGCTGTTCGACCTTGCGGTAAGGGCAGCGGGATCGAGCAAACCGGCTGGTTTCGTCGGACAGATTACGTCGAACTCCTTCATGAAGCGCGAGTTCGGAAAGGTTGTCATTGAGGACTGTCTCGCGAAGCTTGACCTCACTATGATTGTCGATACATCCGGCGCGTATATCCCCGGTCATGCGACCCCGACGGTCATCCTGATCGGTCGCAACCGCTTGCCGGTCTCTCCAACCATCAAGACCGTGATGGGTGTTAGGGGAGAGCCTGCTGTACCGATCGATCCCGCCTTAGGGGTGGTGTGGACGTCAATCCTTGCTCAGGTCGACCGCGCCGGCAGCGCGAGTGCGTACGTCACTGTTGGCGACATTGAACGAGCGCGGTTCCGAAAGCATCCGTGGAGTCTCGGCGGAGGAGGCCGGAGTGAACTCCGCGAACGCCTTGAAAGAAGGCGACCGACACTTCAGTCTCAAGGCGCCGTCGTCGGCTTCGTCGCACTCACAGGCGAGGACGACGTCTTCGGCGTTGGCCGCGGGGCGTTTACGAAGACTCTCGTCTCGGGCGAGGACGTGCGGGACTGGGTGCTTGCACCAGATTCACCATTAGCGTTTTGGCCGTACAACAACGAACTCATCCTTCTTGAACCAGATGAACTCGGAGAAGCTCTCCAACGGGTCTGGCCGTTTAGAACTAATCTCCTTGAGAGGCGCAGGTTCGGAATCCCGATGCGTGAGCTTGGCCGCCGGTGGTACGAGTGGCGAGAGCTTTACACGGACAAGCTCCGAACGTCGTTATCGATCGTCTTCGCGGAAGTCGCGACTCACAACCACTTCCTACTTGATCGAGGCGGAAATGTGTTCAAGCAGACTGCGCCCGTAATCAAGTTGCAGCCCGGCTCGAGTGAGGAAGAACACATCGGACTGCTGGGGTTGATGAACTCATCGGTAGCTTGCTTCTGGCTAAAGCAGGTCTGCCAGAACAAGGGTGGTGGTGGTGTCGGTGGCGGAATCGGGGACGAAGCCTGGGAGCCGCGGTACCAACTCAATGGTACGAAGGTGGGTCAGTTCCCGCTTCCGGAGACCCGGCCGTTTGAGAGTGCGCGCCGTCTCGATGAGCTCGCAGCTCGGCTTGCGGCGACCTCGCGCGGCAGTGACTTGGTGAGAGCCGCCCTTGTTGTCGCGAAGCGCGACGTGGAGGAAACCCGGTTGCGGATGGTCTCGCTTCAGGAGGAATTGGACTGGGAGGTCTACAGGCTCTATGGGCTAATCGAAGAAGCGCTGACGTGTTCGAATGGCGAGGCTCCGAGCGTGCGACCCGGCGAGCGCGCGTTCGAGATCGTGCTCGCGCGCCGAGTCGCGGCGGGTGAAGAGGAGACGACGTGGTTCGAGCGGCACGGTTCGACGCCGATCACGCACGTGCCACTTCATTGGCCCGAGAACTACCGAAAGCTCGTTGAGCGCCGCATCGGGATGATCGAGTCAGATCGCGACATCGGTCTGATTGAGCGTTCCGAGTACAAGCGCCGATGGCAATGGGAGCCATGGGAGAAGCAGCAGGAGCGAGCCCTACGTGTTTGGCTGCTCGACCGACTCGAGGACGAGCGGCACTGGCGCCAGCCGCAGCTGACAAGCTGTGCTCGTCTCGCAGACGAGGTCCGAAATGACCCAGAGTTTCGCTCGGTGGCGGAGCTTTACGCGCAGCGGGCAGATGTCGATCTAGCCAAGCTTGTCGAAACGTTAGTGACCGAGGATGCGGTGCCCTACCTCGCCACATGGTGCTACGCCGACGACGGCTTGCGTATCCGCGCCGCGTGGGAGGAGACATGGGAGCTGCAACGCCGCGAGGACGCGATCGACGCTCTCGGCGCTCTGCCTGATGACGACCCCCAGCGGCTGCCACTTGAGCAAGCGAAGGCGCGCAAACAAGTCGATGTGGGGCTGATTCCGGTGCCTCCGAAGTACACGTCGAAGAGCTTCCGAAAGGGTGTGTACTGGCAGCTTCGCGGAAAGCTCGATGTTCCGAAGGAGCGGTTCATTCTCTATCCCGGTTGCGAACGTGCCGCCGATCCGTCCCCCGTCATCGGCTGGGCCGGTTGGAACCATCTCGAGCGCTCGAAGGCCCTCGCGCACTACCTCACGCGGATGCGGCACGACGAGCAATGGGGTGCCGACCGTCTCACACCGCTTCTCGCCGGCGTAGCCGAGCTGCTTCCCTGGGTGTTGCAATGGCACAACGTTCTCGACCCCTCGCTCGGCCGCCGCGTCGGAGACGCGTACTCCGACTTCCTCTTGGGCCAGCTCGCAGAGCTCGGGCTCACGCGTGACGACCTCGCTGCCTGGCGCCCACCGTCACCGACGCACGGACGACGGAGGACAACCGCGGTGGTGACCAGTTGAGTACACCTCTTCGCGATCTCATCAACATCCCCGAACGGGTCTACAAAGGCGACTTCGTCTTGAAACTTGGCGAGGGCGTCAGTGAAGACCACGCGCAACAGACACTCGATGCGTACGTCGTCACTCCGCAGCTCGCGAAGAGCTTCGACGAGGCGCTCGGGCTGATCCAAGCGGCCGTTGAAGCTCACTCGTCGAAGGCCGCCTATCTCCATGGCAGCTTCGGCGCCGGCAAGAGCCACTTCATGGCGGTGCTCCACCTTCTCTTGCGCAACGACCCGCGCGCACGGTCCTTGCCAGGCCTCGCGGAGGTCGTAGGACGGCATGACGAATGGCTAGAAGGGAAGCGCTTTCTTCTCCCGACCTATCATTTGCTAGGCGCTCGAAGTCTCGAGGATGCCGTCCTTGGCGGCTACGTCAACCTCATCACGCGCTTGCATCCGAACGCGCCCGTGCCTGCCGTGTATGCGTCGAGCGCAGTGTTCGGGACGATCGCGCAATTCCGTGAGGATCTCGGCGAGGAAAAGTTCTTCTCGCGATTGAACGCGCACACCGGCAAGGATGAGGGCTGGGGTGACCTCGGCGCAGGTTGGAGCTTCGAGACGTACGAGCAAGCCGCCGCCGCTCCACCCACTGACGCCGATCACCAGCGCCTCGTTTCGGACATCGTCGCAGCCTTCTTGCCGGCCCACGGGACGTTGTTCCATACGCAAGGGGGTTTCGTCGACATCGACGCAGGGCTTGCGATCGTGAGCCAGCACGCCAAGTCGCTGGGATACGACGCGGTCGTTCTCTTCCTAGACAAGCTGATTCTCTGGCTAATGACCCAGCTGGCGGACCAGGCGTTCGTCTCCAAGGAGGCGACAAAGGTGTCGAAACTCGTTGAGGCCGCCGCAGCGGACCGTCCCGCGCCTCTCGTGAGCTTCGTCGCCCGTCAGCGGGACCTGCGGGAGCTGGTCGGCGGTGACATTCCGGGCGCCGAACGGTTGAGCTTGCTCGATGCGCTCAAGTGGTGGGAGGGCCGTTTTGCGACCATCACTCTCGAGGATCGGAACCTCCCGGCCATCGCCGAACGGCGCGTTCTTGCCCCGCGAAGCGACGTCGCTAAACGTTCGATCGACGAAGCGTTCGAGCGCCTTCGAACCGCGATGCCCTCTCACGTCAACGACATCCTCCTCGGCGAGGATGGAGACGCGGCTCGGTTCCGGCAGACCTATCCGTTTTCGCCCGCCTTCGTCGAAACGCTCGTCGCAGCCTCATCCGCTCTTCAGCGTGAGCGCACCGCCCTCAAGGTGATGGCACAAGTCCTATCCGATCGGCGCGACGACCTCACCGTCGACGAGGTCATCCCGGTCGGCGACCTCTACGACGCGCTCGACGCGAGCGACGAGCCGTTCAGTGCGGAGATGGCCCAGCAGTTCGAGGCCGCACGGCGCCTGTACGACACACGCCTCCGGCCCCTGCTGCTCGAACTTCACGGTGTCGCTGACGCCGTCGCGGACGACAACGTCGCGTTTCGGGCGGACGACCGGTTGGTCAAGACGCTCCTCCTGGCGGCGCTCGTCCCGACTGTGGGAGCGCTTCAGGGGCTCGACGCAGCACATCTCGTCGCTCTCAACTGGGGTCAGATCAAGGGGCTCTTCGCCGGCCAGGAGGCGTCGACTGTCGTTCAGAAGCTTCGAACCTGGGCGTCACGGATCGGCGAGCTAAAGCTGTCCGACGACTCCACCAATCCAACTGTCGCGATTCAGCTCACTGGGATCGACCTCGAGGCGATCCTGGATCGAGCCCGCCACAACGACACCGACGGCGAGCGCCGAAAGCTCCTTCGTGAGCTACTCCTCGCTGAGTTCGGCATCGATTCACGCGCCATGGACACGTTCACGCTCACGCGTCAGTTCACGTGGCGCGGCTCGAGGCGGACAGTCGAGTTGGCATTCGCGAACGTCCGTGACCGCGACCGCCTTCCGGACGCATCGCTCCGCCCAACCGGTGGCGATCCGAAGATCGTGCTCGACCTCCCCTTCGACGACGAGACGTACGGACCATCCGACGATCGGGCTCGCGTGCAGGAGTTCCTCCAAACGAACGAACCCGCCGAGACCATCTGCTGGCTACCGAACTTCTTCAGCCGCGAGGTTCAAAACGACCTCGGGACGCTCGTCGTCCTCGAGTACGTGCTGACCGGCGAGCGCCTGGCGGGACTCACCGACCACCTTCCGCCGGGGCAGCGACCGGCAGCCCGTCAACTCCTCGAGAATCAACGTGACGCACTCCGTCAACGCATCACGCTCGCCCTGGCCCAGTCATATGGCGTCACCACCATCCGGGACGGTCTCGTTACCGTCGAGCTCGAGCCCGCCGAGCAGTTCCAGGCGCTCGATCCCATGATCCAGCCGCACCCCCCTGTCGGGCCGACGCTGGTACAAGGGCTCGACGGGATCTCCGATCAGCTCATGGCGCACCGATACCCGGCTCACCCGGCGTTCGAGAGCGAGGTCAAGGACGCACCGCTCCAGACGGTGCTTGCGGAGTCGCTGCGAGCGGTCGACGCCGAAGCGGACAACCACCGCGTCGAAGTCGAGCGTCCAAAGCGAAACGCCATGTTGGCCATTGCGGGGCCGCTCGGGCTCGGGACGCAGCATGAGGTGGCGTTCGTCCTAGGTCACCGTTGGAAGCAGCATTTCGACCAGCAGCACGCGGTCGGCGGTGGCGGCCGGCTTTCGGTGAAGTCGCTCCGCGAGTACATCGACCGGCCGAAACCCATGGGTCTCGACCGCAAGGTCCAGGACCTGCTGATTCTCGTTTACGCCGCGCAGTCGAAGCGGTCGTTCTGGGCGGGCGATGCACCATTCACTCAGGGGAGAATCGGGAACCTCCCTGATGAAGCCGAGCTTCGCGAACAGAAGCTTCCGGACGAGAAGACGTGGCAGGAAGCTTGTTCCCGTGCTGCATCCGTGTTCGGCCTCGCGCCGAGCCCGCTCAGAACCGCTACCGAGGTTGCGCGGCTGACTCAGGATCTGCGTGATCATCAGCTGGAGCTTCGAGAGCCGGCGCAGAGGCTCGTTGCGCAGCTAAACGCGTGCCTCGATCGGATTGGCCTCGCGAGCGACGAGAGCAATCGCTGGAAATCGGCGAACCGTGGCGTCGAGCTCCTTGCTGCGATCAAGTCTGCGCCAGATGAGGAGGTGGTCGAAAGGCTCGCCGACGCGACGCTTGAGCCGAGCGCTCAGTCAGTTGGGACAACGTTGAAGCGCTCGTCCGAAGTCGCGCTGGCGCTCGAGACTGCGCCTTGGACAGTGATAGAAGGCGTTCAGCAACTCGCCGGCAGCCATCCCGAAGCCGCCGCCATCAACGACCGCACGCTCGAACTCCTTAAGCATGACGAGCACGCTCAGGCGCTAAGCCCCGCATTGAGGCAACTCATCGACGACGCCGCGCGGTTCCTCGCCGGACTCACTCCTCCGCCGCCGCCCCCTCCTCCGCCACCTTCCGGCTACACGCGCATCGAAAGCGACCGCAAGATTCACTTGCTGCCGAATGAGGCAGCTACTGAACTCGATCGGATACGCACACTGCTCGATCAGGACTCCGCGCACCGGCTCACGCTCGACTGGACGGTCGAACGTGAGGACGACGCGTGAGTCTGCCGACGGCTACACGATCGAGTCTTGAAGCGATCGTTCGGGAGCACCAGCAGCGATCGACGGCCGGACGCGACCGCGTCATCGGGGTGCGGGCACTACCTGCCTGGACTGAGCCGCCCTTCTCTCTTGAAGGTGACCCCGTCCGGGTTGTCGGCTGCCCATCTTCGCTCGCCGTCCGAGCAGAGCTTGCAGAGCGTGATGACCCGACCGAATGGCTCGTGATCCTCACCGACCGAGATGAACGTGATCTCGGTGCCGACGTCCTAGGCCGGCTCGTCCGACGGCGGCTTCACACGCTGGATCCGTGGAACGCCGTCGCGGCTTCTTTCGGTGCGACCGGTTTCGATTCCTCGCTCCGGAAGCTGCCCGAGCTCGCCAGTGCGCTGCTCGAGCATCGACCTCCATCGGGATACGCACGCACCCCCGGTGCGGTCCTCGATCGTGACACCGCGTGGCTCGCGTTCTGCGAGCACGTCCTTGGGCTGCGAGGGCTCGATCGCGATCCGCAGGCCGCTCTCCTTGCGTGGCTCTCAGCGAGTCAAGCCGACGCGGTAGTTGCCGGGCTCGGCGAGCATCTCGCCGAAGGGGTCTGGGAGTGGCTCGATGACCGCGCTGGGGACGTCTCGACCTTCGCCGCCAATCTGCTGCGAGCCGGTCGTGGTCGCGACTCGATCGCTCTCGGCCTCTCTGCCCGACTCCTCTTAGGGCATGACGATCTGATCACGTCGCGCGTGCGAGGCCGATTCGAGGCAATTACCGGTACAAAACTGACCGACTCCGCGCTGTCGTCGCTCACCGACGCTGCCGAGCGTTCAGCCGAGGATGTAGATCGCGCACGATCAGATGCCGTGCTGCAGGAGCTCGACGCCGGCCAGATCGTGTACCGGAGCGACTTCCTTCCATCGGCGTTTGCGGCGCGGCTCGCGCGAGCCGGCGAAGCATTGCTGGCGACGCTGGATGCTCCTGCGGAGCTCACGGCTGCAGCCGACGCGCTGAAGACCTGCGAGTTGCACCGTGACAGCGTGATGCAGGCGCCCCGCCTCGACGCTGTTCGGATGGCTCTCCGCCTGGCTCGCTTCCTTGCAGCTCCCCGGGCGGAGACACCGGCTTCGCTTGCCGACGCAGCCAACTCGTATGCCGGTGAAGGTGCCTTCGTCGACATGGCGCGTCGTTTGATGTGGAGAGGCGAATCCGAGCCCTCGCTGATCCGCGCGTACAAGGCGCTCGACGACCGCCTCTTGGAAGTCCGCGAAAAACAGAACCGGCGATTCGCCGAGCTTCTCGCCGATTGGCTCGGCTCAGCGTCCTCCGACCCGAGGATCATCGCTGTAGAGGATCTCCTGAGCACCGTCGTCGCGCCGCTCGCGACCAGGCATCCGGTGATGGTCATCGTCCTCGACGGGATGGGTTGGGCGACGTGGGAAGAGTTCGTACCGGACTTCGACCGCCTGGGCTGGGAAGAGGTCATTGACGAGCGCGTGGGCTCGAGAAGGGTGGGGGTGGCGACCGTTCCGAGCTTGACGACGTACTCCCGGACGAGCTTGCTCTGCGGAGAAACTCGGACCGGGACACAAAAGGATGAGAAGGCGGGTTTCCCCGCGGCGCTCGCGCCGGCAGGCGCGGTGCTGTTCCACAAGGCCGACCTCATCCCCGCGCAGGGCTCGACGGTCGCTCCGGATGTGCTCCAAGCCATCGCGGACGCACGGACTCGTGTCGTGGGCGTCGTGATCAACGAGATCGACGACGCACTATCGGGGGGCCTGCTTCCCGACCGGCGGTTCCGTGTTGCCGAGATCGGACCTTTGATGCGGGTTCTCGAGGCCGCCTTCGACGCCGGGCGCGTCTGCATCGTGACGGCGGACCACGGGTATCTCGTCGACTACGAGGGCAAATATCGCTCCTCCGAGGGCCGCTCCGAGCGATGGCGACCCGCGACCGGCGGCACCGAAGAGGGGGAGATCCTGCTGACCGGTCGCCGGGTTCTGGCCGGTGACGGGAGGGTTGTCGCGCCCTGGACGGAACGCGTGCGGTACACGACTGGAAAGAGCGCTGGGTACCACGGCGGCGCGACACCACAGGAGATGCTCGTACCAGCGGCTGTGCTCGTTCCACGAGGGGTGGAAATCGGCGGGTATCAGCCAGCTGCTCCGGCGCAACCTCAGTGGTGGGACGAAGGCGCGTCCGTTCCCGAGCTCGCCCTTGTTCGCGGGGTAGCGTCGCCGGTCGATGCGCCTCCGCGGGAGCCTTCTTGGATCGCCGAGCTGCTGCGGTCTTCGCTTTACGCGAGCCAGCGAGAACGGTTTGGGCGGACCGCGCCCGACGATGAACGAGTGCGTCGGATACTCGCGCACATGGCAGCGCGTGGCGATCGGGGCACAGTCGCCGGAATCGCTCAGACGATCGACGCGCCCGAGCACCGAGCCCGCGGCGCGCTCGCGGGTCTTCGACGGGTATTGGCCGTCGACGGCTTCGACGTTCTCACTGTCTCGGATGAGGACGTCTTGCTCAACAGGAACGTGCTCGTCCAGCAGTTCGGCCTTGGCGGAGGCAACAAGACGTGACCGAGATCAGCCCTGCGCGCCGCCAGGCAATCGTGGACGCGCTTCGGCGCGGGACAGTTCCTCGGCACGGACTCGACGTTCTCGCGGTCGGTATGGATCGTTTCGAGGAGGCGATCGATCAAGAGCTCGACAAAGTGGCCGCGGCGGCGGCGTCGTTTCGTGCGATCCGGGGCGAGTACGGCAGCGGGAAGACATTCTTTGTTCGCTGGCTCGCGGAGCGCGCAAGACGACGCGGCTTCGCCACGAGCGAAGTGCAGATCTCCGAGAGCGAGACGCCGCTGCACCGGCACGAGACTGTCTACCGGCGGATCGTCGAGCGGCTCTCGACCCCCGAGCAGGACGATGGCGCGCTGCGCAGCGTCCTCGATGCCTGGTTCTACGCGCTTGACGAGGACATCCTGTCCGAGGGTGGTGTGGGGGAGCAAGACACCAGCGAGCTTGCCTCCCGGAGCGCTGGGCTTCTCGAAACGCGGCTTGGAGAAGTTGCGCGCCGGGCGCCGGCGTTCGCAGCCGCGCTGAGGTCGTATCGCGTGGCCCTCGCGGATGGCCGCCGCGAGGAGGCGGATGGGCTTCTCTCGTGGCTCGGAGGTCAACCCCATGTCGCGGCGCACGTGAAGCGAGCCGCCGGTATCCGCGGCGACATCGACCACGATGCGGCGCTCGGTTTCCTGCAGGGGCTGCTCGTCGTGCTTCGCGATTCTGGCCTCGCGGGGCTTGTCGTCGTCCTCGACGAGGTAGAGACGTTGCAGCGCGTTCGCACGGATGTTCGCGAGCGAGCACTCAACGCGCTGCGCCAACTGATCGACGAGATCGACGGCGGCCGCTACCCCGGCTTGATGCTCGTCGTCACTGGGACACCGGCCTTTTTCGATGGCCCGCAGGGAGTCCAGCGACTTCCGCCGCTTGCGAGTCGTCTCGCAACCGACTTCACGACCAACGTGCGATACGACAACCCGCGCGCGGTGCAGTTGCGGCTGCCGGGGTTCGACCTCGATGCGCTCTGCATACTCGGGAGACGCGTTCGCGACATCTACGGAAACGGAGCCTCGGCGCCCGAGCGGGTTCACGAGCTGGCGGACGACGAATACGTGGCCGACCTCGCACGCGCCGTGACCGGTTCGCTCGGAGGGCGTGTCGGCGTCGCTCCCAGGGTCTACCTGAAGAAGCTTGTGAGCGACGTCCTCGATCGCATCGACCAGTTCCCAGACTTCGACCCGCGTCAGCATTACGCGTTGACGGTGTCCGACGCAGAGTTGACGGACGTGGAACGGGCTGCTCGGTCGAGCTCCGACCCGGACGAGGTCGAACTCGAGTTGTGACGAGCGCGGTCGATCGTCTCAATCCGGCACTCCAGCACCACCTCGTCAACTCGCTCGCTTGGAGCTCTCTCCGCCCGCTCCAGGAAGACGCGATGGAGCCGATTCTCGCCGGCGCTCATGTCCTTCTTCTCGCTCCGACCGCTGGCGGCAAGACTGAGGCTGCCGCGCTGCCGGTTCTGTCCCGAATGCTCGACGAGGACTGGCGTGGCCTATCGGTGCTCTACCTGTGTCCCTTGAAGGCGCTCCTCAACAACCTCGAGCCGCGGCTCTCATACCTCGCCGGGCTCGTCGGCCGGTCGGCGGCCCTCTGGCACGGTGACATCGGGCAGCCGGTGCGCAAGAAGATTGTCTCCGAGCCGCCCGACATCCTTCTCACGACGCCCGAATCGCTTGAAGCGATCCTCATTTCGCGTGTGGTCGACTCGCACCATCTCCTGAGGCACGTGCGCGCGGTGATCGTCGATGAGCTCCATGCGTTTGCCGGCGACGATCGAGGCTGGCATCTTCTTTCAGTCCTCGAGCGGGTCCGCAAGATCTCGGGGAGCGAGCAGCAGCGTGTCGGGCTGTCCGCGACCGTGGGAAACCCTGAAGCGTTGCTCGAGTGGCTGGCAGGCTCGCTTGAGGGCCAGCGACGTGTCGTGGCTGTCGAGGGGCGCCTCCCGAACGCCGACGTCACCGTCGACTCGGTCGGCAGTCTGCCGAATGCCGCTCGGGTCATCGCGCAGCTCCACGTTGGCGAGAAGCGCCTCGTGTTTTGTGACAGTCGCGCTCGTGTGGAGGAGCTTGGTGCGGGCTTACGCGGCGCTGGCGTGGAGACATACCTCTCGCACAGCTCGCTCGGTGTGGACGAGAGGCGTCGAGCCGAAGCCGCCTTCACGGAAGGCACGAACTGCGTAATCGTCGCTACGAGCACTCTTGAGCTTGGAGTCGATGTCGGCGACCTTGATCGAGTCATCCAGATCGATGCGCCGTTCAGCGTCGCCTCGTTCCTGCAGCGGTTGGGCAGGACCGGCCGTCGAGCCGGGCTCGAGCGCAATGCCCTGTTTCTCGCGACCGACGACGAGAGCTTCCTGCGAGCGTGCGCGATCATCCGGCTGTGGCAGGACGGATACATCGAGCCGATTGAGCCGCCGGCGATTCCCTACCACGTCCTTGCGCAGCAGCTCCTCGCGCTGACGCTTCAGGAGGGGCGGATAGGGCGGCGGCTCTGGCAGGAGTGGATCGGAGCGGTACCGGCGTTTGCGTCTATGACTGACGAGGTCTCGGGACGCGTGGTCGATCATCTCGTCGCCGAGGGATGGTTGTTCGACGAGCAGGGGCTGCTCTCGATCGGGCCCGAGGCGGAGCGAAGTCTTGGCTGGCGCCACTTCACGGAACTCACCGGCATCGTGGCGAGCGATCCCGAGATCGTCGTGCGGTACGGCCAGGCCGAGGTCGGGCGCGTACACCCCGTGAGCTTCCGGAAGGACGGGGTGTCCGGTTACTCGCCGATCCTGCTCGGCGGCCGAAGCTGGCGTGTGACGCAGATCGACTGGCGGCGTCGAGTCGCCGATGTCGTACCCGACCCGCGGCCGGGACGATCGCGGTGGCAGGGTGACGCGAGAGCGCTGAGCGGAGTGCTTTGCCGCGCTGTGCGAAGCGTCCTCACGGGGTCCGAGGTTCCGGCGCGGCTGACACGGAGGGGGTCGGAGACGCTAGATCGGCTTCGCGAGGAGTTCTGGTGGGCTGACAACAGCACGACCTCACTGGTGAGGAGCGAGGACGGGACGAAACGGTGGTGGACGTTCGCAGGGTTGCGCGCGAACGCCGATCTCTCTGAGAGTCTGGCTGAGCTCGTGCGCGGAACGCGGTCCTGCGACAACCTGTCGATCCAGCTGGCTGACGCTGCCACAGTGCCTGAGATCGAGACGGCTCTGCGATCACGAAGCGGCGGAGGAACTGCTACCACAGGATCATCGCTTCATGATCTTCCGAAGTTCGCAGAATGCCTGCCGCGTGACCTCGCCGCTCTTACGGTCGCTGACCGTTACGCGGATCCTGCCTCAGTCGAGATGTGCCTTCGCGAGCGGATACAGACTGCTTCCAGTCCGCCCTAACCTCGCGGGAATCCTACGATTCCTGCCTGTAGGCGGCCTTGGTTTCGTCCTGCAGGTACTCGAATGCCCACGCGCGATTGTCGAACCAGTCGAGTAGGTAGAGGAGGTCGTTGACGGCAACGAAGACCTCGGCGAGCTCCTCTTCGTCGTAACCCTCGGCGCCCTGATGGACGATGTCGTTCCGATCTTCGGCAGCCTTGTGAAGCGCGGCAACGAGATGCTTCGGTACTGCGTGCTTGTCGCGCGCGCTTGTCGGTGAAGAACGGGAGGTATTCGCGGAGGAGCCTGCGAAGCGACGGGGACGGAAGCTTGCTAATCAGCCAGGCTTCTGACTCCTGGCCGGATCGTAGGGCGGCGAACTGCTTCACCCCGACCTCAGCTGCAACGACAGCAAGGACGAGGGCGGCACGCGGGTTTTCATACGAAAGCGCGTAGGCCTCGAGGAAGATCTGCCGAGCAAGCGGCTCGGATGGGTCGCCACGTTGCCACAGACGCTCGATCATCTTGATACCGTCGGGTGTCAGTTCGCGGCCTTCGGACCCGAACGTCGCGGGCGAAGAGAGGCCGCCGGGCTTCGCGAACCAGTCGTCACCGTTGAGCGACCATTCGAGGCGCGCACGGCCGAGCGGCTGGGCGGGCCAAGGGCGATTGAACAACCAACGCAAGATCTGAACCAGCCGTGCCGCCTCACCATGGAGCTCGCTCCGGACGTCTCGGCAGAGGGCGGCGACCGACTCCGGCGGGTACGCGAGCCAAAGCACTTCGTGCTCCGGCAGTGGCGTAAACATGCCGCTGGGGTCAGCCGGCGGTGCGACCGCCGCCAACGTCGCGTCCCGATGGGCGCTGAACGCGCCGTACGCGTCGTCGACGACCTCGCGGCTTACGGTTGCGACGACGAGGCAGTCGTCTGACTCATTTCCTTCGGGCGTCCTGCGCAGCTCGAGCGTCACCTCAACCTCGCCTAGTCGGAAGGTCGCCAGCTCGCCGGCGGGCGGTGCGATTTCTAGTGCCTCAGCGACACCTGCGAGCCTGAAGTAGACGAGTCCGGCCATGGCTTGCATCAAACCGGAACGTCGATCTGACTTCCACGCCTAGGGAGCATTCGTAATGCGGTGCTGGCACGCATCCGTTGCGTCGCACCGCGCTACCGTGATTACGTGCGAATCGATTCCGGAACTGAGCTCGTCATCGCGGTCGACATCGCGAAGCGGCTGGGCATCTCGTCGCAACGAGTGAACGTCCTCGCGATCGGACCTGGCTTCCCGAAGCCACTCGGCAAGCTCGGACGCTCGGCCGTCTGGCGCTGGAGCACGGTCGAGCGTTGGGCGCGCGAGACCGGCCGCCTCGCAGCCGAGTAGCGCGCCGAGAGCGGTTTCACACACTTGCACCGTTCCGGTGGAGTCACCGGGCCGAGGCGTCGGATTCTGCGTCTCGTAGGTGTTGGATCAAATCAACAGCCGAGGCAGGAAGGAGGAGAGATGGACTGCCGAGTCGACCGCGAAGCGCTCGCCGAGTTCATCGGCCGTCAGGTCGAGCTCGTGGAGGCGCTCTCGATCCCGAAGCTACTCGCGGACGTGGTCGAGCTCCGGCTGCGGCACGAGAGCGTCAACCGCGAGGAGGTGCACGCGCTCTGGCTCGGGGCGGGGCTCGCGACGCATGTCGGCCTCGCGATCTTCGAGGAGCCCGAGCGCTTCGTCATCGCCCACGAGCCAGCCCCGCTAGCCGCCTGAACGCGAGAGGAGAGGAGATCATGCAGACCACCACACAACCCGCCTACGAGGTTGCCGAGGCCGAGCGTCCGCTCTGGCTCGGCCAGACGCCCGCCGGATGGGCCGACGCCGTCCGAACCGTCGACCCGAACGAGGTGCACGACGCCGCCTCGATGATCGCCGCCGCCGGTCTCGGCTGGTACGTCGACCAGTGCCCGCTCGAAGCGGTGCTCGCGATCGGGGAGGACGGCTACCCGACCGCGCGCGCGACGGTGCCGCGTCACGTCGCCAACGTCCGCAGCGACACGCGCGCCGTGCTCGGCGTCGTCGGCGACGGGTACGAGCCGCTGCAGAACCGAGCCGCGTTCGCCTTCTGCGACGACATCACCGACTCAGGGCGGGCGCACTGGATCGGCGCGGGTTCGACTCGCGGCGGCGCTCGCGTCCACGCCCTGATGCGACTCGACCGCGATGTCCGGATCGGAGGCGCAGACGGGGAAGACGTGCTGCCGCTGCTCTGCTTCCGCAACGGTCACGACGGCGGCCTCGCCGTCACCGTCTCCGTGGCCCCGTTCCGACTCGCCTGCCTAAACGGAATGCTCCTCCCGCTGCCGGACGCGCAGCGGGTCTGGAAGGCGCGCCACACCGCCCACGTACAGGCACGACTCGCGGACGCGCGGCGCACGCTCGGGATCGCTTGGCGCTACTACGACGAACTGGAAGAACTCGGCGGACGCCTGATCCGCGAGCGGATCGGCGAGGGCGAGTTCGAGCGCTTCCTCTCCCGGCTTGTGCCGCTGCCCGAGCCGAAGCCCGACGGCAGCGAGGGCGGGCGCGCCGTCCGCAATGTCGAGCGCGTCCGCGAGGCGATCCGCACCGCCTACCGCGCCGCCCCCGACCTGGCCGACATCCGCGGCACGCGCTGGGGCGCGCTCCAGGCGGTGACGGCCTACGTCGACCACACGCAGCCGACGCGACAGACCGCCGGCCGCACCCACGCCGAGGCCCGCTTCGAGCGGGCGACCGAGCCCGCGCCGCTCAAGGACCGCGCGCTCGAACTACTGACCGAAGGAGGGATCCGACCATGACCGCAACCCTGAGCATGGTTCCACTCGCGAAGATCAAGCCGAGCAACGGCGACAACCCACGCAGCGAGTTCGCGGACGAGCAGATGGCCGAACTCGTCGCCTCGATCAAGCGGCACGGGATCATCACGCCGCTGATGCTCGCCCCGGACGGCGAGGACGGCTTCACGATCATCGCCGGGGAGCGCCGCTACCGGGCGGCCAAGGCCGCCAAGCTCCGCCAGGTACCGGCGCAGGTGCGCGAAGCCGACGGGGAAGCGTTGACGCTTGCCGTGGCCGAGAACGTGATCCGCGCCGACCTCAGCCCGATCGAGGAGGCACGCGCGTACCGGCGTCTGGCCGATGAGCAGGGCGGCGCGGCGAAGGTGGCGCGGCTCGTGGGCAAGAGCGAGCGGCTCGTCGGCGAGCGGCTCGACCTCCTCCGGCTCCCTGAGCCGACACAGGAGCTGCTCGCGGCGCGCAGGCTTCCGCTCGCCTGCGCGCCGCCGCTCGTTCGCATCGCGGAGGCCGAGCCGCTGCTCGCCGAGCTGACGGCCGCTTGGCTGGTCGAGCGTCCGAGCTACGCGGCCGTGTTCCCGTCCGATCCGGGCGAGTTCGTGGACGACGTGCTCCGCGCTGACTGGCCCAACGCGGACGGCTCGCGGCTCCAGCCGGTGGCCTACAGCGTGAGCGAGTTCGGCGGAGGCCCGATCCTGCCGACAACCGTCCACGACGAGTACGCGGTCGCCGCGGTGCTCGCCAAGCTCGGCGCGCACGTGGAGGCGGTCGCGGCCGCGCTCGCGGGGTTGCCCGAGATCACGCACGCCTCCGAGCACGACTGGTCGGCGCGGCAGGCAGAGGGGAGACGCTGGCGGGAGTGCTTCTCGCTCCTCGACGCCGACGCCGACGCTGCCCGCGCCTACGGCTGCCTGCTCGAGCTGTCGGGCCGGAACGGGCGCAGTCACGGCTACGTCACCGATCCCGAGTGGCTCGCGGATCGGTTGGCGGGGAAGATCGCGACCCACGCGGGCGCCGCTGCGGAGCGCCGGAGCCGCGAGAGCGACGAGGGAAGCCGGGTTGCGTCGGCGGACGATCCCGAGAAGGAGGCGCGGCGGCAGGAGCGGCAGCGGCAGTACGAGGAGCGCGTTTCCGCTCGGGCACGCAACCTCGATCTCGGCGCGGTGCTCGCGACCTGGCAGCCGAAGCTCGACGCCGAGGCCGTCAAGCTGCTCGGCTCGCTCGTCCTGCACGAGCAAGGCAAGGCGGCGGCATGGGCGTACCGGCTCTGTACCGAGCAGCCCACGACCGAGAACAAGCAAGGAAAGGTGAGCGTGCGCTACCCGCGCGGCGCGGACGCCGAGAAGCAGCTGCACGGCGACGCGCTCGACGCGCTCACACGCGCCCGCACACCCGAGGACGCGCTCGCGGTCGTCCTGCGCCTGCTCGTCGCTCAGCGGCTCGTGGACACCGGCGGGCTGCCCAACGCCGACCGCCAGGGCGTCTACGAGCCGCGCGAGCTGGCCGGATCGCCCACGCTCGACAAGCTCGCCCGGCGCGTCGCCCCGGCCTCGGTCAAGCAGCACCGGGCCGCGCAGGAGGCCGAGCGCGAACAGCGCGAGCAGGCGTGGCGCGACGAGCAGGCGGCACGGTTGCAGGAACAGCGCGCGAAGCTTGCGGCGGGCGAGCACGTCCGGTGCGCGTGCTGCCTCGAAGCGATCGACTCGACCGAGGACGCCACCGAGAAGGACGGAACGCTCGTCCACGCCGCCGACTGCCGGCAGCAGTGGGGCAGCGCCAACGACGAAGCCGACGACGACAGCGAGGAGGCCCCCGAGTGACGCGCTCGCCCCATCGTCCGCCGCACCAGCTAGGCTCGATGGCACGAGTCACAGAGATGCATCCCGATGCTTTACTGCCCAGGATGTGCTAATCTCATCGTGTGCTGACCGTCGCGAAGCTCACCCCCGGCCAGGAGTCCTACTACGAGCGATCGGTGGCGGCGGGCCTCGATGATTACTACGCCGGACGGGGCGAGTCGCCGGGGATCTGGTTCGGGCGCGGCGCTCCGGAGCTCGGCCTCGAAGGGGTCGTCGAGGACGGGCAACTCGGGGCGCTGATCCGCGGCGTTCATCCCGTCACCGAGAAGCAGCTACGACAACATCCGAAGCGTCGGACGATCACGGTCGAGCGGATCGACCCCGAGACCGGCGAGCGGCGGACGGAGGAGAAGAAGCTCTCCCCGGTCGCCGGCTTCGACATAGCCTTCGCCTGCCCGAAGAGCGTCAGCCTGCTCCACGCCCTCGGCGACGAGCAGACGCGACGAACGGTCAGCGAGGCGCACGCAGCCGCCTGGCAGGCCGCGCTCGCCTACCTCGAGGACGAGGCCTGCGTCCTCCGGCGGGGAAAGAACGGCGTCACCCGCGAGCGCGGCTCGGGCTTCGTCGCGGCCGCCTACCAGCACCGCACCAGTCGCGCCCAAGACCCGCACCTGCACACCCACGTCCTCGTGGCGAACATGGCAGAGAGTCCGAGCGACGGCGAGTGGCGCGCCCTCGACGGCGAGCCGATCCTGAAGACCTACCGGCTCGCGGCGGGCTACCTCTACCAGGCGCAACTTCGTGCCGAGCTCGCGCGTTCGCTTGGCGTCGAGTGGGAGACACCAGTGAAGGGGATGGCCGAAATGAGAGGCGTCCCACGCGAGGTCCTGCTCGAGTTCTCGCAGCGACGAGCGCAGATCGTCGAGCACATGAGCGAGCACAACAGCAGCGGCTACCGAGCCGCCCAGATCGCAGCCGTCGAGACGCGAGAGCGCAAAGAGCACGTCGACCTCGATCGGCTGCGCGAGGACTGGCGCGCCCGGGCGGCCGAGCACGGCCTTGGCGTAGCCGAGCTCGAGGCGGTGATCGAGCGGCAGATCCCCGGGCTGACCCGCGAGCAACTGACGCAGATCGCACAGCGGCTGCTCGGGCCGGAGGGTCTGACTGCGCGGCGCACCGCCTTCTCCGAGCCGGAGCTAGTGATGGCCTGGGCCGAAGCTCATATTCAGGGTGCCAGCACCGACCGGATCCGCCAGGTCGCGGCACGCTTCGAGGCGATCGACGGCGTCCGGGCTGTGGGCGAGGCGCCGACGCCCGGTAGGCCCGCCCGTTACTCGACGGCCGAGCTGATCGGAATCGAGCAGGCCGCGCTCGACCTCGTCGCCCGCGGCGCCGACGCGGGCGCTCCCGCCTTGACCGTCGAGGCGCTCGACCAAGGCGGGCCGGTCGGCCTCTCCCACGACCAGGCCGCGATGCTGCGCACAGTCGCGACCAGCGCCGACCGCGTCGTCTGCGTCATCGGCGTCGCGGGCGCCGGCAAGACGACAGCTCTCCGCGCAGCCACCGAGGCGTTCCAAGCGGCCGGCTTCCCCGTCCTCGGTGCTGCTCCCTCCGGAGTCGCCGCCGAGAAGCTCGCCGACGAAACCGGCCTCCGCGCGACGACCCTCCACCGCCTGCTCGCCGGGGATGCCCTGCCGCGCGGTTGCGTCCTCGTCATCGACGAGGCCGGGATGGCGGACACACGCGTGCTCGCGCCGATCCTCGAGCTCGTCGACAGAGCGGATGGAAAGGCCATCCTCGTCGGCGACCCCCACCAGCTGCCTGCCGTCGGCGCCGGCGGCCTCTTCGCCGGAATCGTCGAGCGCCACGGAGCCGTCGAGCTCACCGAGAACCGCCGCCAGCACGATGAACAAGAACGCGAAGCGCTGGCCGCTGTCCGCCGCGGCCTCGGCCGCGACTACCTCGCCTTCGCCGAAGGCAAGGAGCGACTCGTCGTCTCCGATGATCCGCTCGCGACCAAGACACGCCTGCTCGCCGACTGGTGGACCGCCGCGCGCGACGACCTCCCCGACAACGTCATGATCGCGCTCCGCCGCCGCGACGTCGCTGAGCTGAACGCACTCGCCCGCGGGCTGATGGAAACCCACGGCCGGCTCGGACGCGACCGGCTGCAGGTCGGCGAGCGCGAGTACGCGCCAGGCGACCGACTCGTCTGCCTGCGCAACTCGGACGACCTCGGCGTCAAGAACGGAACACGGGGAACGGTTGAGGCGATCGACACCGAACGCTGCGCGCTCATCGTCCTCACCGACCGCGGCGACCGCGTCACGCTCAACCGGTGCTACCTCGAAGCGGGCGATGTCCGCCACGCCTATGCACTCACCGGCCACGCCGCCCAGGGCGTCACCGTCGATCGCGCTTTCGTGCTCGGCTCCGGTGACGCGCGGCTCCAGGAATGGGGTTACGTCGCAGTCTCCCGCGCGCGCGAGTCGACCAGGCTCTACGTGACGGAAACCGTGCACGACCGCGAGAGCCACGCCGCCGACCTCGACGACCGCGATCCGGTCACCCGATTCGCGCGGGCGCTCGAGGAGTCCGCGATCGAGCGCCTCGCCGTCGACCAGCGACCGCTTCCTTCGGGGCCACGGCACGACACCCGAGCTGCGATCGACCGGCATCGACCCACGCGCGAGCCGGGAGGGCGGCTGCGGCTGATCGAGCACGAGCGACTCGCCACGCTGAAGGTCCGCGAGCTAGCCGAGCGGAGGCTCACCGAGGCTGAGGCAAAGCTCGTGGGCGCAGGCCCGTTTCTTCGGCGGCGACGCGGCGACGACCTCCGTGCGGACGTCGCGTCACAGAGAACCGCTATCCGCCTCGCCGATCACAAGCTGTCCGAGCTCGAGAACGAGGCGGAAATACTGTGTCGGGTGGAGTCGCCCGAGTCTGACCGGCTCGGCAGGCCTGCGCGTCAGCCAGCCGCAATGACACGCTCACATGAGTCGAACCGAGCTTCAGGCCTCGACCTCGGTCTGTAGCGAGCGATTTCTGCGTAGTCGTTGCGGCCATCGGTTTGCCGGCAAACGATCCTCTCAAATGGGATCTCCATGTGAGGAAGAAGTGGGCGCGGCTTGATTCGCGGCAATGAGGCTCCCTCAAGTGCCTCGTACCTGATTGATGCTCGGGTCCGCGCGCGGGTGGCCGTGCGAGCCGTCGAGCGAGCCAGCAACGGGCTAAGGGGACTCTGGGACTTCGCCAAGCAGGTCGAGTAGTCCCAGCGCAACGCCGAACCTCCACGCTACAAGCTGAATCTGCTGGAAGCGATCCATATGGCGACGCTTCACGTCGCCCATCGCGATCCCGGCCAGTTGATAAATCTCGCGGAGATGCTCGAGCCGGTTATGCGTTGGCTGCTCGTAAACGTAGCTGCGCAAAGCAGCGAAAGCCTGGTGCTCGCCAACAAGACCAAGTGCCGTGTTCGTCACGCGATTGTCAGGGTCTTGGAGTGAGATCGGCTCGTCATCCGTTCGGAGCCGCTGCTGCCGGACTGCTTCGAGTCCCTCGTTCATGAGCTTCTCCGCGCGGTTTCGGTCGAGCGCGTCCCACGACTCGGCCTGAACGAAGGCGTAGGCGACGCCGAACACTTCGAGGATGTCTTCTGCCCATCGCTTCTGCTCCTTGTCGTTTACGAGCCGCGAGAGCAGATTCGCCCCCGCGGTCGTGACGAGCGGCGACGGTCGAGGACGTTCTGCGCTCATCAGAAGGTTGTTCGCGGCCTCGTTGTAGGCCTCTTGGTCTCGGAACAGTTCGGCGTTCAGAACGGGTGCCACGCCCCTGCGAACGTCTGGTTCCGATTTGTCCTCTAGTAGTGGGAGCGTTTCCTCCAACGTCTTCCGGTCATCATGCTTGTGAAGCGGCGCGTCCTGTTCTCCAAGGGTGTGCTGTTTGGCATCCTCGGCGAGCGTAAGTCGGCGGCCAACCTCTAGTACTCGGTGGGCTTGGTCGTTTCCGTGGGCTAACAGACCCAGGTCGTACTCGTCCAGCGCTTCACCGAACCGTCCGATCCGCCGCAGGACGTCTGCGACGACGGCGTGCCCTGTCTTCCGGTCCGGGCAACCTAGCGAGCGATCGCCCGATCGTCGGAACCGCTCAAGCGCGCGTTCGCGACACAGAGCCGAGCCAGCTAGGTTTTCTTCATCGTCGCAGGCCCATGCGGCCCGAAGCGCGAGCCAGCCGCCCTCCGCGGTTCGGCGGTCTGCCTCCGCGATTGCCGCAGCCGCGAGAAATCTTGCCGCCAACTCCGGGACGTTCTGGCTCGTAACGGTCGATCGATACTTTTCCGACTTCACCACCTGACGGGCCCCTAGGCTCGCCTCCGCGATGGTCCAGGACGTGTATGAGCACACGGGACACGTCTGAATTTCGTACTCGAGCGCCCAACGCGCTGGTCCCTGAGGTCGGCCGTCAAGGTCTTGGCCGAAAGAGGTGGTACTCGCGAGTGCCAGTTGGACGCTCGACTTGCCACAGACCCCACACACCACGTGCGCTTCTTTAGCGGTCGTCAAACTGGGGCACCGCGGTTGAGGACGTCGCGCTCGACGAACCTGGCTCGTAGGGCCATCGACAGAAGAAGGTTGCTCAGAATCCCCGGCCGATAAATCAGGTTGGGTAAGTACGCGTGAAACGTGACGTGCGGAGGATCATCGGGGGACAAGCACCAACTTCCGACGAAGTGAGCGCGCGTGAACGAGGTGAGCTCAAGTGTGTTCAGTTGGAAAACGCGCTGTGCGGCGCCCACGCGAGGAAGCCCGCCGGGAAGCTTGAGCGTCAATCTCAGCCCAGCTCCGTATCTAGGGTGACCCTCATCGGTTTCGGCTTCGAGAGTGCACACGCCATCTCCGAATGGGAGCTCAGCGACCAGTCTCCCTAGGTCTGAGGTCGCTCGGCTTGCCGCAGTTCCGAGTAGGAAGTCCGCTGCTTGCTGCATCTCATCACCACGGAAACGGGAACCGCCGGCTCGAAGGGGTAGATCGTCGACGACAGCCAGCATGTCATCGGGCTCGGCGCGACCGCCACTGGTCGGGTGCATACTCGACGCCCTTTCCCCGCGCACTAGATCCGCAAGTTCGGTGGCCAGCGCGTGGGCATCGGCTGCCTGCAGCGCAGCGCTGAGCGAGAAGAGCGGTGCGACCCACTCGCCGTTGTCCTCATTGACGTACAGGCTCGTTGCTAGCTGCAAACGCGTCGGGTCCGCGGGATCGCGCCCGATTGCGGAGAGCCCTCCCAGAGCGTTCAAGTGGGAAAGCACCTCCAATGAGCCTCGCTCGTCCACGAGGCCTGTCACCAAGTCAGTACGGGCGTGAACGCGCCAGACCGTGATTCCGTCGTCATCGAAGGCAGTCTCAGCCCAGATGGACTGAGCCAGGTCGTGCCCCCACCACGTGAACCCACGCTCGTGATCGACGCACCACTCGTCATCGACGTGAAGCTGGGCGTACACCGCTTCTACGGTTCTCAGCCCCAGATCCATCCTTCAGCCCTCTCTTGGCATTGAGGTACCTTTGACCGGCCCCCGTTTGTCGGTCCAGTCGTTATGAGAGTCGGGGTGTGTTCCTTTCGGGTTGTTTGTTCTTGTCCGGCGTCACGAAAGTGGCAGGGTTTCGGGCTCGGTTGAGTTGGTGGTCTGAGGATCGTTGCATGCTTCGAGGTGGACGTCGAGCGGCCGGCGCATGCCGATCGCCTGGTGTGGCCTGGTCCGGTTGAAGAGCTGCCGGTAGGCCTCGACTTCGAGGCCGAGCTGGTGGCCGTCGTCGATCTCCTGCCGGTACAGGTGCTCGTACTTCAGCGAGCCGAACGCCCTCTCACGGACGCCGTTCTGGCCGGGCGATTTGCGGCGGGTGCGGATGTGGATCAGCTCCGGCCTACGGTCGATGTAGGCGGCGAAACGGACCGATTTGAAGCAGGGCCCGTTGTCGGTGACGACGGCGATCGGCCGGATCTCACCGCTCACCGGGTCGGCGAGCAGCTCGCGGAGCGGCCGTCCAGTCAGGGCGTCGCTCTCTCGGATCGCCTGCTCGAGCGTCTCGATCGCGTCGCGGTGGTTCTGCGTCGTCGAGACGTGCCAGCCGAGCTCGAGCTTCGACCAGTAGTCGGCGGTGCCGCCGATCCGCCAGGTGCCGCCGCAACTTGTTTCGAACTCGGAGAAGTCGAGCTGCCAGACCTGGTTCGGCCCCGAGGGCGGCACCACGAACGCCGCCCGGCGCGCCTGCGCGTGCTGACGCCTTTCTGCCTGATAGTCGACCGGCTGCACCCGCCCCGTGCGGCGCAGCGCCCGCAGCACCGTCGAGTCCGGGCCACGGTGACCGTCGATCCGCATCAGCTCGGCGACCTTGCGGTGCCCCCAGGCTGGAAAGCGATCCGCATACTCGATCGCGACCGGCTCGACCCGATCCTGGGCCGGCGCCGGCCACGGCCCCTTCACCGGCCGACCCTGGCGCTGCCGCTGTTGCCAGCGCCGATAGGAGCGCTCCGGCACGCCGAGCAGCCTGACGAAGCGGGCTGTCGAGATGTCGGCCTCGAGGCGGATCACCTCGAGGTCCTCGTAGGCCCCAGCCTGTGCTCGGCGCTGCGCTTCCAGACCCGCAGCTCGACGTGCGCCTCACCCAGCGCCGCCTTCAGCTCCTCGACCTCATCCAGCAGCTGCCGCTCACGCGCGTTCGGGCCTGGCTTTCCGTGCTCGGCGAGACCCTGCTTGCCGCTCTCGAGAAACAGCCGCTTCCAGTTCGAGATCGACTGCTCCGACGCCTTCCCGCGCCGCGCCGCCTCCGCGACCGACATCTCGCCACTGATGACTGAGACGACGAGCCTGAACTTGTCTTCAACAGAGAAAACAGAAGGACGTGCCATGCAGAGCTCCCTTCACGAGGAGCCCGACAAACTAACCCTCATGCCAGATTTCGTGACGCGAGACATTACCGAATCGCAATCACGCAGTCGCGCCACCACCCCGCCGCCCGCGCCTACCTCGAACGCAAACAAGCCGAAGGCAAGACGCGCCGCGAAGCGATCCGCTGCCTCAAGCGACTGCTCGCCCGCACCGTCTTCAACACACTCAAAGCGAGCCCCGCCTTGACATAGGAGCAACACTGGCGCAAGCGACGCTAGATGATTGATGCCACGGGGTTCGTGGCGGCCAGGGAGCATGGGGAGGGGTCGAAGTCGGCGTTGGTAAGGCAACGTCGACCTGGAGGCCACGATGCGCGCCGACCTCGACCTGCTCTGTATCAGCGTCTACTGCACGGCGGACGACCTTCTCCCGCCCAAGCAGGGCAACGGGCGGCGGAAGCTGACCGATGCGGAGATCGTGACGCTCTGTGTCGCCCAGGTTCTGATGGGGGTCACGAGCGACCGACGGTTTCTGCGGGCAGCCCGCCGCCAACTCGGACATCTGCTTCCCCTCCTGCCGAGCCAGGATGCTCTGCACAAGCGGCGGCAGCGGCTGGCCGACACGATCGAGTGGCTGATCGGGGTGTTCGTCGCCCAGAGCCCAGGATCGAGCGATGATCTCGTGCTGCTCGACTCGACCCCGGTCGAGTGCGGCCGCTCCCTGGAAACGACCCGCCGCTCCGATCTCGCCGATGTCTGCGGCTACGGCTACTGCAAGAGCCACTCGCGCTGGTTCTGGGGAATGAGGCTGCACCTGCTGTGCGCCCCCGACGGCACCCCACGCGCTGCGACACTCGTCTCCGCGGATCGTTCCGAGCGCGAGGTCGGCTTGGCCCTGCTCGCCCGGACGCTCAACGGAGGCGAAACGATCGTCTGCGACAAAGGCTATGCCGGCCGAGAGTTCGAGCAGGCGGTCAGCGAGCTCGGCGGCCTGATCGTGCGACCCGCCCGCAAGGACGAGCCCGACAGCAGCGTTCAGCTGGCGCCGATCCGGCAACGAATCGAATCGGTCTTCCTCACCTGCAAAGACCTCCTCAGCCTCGAACGCCACGGAGCCCGCACCACCCGCAACCTCCGGGCGCGGATCGCGACCCGCCTCCTCGCGCTCGCCACCTGCATCCAACTCAACCACCACCTCGGACGACCCAGCCGAGCCATCGCAATACACCGCCTGACCCGGTGGCATCAATCATCTAGACCCCGGGCTAGTCGGCGCCCTCGTCGAACGCGACCTCCGCGCGTCAGCCGCTACCGTCGGCCAGACTGTCTCGCGGGTCGAGCGCGCGCCTGGTCGGAACGCGTTGGTCTCCCACGGCGAGACGGTCATTCGCTTCAGTACGGCCGTCGCGATCGCCGCGAGCGCGACCGGGCCGGACGGAGGCGTCTTCTTCGCGGACGACCTGCGCAGCTAGTCCCGCGCCGCCGGCGCTATCTTCGAAATTGTGCCGAACGTTGCCACCGACTCGGAGCAATGGTTTGACGAGTACCTCGTCGAGCACGGCTACACGTATCTCGTGGAGCCCGACCTGGGCGTGCAGAGGCGCCCCGATCGGCTGACCGCTCGGGCGTCGAACGAGGCTCTCTGCGAGGTCAAGGAGTTCACGACCGATGCGATGAGGCGGCGCTTCCCGAGCGGCGAGTCTCACGCCGGCGTGTTCGGCGCCGAGGAGTGGTTCTTGACGGTCCGTCGGACGATCTCCAGCGCCGCGTGGCAACTCGAGCCGCTTGCCGCTGACGGTCGTCCGCTCGTGATCCTGCTCGCAAACCCGCTCGGCGTGGGCGTGCCACTGGACTCGGACGAGCTGATCCAGGCGATGTACGGCGACCTCACGCTCAACTTCGACGTCAGCCGGACTACCGGCGCGGCGGTCTCAGAGCCCGCCTGGCGCGCCGGCGCGAACGGTCGGCTTGCCGACGGCCAGGCACCCTGGGTTAGCGCCGTCGGGCGGATCCGCCGCCGTGACCGCGAGCTCGAGTGGCAGCGAGAGTGGATCGTGAACTGGAAGACGGAGCATGAGTCCGAGACGTCGGAAACGTATAACGATGCGTTCCGACTTTGGCAGACGTACACCGCAGAACTTGAGCGCGCGAAGGGGGCGTTGGACGTCCCGACCGGGGTGTACTTCAGCGTCGACATGATCGAGACGATCGGCGACACCGCCGTGCGGCTCCCCTCCGACATGTTCGACGGCGACGGCGATCGGAGGTGGGCGTTCGATCCCGAGCTGAGCGCGCTCGTGCGCGTCCGGTAAGGCAAGCCGATTGCCGCCGCGTCACGCTTCGCTCAAGGTGCAGGTCGCTCGCAGTTCGAGTAGGTCGATCAGTCGTGCTGCGGCAGGCCTCGATTCACTCGATGACGAGGCCTGTCGTTGTGGCCCAGCCGTCGGTAACGCTTCGGGAGTGGCTTGGTGCTGCGCGTGGCCGATCGGCGCCTGGCTGACTACTCTCAACTCGTGATTCCGCACACGCGTTACGGGCGCCGTGCTCGTCGCGCCGACGGTTCTGCCTTCGCGACAGGCGCCGCCGGACGGCCGCTTAAACTCGTCGTGGACGACGATACCATTCTCCCGGACGAAGTCTCTTTGCTCAAGACTTTCACCGAGCAGCCGGAGGTAGAGGTGTGGCGGAGCGCCGCCGGCGCGTATCCGCGCTTTGAGATCGGCGACACGTTCGAAACACCCTTCCCTGTGGGTGGTGCGCTATCGATTTACACGCGGAGAGAGGGTGGGGGCGCTGGGGTCTTCGGTGTGTATGGCACGGATCTCCTGCGGACACGGGCTGAGGCGTTGGCGGCCGAGACCGAGGTGTTGCCGGACGATGCGTTCAAGGCGCTCGTGATGGCCGCCGCCAGCGATGAAGCGGATGCCGACGCGTTCGTAACCCGCCATCCGTTACTTCTCGACGCGGATGATGCGCGCAGTCCGATCTCGGTTACTCCGGCCGATGCAATGGCGCTCGTCGGTCTTTCAATGCGCGTGAACGGCAACGAGTCGATCGGCGGCGACCTTATGGACCTCAGGCTAAAAGGGCGGACGTTTCACTTCATCCTCGCGCGAGATCTATTGCGCTCAGGGTGGCGCTGGTTCAGTGGCTGTGTCGCGAGCGGGGTTGCCACGAAGGACGATTCGATCGTCTATCTCGGTCAGGCAGCACACGAGCGGTTCCAGCGGGTGTTGCAGATCCGAGACCGGCTTCACGCACTCGCGAAGCTCGAGCCGACTCCGAAGACGTGCCCCGTCAAAGTGGTGGGATGACATGTTCAGCTGGGAGATTCGCCAGCGGGTTCGGCTGCTCGGCGGCATCTAGTACTGACACACGCGTGGTTGCCGCAGGGCGGTCGACCTACCGGCTCACACCGAGCGCTCCGATTGAGCTCCCGTCTTCTTTGTCCGATTCCCTTAGTAGCCGGCGGAAGAGGTGCTCGATCTCGACAAGATCGTCAGCCAGCAAGACCGTTCCGACGACATCGCGCCGCACAGGTAACTCTCGTATGAGTCACGCTGCTTCGGGCGTTGCTCCTTCTCGGTCGGCGGGACGACTGCATCAGCAGCTCGCCACTTCCAGCGCGGCTCAGCGCCGATGCGCCAGTGGCGGAGCTCTGCTACCGGGAGGGGGCCGTAATGGAGCAGCTTCCCGGCGAGCCACCGCAATCCATGAAGCTCACCACGCTGCAGATACTGGCCCTTGGGGACGAGCGCGAGCGTCCAGTCGGAATGGGCCTCGCCGGTGTGGTTGCGTCGCGCCGCTGCTTCGGTCAACTCGGCGGGTGGAGACGTCAGCCCCGCTACATACTCGTCAGTTGCTTGCGAAGCGCGTTGCCGCACCAAATGCGTTACTGCCTTCTCCCAGACATACGCCGTCAACTCGTCAAGCCCCCGCAGCCACGCGAGCATCTCGGTAAGCGCGACGGACAGAGAAGTTGCAGCGAAGTCATCCCCGCGCCGTGCGGCCTCCGCTACACGTCCGCTGGCCGTGTCGACCGCATAGATCGTCAGCTTCACGCGCTCGAACAGTTCGGCCCGCGTGTCGAACCCGGTCGCAGCGAAGCCGAACGGAGATGGCTCCATCGGCTTCCCCTGCGCGACGACCGCCTCGGCCTTCACGAGCAACTCCGCGCGGCGAGCCTCGTCCTGCGCGTGTGGCATCCGTCTGCATGCGAGTCGCAGGCGGACGGCACGGCCCGGCGACGTAGGCATACATCCCTTCGTGAACTCGCCGAAGGAGAGCCTCCGCGATGTCGTTCGCCTGTCAAGCGCTACCTCGCCCGCCACTTCGCCGCACGCTCGACAACCCGAGCATCTGACGAGCCTCAGGAGGAGTTGTCTCCTTAACATGAAATAGAATTCCCCACGAAGCTCAGAACGGTGGATATACTTTCCCTCGTGGCCACTCGCCTTTCGGCTTCCTCCGTTGCTGCGCCCCAGAAAGGGCGTAGCCGGCGAGCGACGTCAAAGCCAGACCGCGCGGAGTTCGTGGCAGGAGCCGCTCGCGCAGCCATCCGTGCGGCCGTGCCGACACTGCAGCCGGCCGATGCGCGAGTGGTTGGAGTCATCTTGGATGATCCTGTCAGTGCCGTCTATCTGACGGTGACCGAGGTTGCTGCGCGCGCCGGTACGTCGGCATCGACGGTGGTCCGGGCGTGCCAAGAGCTGGGGTTCCGCGGGTTCCACGAGCTCAAGTTGGCGCTTGCCCGGGATCTCGGCACAGCGTCGGGCCCTACGCGCGACATCACCGAGACCGACTCTCCGGGCGATGTCCTTCGCAAGGTGCTCGCCGCTGATGCAGACGCAATCGGGGGCTCCCTTGCGACGGTGGACGAGACAGCATTCGAGTCCGCCGTGGAGAGGCTCGACGCGGCGCAGTCGGTCCTCTTTGTGGGGGTTGGCACGTCGGCTCCCCTCGCACAGGACGCCGCCTATCGCTTCCTGACGATTGGAATCAATGCCCAGGCACCGGCGGACGTCCATGTCCAGCATGTGGCGTCCCGCATGCTCAAAGCAGGAGATGTCTGCTTTGCGATCAGCCACACGGGGTCGACGCGCGAGACAGTAGAGGCAGTCGCGTCCGCTCGCGAGGCCGGGGCCACAACGATCGCGATCAGCAGTTTCTTCCGGTCGCCGATCGCGGACGTCGCCGACCTGCTCCTCGTCGCGGGTGGCGTCGAGCACTCGTTCAGGATCGAGGCGATGGCCAGCCGCATCGGGCACTTGACCGTGCTCGACGCGCTCTTCGTCGCCGTCGCCATGCGTCGTCCCGACAGCGCACGCCAGGCACTCGAGGAGGTAGGACGGACACTCTCCGCCCACCGGTACTAGACGCTCAGCAGCTCGTGGCGCCTGCCGGTTCGCTTTTGCCTGCCCTCAGCAGGCTGGCGGACTCGATCTCGGTCATGGCCTTCGACTGGAACGGCACGTTGGCCGACGACAGCGACCGGGCGTGGGGCGCCACATGCTCCGTGCTCGAGAAGCGCGGCGTCGTCGGCCCGTCGGCCGTCGAGCATCTCGCCGACTTTTGCCTGCCCCTCGCGAGCCACTTCGCGCACTACGGTGTCCAGGAGATTCCGGAGGCGATCGCGGAGTGGAACGCGGCGATGACCCTGACGTCCGCGAAGTCGATGCCCGGCGCCAAGGAGATGCTCGAGCGCTTCTCGGCTGCGGGCGTCGTAGTCGCCGTCGTCAGTGCCGCATCAGCCGACGTGGTCCAGCGAGACCTCGCGCAGATGGGGCTCGAGGAGTACGTGGGGCTGACGTTCGCCGAGGCCGATCCGAAGCGTACCGTCCTGGAGGGGCTCCGGCAGGCACACGGGGGGCGTGTCGCGTTTGTGGGCGACACGGAGTACGACATGCAGGAAGCACGGGCGGCCGGGGCGATCGCAATCGGCTTTGCGGGCGGTTACCGGCCCGCGGCAGCGCTTGCCGCGGCGGGAGCGGAGTTCGTCGTCAATCGACTCGAAGACCTTTGGCACTTGACGGACAGGACGGCAGCGCCGCTCCTCACCAGCGGAAGGAGGGATCCCTGAGCCGGCATCGACGCTTTTCACCTGACCTGCAGCACTCTCTGGGAGAGGAAAAGGGGACAGTATGAGCGCACCACGCAATTCGATTCGAGGTCACTCGCTTTCACCGCTCAGGCATCGGTGGTGGAGCTACCTGGCGGTCCTGGCGAGCGCGAGCGTCGCGTTCGCCGCACTCGTGGGCGTCAGCGCCGCGGCTCCCGCGGAGTCCACCGGATCGACTCGCGCCGCCGCGACGTCGATCACGTTCGTCGACGTCGCCGGCGGCGCGAACTTCCAGCAGTTCTTCCGGCAGATCATCCCCCAGGCCGAACGTGAGCTGGGGATCAACATCTCGTACGTGCCGAGCGCGGCTGCCGAGCTCATACAGCGACTCAAGGGCGGTCAGGCGAACCAGGACGTCGTGCTCTTGAAGCCCGACGCACTGATCTCGCTGCTCAACGCGAACGTCGGGCTGGTTCATCTGCAGTCGCGGCGACCGAAGATCCCGAACCTCGGCATGGTCGCGCGAAGCGATCTGACGACGGTGCTCGGGCTTCCGATCTACGGCCAGGGCGTACCGTTCTGGCGCGACCAGTTCGGGATCATCTACGACAGCGCCAAGATCAGGAACCCGCCCAAGACGTGGGCGGACTTCCACAATCGGCGTGCAGCGTGGGCAGGGCATATCGGGATCATCCGCCCGGACGCCGCCTCCGGCGGTGGCCGGATCATGATGCGCGACTACCTGCTCGGCAACGGCGTCGACGAGCGGGGCTCATTCGCCGAGCTCCAGAAGACGGCGCGCTGGCAGCAGGGGCTGCAGAAGTTCAAGACGTTCTCCGACGCGTTCTACAAGCCCGCCGCCGGATCGCCTCCCGAGTTGTTCCAGCAGTTCGCATCGGGCAACGTGTGGATCACCGAGTACGCGATCGATTTCACGCTGTGGTCGCGGGATCAAGGTCTGCTTCCGAAGTCGGTGAAGGCGGCGTTCTTCCCGAGCGCGACGTACGGAGGGGCAGCCTATCTGTCCGTCCCACGCAACATCTCGGGAGAGCAGAAGCTGGCGGCGTACAAGTTCGTCAACTGGATGCTGTCGCTGAAGACGCAGCGCAACATGCTGACGGTGATGCACCAGTATCCCGGCATCACGGCCTGGAAGAAGATGCCGAAGACCGCCTTCCGCGACATTCCGACCTGGGCGGCAGTGCAGAAGTTCAGGACACCCCTACAGAACGCGGATGCGTTCAACTGGCTCAAGCAGAACGGCATGCAGTACATCGGCAACTAGAGCGATGACGAGTAAGCAGCACGCGATGGGAAGGACCCCGCCGACTGGCGGGGTGATCGGCTCCATCGCCGATGTGCTCGGCCGCGTGCGTCACGCGCGGCCGAGCACGCTGCTGTTTCTCGCACCCGGAGTCGTGTACCTCTGCATCTTCTTCGTCTACCCGATGTTCTTGACGATCCAGACGAGCTTCGCCAGGAACAATGCGGTCGGATACACGCTCGACAACTACCGCGACATCCTGGGATCCTCCTATTACTGGGATGTGATCGGGCTGACGCTCGTGCTCGCCGCTGCGACCACGATCGTCTCGATCGGGGTCGCAGTGCCCCTGGCGCTCGTGCTCAGGAAGCGGATGCGTGGCCACGCTCTGGTCCGGGTGCTTGTGCTCGCGCCGCTGCTGATCCTCGCGCTCGTCAGCGCGCTTGGCCTGCTGATCATCTGGTCGAACACGGGCTGGATGAGCAAGCTAATCGAGGTCGCGACCGGCGCAAGCGTGAACGTGGACTACACCGTCCACGGCTTGATCATCTTCTATGTCTGGCTGTACGCCCCGTACACGATCCTGACGACACTTGCGGCGATCGAGGGCATTGACCCGGCGGTTGAGGAGGCGGCCCGGGTCGCCGGTGCCCGGCCGCGCCAGGTGCTGCGGCGGATCACGTTGCCGTTGGCGCTCGCGGGCATCCGCGCCGGTTCGATCTTGACGTTCCTGCTCGCCTTCGAGGCATTCAGCATCCCACTGATCGCGGGCGGAAATCACCGGCCGCTGGCCGTCGTGGTCTACACCGAGGCCGCGGTCTTCGAGAACTTCCCTAAGGGGAGCGCGCTCGCGGTGATCATGGCGCTGATCGCGGTGATCGTGCTCGTCGTCTATCAGGCGACGTTCTCAGGCCGCTGGCGCTCGGGGCGGCGGGCATGAGCGCAGTCCCCGAGGCCGCGCCGGGCACCGTGCGCGCACGCAGAGTGGCCGCACGCGCCGGGCGCTCGGCGCGCCGGCTCCTCGCATACACGGTCCTGCTCTCGTTCAGCCTCTACATTCTCGGCCCCTTCGCGGCAATCATGGTCACCGCCGTCGGCCAAGAATGGTTCGGCGGCCGGTGGTTCCCCGGGACGTGGACGTTCAAGTGGTTCACGTTCGCCCGCTCGCTCGCCGACCTGCCGGCGTTGCTGACAAACAGCCTCGTGATCGCCGGCCTCAGCATCGTCATCAGCCTAGCGGTGGGCCTCCCGACGGCCTGGGCGCTGGCGAAGCGGCAAATCAGAGCGCGTGGGCTGCTGATCGCCTTGATCCTCTTGCCGCGAATGGTCCCGCCGATCACGATCGGCCTCGGCGTCAGCCGCGAGTTCTATAACTTCGGCCTGGTCGACACGCACATCGGGGTCGCATTCGCGCACTCGATTCTGATCATCCCGCTCGTCGTCCTGATCATGTCCGCCACCTTCGAGGGTCTCGACGACCGCGTCCTCGAAGCCGCCAGGGTCTGCGGGGCGAACTCGTTCTACACGCTATGGAACGTCGTGCGCCCGCTCGTAATGCCCGGCCTGCTCGCGTCGGCGCTGTTTGGGCTGATCACGTCGCTGAACGAGTTCACGCTCACCCTGCTGACCTACGGCCCGAGGACGATCACGTTGACCGTTCAGACGTACATCGCGATCAGCCAGGGCTTTAAGGAGGTGGCGAGCGCGCTGTCCGTGATCCTGATTATTCCCTCGCTGATCCTCTTGATCCTGATTCAGAAGCAAATCAAGCCGGAGAACATGGTCGGCGGAGCGAAGGGACTATGACGATGCTTGAGACACGATCACAGGCGCTCGTGGACAGCGCCGGACAGCAGGCTGCGGAGGAGAGCCAGGAGAGCATGGTCCAGCTCCGTTCGGTGACGAAGTACTTCGCAAACGTTGCCGCCGTGGACGGCATCGACCTCGACGTCGCCGAGGGCGAGGTTCTGACGCTGCTCGGTCCCAGCGGGTGCGGCAAGTCGACCACGTTACGGTGCATCACGGGCAGCCTCGAGATAGATGCGGGGACGATTCAGATCGGCGGGAAGGACGTCACACGCGTTCCGACGCACGGGAGGCACATCGGCCTCGTCTTCCAGAATTTCGCCCTCTTCCCCCACATGACCGTGACCGAGAACGTCGCGTTCCCGCTGAAGGTGCGACGCGTCGCGAAGCACGAGATTCGCTCGCGCGTCGCCCAGGCGCTCGAGCTCGTGCAACTCGGGCAGCTGGGAAAGCGGCTCCCCCGCGAGCTCTCGGGGGGTCAGCAGCAGCGCGTCGGACTCGCGCGGGCGATCGTGTACCGGCCTCGGGTCGTCCTGTTCGACGAGCCGCTCTCGAATCTCGATGCGATGCTGCGTCGCGAGATGCGCTATGAGATCCGGCGGCTCTGCGACGAACTCGGCTTCACCGCCATCTACGTCACCCATGACCAGGAGGAAGCGCTTGCGCTCTCCGACCGGATCGCGGTGATGAAAGACGGCATCATCCATCAGATCGGCGCGCCTGACGAGATCTACGCAAGTCCGCGGACCCTGTTCGTCGCGCAGTTCCTGGGCAACCCGAATCGCAACGCAGGCACGTTGACGGAGCTGCGCGCGGACGAAGCCACGGTCCGCATCGGCACCACCACGGTCGAGACGCCGCTGCCGCTGGACGAGATCGCGCTCGGAAGCGACGTCGTGCTCGTCGTCCGCCCCGAGGTAGTGCGGATCGCTAACTCAGCCGAGCAGACGCGGGTGAACATGTGGGAGGCACGGATCTCGGCGATGTCGTTCCTCGGCGAGCGGCGCGAGTACGTGCTCACGATCGACGAAGGGTTCGAGCTGCGGGCATATCTGCCGCCCGACGTCGGGCACGCCCTGGGTGACGTCGTCCGCGTCGAGGTGCCCATCGCCGAGTGCAGGGTCTATCCCGGTGCCTCGGCAAGCGTCGAGGACTCGTGAGCGCCGGCGCCGCGAGCGGCAGTCCGCTGTAGCTCGCTGACGTCGTGGCGCTGAGCCTTCGCTTCCTCGGCACGGGTGCGGCCGAGCCCGTCCCGACGCCCGGTTGCGCATGCGCCAACTGCGCACACGCGCTCGAAGACCCAAGCGCCCGGCGGGCGCAGTCGGGGATGGTGCTCTTCGACGAGGACGGTCAGTACGTCGTCGACTGCGGTCCGGCTGCGGTCTCCGGCGGCCACTGGGTCGACGTGACGCCGATCAAAGGCGTCTTCATCTCCCACCTCCATCCAGACCACGGGTTGGGCCTCTATTCGATTCGCTGGGCGGTGCAGCGCCCGATCCCGACGTTCCTGCCGCCCGACACGACCGAGCTGGACGACGAAGGGATCGGGCACGAGAGCGTTCGCATCGTCAACTGGCTGAGTCTCCGACCGAACCGGCTCGACTTCTTCGCGGCGGTCGAGGTCGACGGCCTCTCGGCGACGGCGCTGGAGCTCTGCCACGGCATCACGCCGACGCAGGGATACCTCTTCGAGCGCGGTGGCGTCTCGATCGCCTATCTGATCGACAGCAAGGGCCTGCCGCAACAGACCGCCGAGCTGCTCGACGCGGTCGACGTGCTCAACTGTGCGGTCGTCGACGCCACCTACCGACCCGGGCGCGAGGATCCGAGGCACAACAACGTCGACGAGGCGATCGACCTCGGCGTGCAACTGGCGGCGCGCGTCGTCGTCCTGACGCACGTCGGTCACCACAACCTCTCGAAGCCCGAGCTCGAGGCGCACGTCGAGGAGCGAACGAGGGGCTTCGATCAGGAGTTCATCTGCGCCTACGACGGGCTAACGCTCACGTTCTGAGCTAGCCGGTGTCGCGTCGAGATCGCGGAGACCCGGAAGGCGGACCACCGCGGCCATGATCTGCGCCCCGCCGGCGAGCGGCAGCTCGAGCTCGACCTCGATGCGCCGGTCCCCCGGCGCCTCGTCGCCACGGCCGGCCACCGCAAGACGGTCGATCGACGCCCCTAGCTCGATCACAATCAGGGCGAGCTCCCCGACGTCGAAGGTGCCGTCGACGTCGAGCGCGAACGCCGTGTGGTCGGAGCGCATCCGCGCCAGATAGCGCGGCTTCACGCGTCGGAGCGCGACTAGGGAAAGCAAAGTGATCACCGTGGTGAAGCCCGCCAGCCCGTAGTGGCCGAAGGCCGCCGCCATGCCAATCGCGGCCACGACCCAGAGGCTCGCCGCCGTCGTCAGCCCGCGGACCGTCACGCCCTCTCGAATGATCGCGCCGGCGCCCAGGAACCCAATGCCGGAGACGATCTGCGCCGCGATCCGCGTCGGGTCGCCGTACCTCTGCCCCGGCGGGCCCTCGAGAAAGAGCTCGAGCCCGTATGCGGACATGAGGGCGAACAGGCAGGACCCCAGCCCGACGAGAATGTGCGTGCGGAAGCCGGCGCCCTTGTCCGACAGCTCGCGCTCGATCCCGACTAGGCC
The DNA here is from genome assembly GCA_024330215.1 of Candidatus Gaiellasilicea maunaloa. GTDB lineage: Bacteria > Actinomycetota > Thermoleophilia > Gaiellales > Gaiellaceae > Gaiellasilicea > Gaiellasilicea maunaloa. The sequence continues at coordinate 46,567 of JANDLU010000008.1, forward strand.
GGCGAAGAGGCCGGCAACCGAAAGCCGGAAGATCAGGTCGAGCTCAGAGGGCATGAGGCTGCGCAAACGATTGCATAACGCTACGCTACGATCCTACGACCGATGGCAGCGGACCGTCAATCAGCGCTCCCCACGCTTGCCGATGTCGCGGTGGAGGCGCGCGTCTCCGCTTCGACTGCGTCGCGAGCCCTGCAGGGGAGCCCGCGCATCAGTGCCGTGACCACCAGCCGGGTGCGGGTGGCCGCGCGGCGGCTCGGCTATCAACCGAACCGGATCGCCAGGTCCCTGCGAACGCGGTCGGCCGACCTCGTGGGGATCGTCGTCCCGGACATCGGAATCGGCTTCTACAGCCGCGTGATCAAGGGCGCCCAGGACGTGCTGGAAAAGACTGGCTACCACGTCCTCGTCGCCAGCACCGAGCGCACGGAGGCGCGGGAGCACGCAACGCTGCGCACCCTCTCCGAGCACCGCGTCAACGGCATCCTCCTCGCCACGACGGGAAGGTTCGACTTCGACCTCCGAGTCCCCGTCGTCTTCTTCGACAACCTGGTTCCGCACGCCGGCGTCGCCAACGTGGCGCGCGCGAACAAGGAGGGAATGGAGCTGCTCGTCGCCCACCTCGTCTCGCACGGCCATTCCAAGATCGGCTACATCGGCGGCCCGGCGACCTCGACCTCCGGCCGGGAGCGGCTTCAGGGCTTCGCGGAGTCGCTCGGGGCGCGCAGGCTTGAAACCCCCGAGGAGTACGTCCAGCTCGCCGACGCTGCCTGGTCGCCGGCGGGCGGCGGTTCGGCGATGACGCAGCTGCTCGGCCTGCGGGCTCCGCCGACCGCGATCGTCACGTCGAGCGACACGCTCGCGCTCGGCGCGATGAGAGCCGCACGCCAAGCGGGACTGCGGCTGCCGAACGACCTCGCGCTCGTGTCGTTCGACGATCCCGCGTTCGGCGAGCTGCTCGATCCGCCGATCACGGCACTCGCCTGCAACGACTGGCACATGGGCGAGCTGGCGGCCTCGCTGCTGCTCCACGCGCTCGACAACCACGCGGTCCGGCAGCCGACCGAGGTCCGGACGCCGGTCGAACTGATCGTCCGGTCGTCCTGCGGGTGCAGCGAGGTGCTTCCGGCGCCGCCTTGACTTTTCGGCCTGCAAGGTGCAATCGTTTGCGCACACATGGGCTCCTCCGAAAGAGTTCGCCCTATCCGCCTCGGCGTCGCAGGCCTCGGGCGCATCGGACAGATGCACGCCGCGAACGCCTCCGGGCGTACTGGCGCCGTCGAGCTTGTCGGCGTCGCGGACGCGGTCGAGGACGTTGCGCGGTCGACCGGAGAGAGGCTGGACGTCGCGTGGACGACATCGTTCGACGAGCTCCTCGCGATGGACGTCGAAGGTGTCCTGATCGCAACGCCGACCGGCGCTCATGCCGGGATGATCGAATGCGCCGCGGCGGCGGGGAAGCACGTGCTCTGCGAGAAACCGATCGCGCTCGACCTGGACGCCTCGGTTCGGGCGATCGAGCGCGCCCGCTCCGCGGGCGTCAAGCTGCAGGTCGGCTTCCACCGCCGCTTCGATCCCGATTGGGCAGCGGTCGCCGCGAAGATCGCCGCCGGCGAGCTCGGCGACGTCTACCTCTTCCGGACATCGCTGCGGGACAAGCGCTCGCCGGGCGCCGGCTATCTCGAGGGCTCGGGCGGGTTCTTCGTCGACGTCTCGATCCACGACCTCGACACCGCACGCTGGATGGTCGGCGAGATCGACGAGGTGACCGCAATCGGCGGCGCGCTCTCCGATCCCGCCTTCGCGGAGGCGGGCGATCTCGACAACGCCGTGGTCACGCTCCGATTCACGAGCGGCGCTCTCGGAGTGATCGACAACAGCCGCGCAGCCGGCTACGGCTACGAGTGCTCGACCGAGGTGATGGGCTCGCTCGCAACCGCGCGGATCGGCTACCACCGCCGCGTGAACGTGGAGTGGCTGACGCCCGGAAGTCAATCGGTCGACTGGGTGAACGACTTCACCGAGCGGTATCCCGACGCCTACCTGCTCGAGCTCGAGGGTTTCGCGGCTGCGATCCGGGACGACTACGAGCCCGCCGTGGGCGCCGACGATGCGCTCGCCGCGTTCGTGCTCGCGGATGCGTGCGGTCGCTCGTTCCGCGAGGGGCGGCCGATTCGCCTTGAGCATGAGAACCGCGGCCGGGAGTATGAGATCGCCACCGCTCGATGACCGACCTCGGCATCGGACTCGTCGGGCACGGCTGGATCGCTCGCGCACACGCACACGCACTTCGCACCGTTGACCGGCTGGCGCCGCTGTCGCGGTCGGTGCGCCTCATCTCGCTGGCGGGAAGACGGCCGGACAGCGTCGAGGCGGCAGCCCGCGAGTTCGGCTTCGCGCGCTGGACGACAAATTGGCAGGACCTCCTGGACGACGAGGAGATCGACGTGATCGCGATCGCGACCCCACCGGAGTCGCACGCCGCAATCGCGATCGCCGCGGCCGAGCACGGCAAGCACGTCCTCTGCGAGAAGCCGCTCGCGGTCGACGCAGAGGAGGCGCGAGCGATGCTCGAGACCGCCGAGACCGCCGGCATCGTCCACGCGAGCGGCTTCAACTACCGCTTCGTCCCGGCCGTCGCCCTGATTCGGAAGCTCGTCGAGACCGGTCAGCTCGGCGACCTGCGCCACTATCGCGCGCTCTACCTCCAGGATTTCGCCGCCGCGGCGGAAGCCGGGCCGCGGGAGGCCGGGGCGCTCTTCGACTACTCCCACCTCATCGACATGGTGCGACACCTCGCCGGCGAGCCGAGCTCCATCAGCGCACGCACGTCGCGATTCGTCTCTGAGAGCGAGGACGCATACGTAGCGACGCTGGAGCTGCGAAACGGCGCAGTCGCCTCGCTGGAAGCGTCTCGGATCGCGCTGGGCTGGAAGGGTCGTCACACGATCGAGCTGAACGGTTCGCGCGGCTCGGTATGGTGGGACATGGAGGACCTGAACCACCTGCACGTCTTCCTCGCCGACGACGAGCGCGAGGGTCTCGGGGGCTTCCGGAACGTCCTCGTGACCCAGCCCGAGCACCCCTACCTCGAGTCGTGGTGGACACCCGGCCACACGCTCGGCTGGGACGCGTCGCTCGTCCACCAGTGGCGCACCTTCCTCGAGGCGGTCGTCGAGCAGCGCCCCGCGGACCCGACCCTGGCCAGCTTCGCCGACGGCCACGCCGCCGCCGCCATCTGCGATGCGATCCGGACCTCCTCGGCGGAGAATCGCACCCTCCGCGCGGGAACACCGGCATGAGGCTGACTGCGGCGCAGGCGCTCGTCCGCTTTTTGGCGGCGCAGTATGTGGAGCGTGACGGTGTCGAGCATCGTTTCTTCGGCGGCTGCTTCGGGATCTTCGGGCACGGCAACGTCGCCGGGATCGGGGAGGCGCTGTACGGGAGCCCGGAGCTCCTCACCTACTACCAGGGGCGCAGCGAGCAGGGGATGGTGCACGCGGCCTGCGGCTACGCACGGATGCGCAACCGCCTCGGCGTGCTGGCTTGCACGAGCTCGATCGGGCCGGGCGCGACGAACATGGTCACCGGGGCCGCGCTCGCGACGGTGAACCGGCTGCCGGTGTTGCTGCTGCCGGGTGACGTTTTCGCCTCGCGCCGTCCCGATCCGGTGCTCCAGCAGCTCGAGGATCCGGCGGCCGGGGACGTCTCGGTCAATGATTGCTTCCGTCCAGTCTCGCGTTACTTCGACCGGATCTGGCGGCCGGAGCAGCTGATGCCGGCGGCGCTTGGGGCGATGCGTGTCCTCGTCAACCAGGCCGAGACCGGGGCCGTGACGCTTTCGTTCCCGCAGGACGTGCAGGTCGAGGCGTACGACTATCCGGACGACTTCCTCGCGCGGCGCGTCTGGCACGTGCCGCGGCCGCTGCCGGACGCCGCGGCTCTTGCGCGGGCGATCGAGCTGATCCGCGCTGCGAAGCGTCCGCTGATCGTCGCGGGCGGCGGCGTCATCTACTCCGAAGCGAGCGAAGCTCTGCGGAGGCTCTGCGAGCAGACAGGCGTCCCGGTCGGCGAGACGCAGGCCGGCAAGGGGTCGCTGCCCTACGACCACCCCTCGGCGCTCGGCGCAATCGGCGTCACCGGCACGTTCGCGGCGAACCGCGTCGCCGCCGAGGCCGACCTCGTGCTCGGGGTCGGCACCCGCTGGAGCGACTTCACGACCGCCTCGAAGACGGCGTTTCCCGAAGGCGCACGCTTCGTCAACCTCAACATCGCCGACTTCGACGCGGCGAAGCACGGCGGCGCAGCACTCGTCGGCGACGCGCGCGCGACGCTCGAGCGCCTCTCCGAGCTGCTGGGCGGCTGGACCGTCGCCGCGGCCTACCGCGACCAGGCAGCGAGTCTGAACAAGGAGTGGGACGGGGAGGTCTCGCGCCTCTACGCGCTCGCGCACGAGCCGCTCCCCGCGCAGAGCGCTGTCCTCGGCGCCGTCAACGACGCCTCGGCCCCGGCCGACGTCGTCGTCTGCGCCGCCGGCGCGATGCCCGGCGACCTGCACAAGCTCTGGCGCACGCGCGACCCGAAGGGCTACCACGTCGAGTACGGCTACTCGTGCATGGGCTACGAGATCGCAGGCGGGCTTGGCGTCAAGCTCGCGGCACCCGAGCGGGAGGTCTACGTCCTGGTCGGCGACGGCTCCTACCTGATGCTCGCGAGCGAGCTCGTCACCTCCGTACAGGAAGGGCTGAAGCTGACGATCGTGCTCGTCGACAACCGCGGCTTCAACTCGATCGGCTCGCTCTCGCGCTCGCTCGGCCTCGACGGTTTCGGGACGCTCTACCGCTACCGGCGCGACGGCTCGCTGGGCGTCGACAGCGAACGCTCGACAGACCATCTTCCCGTCGACCTGGCCGCGAACGCCGAGTCGCTCGGCGCGCGCGTGATCCGGGCCGGGTCGATCGACGAGCTCCGTGCCGGGCTCGAGGCGGCGAAGGCCGAATCGCAAACGACCGTGATCGCGATCGAGGTCGACCGCCTCGAGGGCGTGCCCGGTTACGAGAGCTGGTGGGACGTCCCGGTAGCCGAGGTCTCCGAGTTCGACTCGGTACGCGAGGCGCGGAAGCGCTACGAGGAGGCGCGGTGATCGACGCCGTGGTCATGGGCCGGGTCGGGATCGACCTCTACCCGAACGAGCTCGAGACGCCACTCGCCGAGGTCGGGACGTACACGCGCTTCGTCGGCGGCTTCGCCGGCAACGTTGCCACCGGGCTCGCGCGGCTCGGCGTCCGGACGGCGATCGTCTCGCGCGTGGGCGCCGAGGGCCACGGCGACTTCGTACGTTCCTGGCTGACCGGTGAGGGGATCGACGTGCGCTTCCTGGCCACCGACCCGTACTGGCCGACGCCGCCCACCTTCTGCGAGGTCTGGCCGCCGGATCGCTTCCCGCTCACCTTCTACCGCCGTCCCACGGCGCCCGACTGGCAGCTCTCGCCCGGCGACTTCGACGCGGAGGAGGTCGCCAAAGCACGGCTCCTCTACGCGACCGGCACCGGGCTCGCGCAGTCCCCGAGCCGCGAGACGACCCTCGCCGCGGTTCGTGCCCATCGCGGCACGACGATCTTCGACCTCGACTGGCGCGAGACGCTCTGGGACGTCCCGCACGAATACCCCGCGCTCGCAGCTGAGGCGGCCGCCGCCGCCGACGTCGTGATCGGCAACGAGGAGGAGGTCGAGACCTCTGGCGTGACCGATGTACCGACGCTCGTCCTGAAGCGCGGCGAGCGCGGCGCCACCGTGTACGACCGCGGCGAGGAGACCGACGTGCCCGGCATCCCGGTCGAGGTGGTGAACGGCCTCGGCGCCGGCGACGCCTTCGCTGCCGCGCTCGGCCACAGCCTGCTCCAGGGGCTCCCGCTCGCCGAGGCCGCGCGCCGCGGCACCATCGCAGGCGCGATCGTCGCGTCTCGCCTCGCCTGCTCGGAGGCGATGCCGAGGCTCGTCGAGATCGAGGCGGTGCTGGCATGAGCGAGCTGTTGCTTCGCGCCGGCGAGTGGCAGCAGGTGACCCCGGAGTCAGCGGGGTGGCAGCACCTGTACTTCGGCGTTCGCTCCGGCGCCTTCGCGTCCGAGACGGGAGCCGTCGAGATCGCGCTCGTCCCACTCTCCGGCCGCTGCCGCGTCGAGGCGGAGGGCCAGTCGTGGGAGCTCGGCGGCCGCGAGCACGTCTTCGCCGGCATGCCCTGGGCGCTCTACCTCCCGCGTGACACGGCGTACCGCGTCGAGGGCGACGCCGAGATCGCGATCTCCGGCGCCCGCTGCGAGACGCGGCGCGAGCCGGTGCTCGTCCGCCCAGAAGACGTCGAGATCGAGGTGCGCGGCGCCGGCAACGCCACGCGCCAGATCAACCACATCCTGAAGCCGGATTTCCCCGCCGAGCGCCTGCTCGTGGTCGAGGTCTTCACGCCCTCCGGCAACTGGTCGAGCTATCCGCCGCACAAGCACGACGAGCACCGGCCGCCCGGCGAGGTCGTGCTTGAGGAGACCTACTACTTCCGCACCGCCAAGCCGGAGGCGTTCGCCGTCCAGCGCCTCTACAGCCCCCGCCACGGGCTCGACCTGACCGAGACCGTCCGCGACGGCGACCTAATGCTCGTTCCGTACGGCTACCACACGACCGCCGCCGCGCACGGCTACGACCTCTACTACCTGAACGCGCTCGCCGGCGACACACGCTCGATGGCCTCCGCCGACGACCCCGAGCTGGCCTGGATCCGCGCCGGCTGGGAGGGGACGGAGGCCGACCCGCGCGTTCCGCTGGTCACGCATGAGGGGCACCGGCGATGAGTACGATCAGGGTCGCAAATGCGCCGTGCAGCTACGGCGCCTTCGAGATCACGATCGGCGTCGTCCCGAACGTGCCCGCCCCCGGTGCTGTCCTGGCTGCGATCGCCGCTGCCGGGTACGAGGGAACGGAGCTCGGGCCGCCCGGCTACCTCGGGTCGATCTCGACGCTCGGAGCGGAGCTGGACCGAGCCGGCCTCGAGCTAGCCGGAGGCTTCATTCCGGTGCGGTTCAGCGAGACGGAGCACTGGGACGAGGACCTGCGCGCTCTGGAGGCCACGCTCGAGCTCTTCCGCGCCGCGGGCGGGACGACCGCACGCGCCGTGCTCGCCGACGCCGGCTCGCGCGCGCGGATCGAGAACCCAGGTCGCGCTGCGCACGACCGGAGCATCGGCCTGGACTCCGCCGGCTGGGAGCGGCTCGCGCAGGGTGTCGCTCGCGCCGCGGAGGTCGTGCGCAGGCGGGGATTCGAGCCGACCTTTCACCATCATGCAGGGACGTGCGTCGAGGCACCGTGGGAGGTCGAGCGCCTGCTCGAGCTGACCGACGTCGGCCTGCTCCTCGACACCGGCCATCTACTCCTCGGCGGTGGGGATCCGGTTCGAGCGTTCCGCGACTGGCGCGACCGCATCAATCATCTCCACGTCAAGGACGTGCGGCTGGCGGTTCTCCGTGACGCCGTCGCCGCCGGCGCCGACATGTCCGAGTGCTGGCGCGGGGGTGTCTTCTGCGAGCTCGGCACGGGCGACGTCGACCTCGAAGGCTTCTTCGCCGAGCTGGCGACACTCGACTTCGACGGCTGGATCGTCGTCGAGCAGGACTGGGTGCCGCGACCTGGCGACGACATCGGAATTCCGGCCGCGGCGCAGGTTCGCAACCGCAGTTGGCTGGAGCGACATGCCGGATACTGAGCTGTCGCTCGCGCCGCTGACGAGCGGCGCCGGTGTCTACCGCATTCTCGCGCTCGACCACCGTGACGCTTTCCGCAACGCGTTCCGACGCGCCGGGGTCCCCGACGTGAGCGACGAGCAGATGCTCGAGGCGAAGGTGCGGATCGTGCGCGCTCTCGCACCGCTGGCGACCGCGGTGCTGCTCGATCCGGCGGCAGTCCCACACTGTGGCCGCGAGGGAGCGGGCCTGCTCGTGCCGCTCGAGGAGCAAGGCCACAAGAAGGAGGTGGGCGGACGGCTCAACCGGCTGGTCTCGGGCGGCGCGGCACGAGCGGCCGACCTGGGCGCCCATGCCTGCAAGCTCCTCCTCTACTACCGGGCCGACCACGTCGCGACGGCGGACCGGCAGCTGGAGCTCGTCGCCCGCGCGGCGGACGCCAGCCACCGGCACGGGCTGCCGCTCGTGCTCGAACCGCTCGTCTACCCGCTCGAGGGGGAGTCCACGGAGCGTTACCGGGAGAGTTACGGCGACCTCGTCGTCGCGGGAGCTGAGCGCCTCGCCTACTCCGGCGCCGATCTCCTCAAGCTTCAGTTTCCGGGGGCGGAGAGCTGCTCGCTGCTCGCGGCCGCGTCCTCGCCGCTCTCCTGGACGCTTCTTGGCGGCAGCGACGTGGACGGCGCGACGTTCGCCGGGCAACTCGAGGTCGCCGCCCGGGCCGGTGCCGTCGGGTTCATCGCCGGCCGGGCAATCTGGAGCGGCGCGCTGGGCCTCCCGGCTCCCGAGCAGGAAGCCTGGCTCGAGCAGGAGGCGGCGCCCCTGTTCGCCCGGCTCTGCGAGATCGCCGACGGGGCCTTGCGGTGACCGACCTGACCCGGATCAGCCACTGGATCGGCGGCGAGCGCGTTGCCGGCGAGTCCGGCCGTAGCGGGCCTGTCTACAACCCCGCGACTGGCGAGCAGTCCGGCGCCGTCGATTTCGCCTCGGTCGAGGAGATCGACCGTGCGGTCGCCGCGGCCAAGGCGGCGTTCCCCGCCTGGCGCGCGACCTCGCTCTCGCGCAAGTCGGAGATCTACTTCCGGATCCGCAGGCTGCTCGACGAGCACCGCGATGACATCGCGCGGCTACTGACGGCCGAGCACGGAAAGGTCCTCTCGGACGCGCTCGGCGAAGTCGCGCGCGGGCTCGAGGTGATCGAGTTCGCCTGCGGGATCCCGCATCTCCTCAAGGGCAGCTTCTCGGAGCAGGCCTCGACCGGGATCGACGTCTACTCGATCCGGCAGCCACTCGGCGTCGTCGCCGGGATCACTCCATTCAACTTCCCCGCGATGGTGCCCATGTGGATGTGGGGCCCGGCGCTCGCGTGCGGCAACACCTTTGTCCTGAAGCCGTCGGAGAAGGATCCATCCGCGTCCGTCTTCACGGCCGAGCTGCTCAAGGAGGCCGGGGTGCCTGACGGCGTCTTCAACGTCGTCCACGGCGACAAGGTCGCGGTCGACCGGATCCTCGAGCACCCGGACATCGCTGCGGTCAGCTTCGTCGGCTCCACCCCGATCGCGCGCTACATCTACGAGACGGGCACGAAGCACGGCAAGCGCGTGCAGGCGCTCGGCGGCGCCAAGAACCACATGATCGTGCTCCCCGACGCGGACCTCGAAATGGCTGCGGACGCCGCCGTCAGCGCCGCCTACGGCTCGGCCGGCGAGCGCTGCATGGCGATCTCCCAGGTCGTCGCGGTCGGCGGAGTCGGCGACGAGCTCGTGGCGGCGATCAAGGAGCGATTGCCGAAGATCAAGGTTGGGAACGGGCTCGACGAGGGCGTCGAGATGGGGCCGCTCGTCACGGCCGCGCACCGCGACAAGGTCGCCGGCTACGTCGAAGGCGCGAGCGCGCAGGGCGCGACGGTCGTCACCGACGGCCGCGAGACCGCGCCCGAGGGGGACGGCTTCTTCCTCGGCGTCACGCTCCTCGACGACGTCACGCCGGAGATGGACGCCTACAGGGACGAGATCTTCGGGCCCGTGCTCGGCGTCACGCGCGTCGAGACCTACGAGGCGCTGACGCTCGTGAACGAGAACCCGTACGGGAACGGCACCGCGATCTTCACGCGGGACGGCGGAGTCGCCCGCCAGTTCCAGTTCGACGTCGAGGCGGGGATGGTCGGCGTCAACGTGCCGATCCCGGTTCCCGTCGCCTACTACTCGTTCGGCGGCTGGAAGGCCTCGCTCTTCGGGGACACGCACATCTACGGACCGGAGGGGATCAACTTCTACACCCGCGGCAAGGTCGTCACCTCGCGCTGGCCCGATCCCGCCACGAGCAAGGTCGACCTCGGCTTCCCACAGACGCGCTGAAAATCTCGTTGGAGGGGGTCTGGGCGAGGCACCCCGAAGATGTCGCCGGCGAGTGTCGGCCTGAGTAGGTCAGCCGGCCCCGGCAGGTCGTTGACCGCGGCGTAGAGCAGGAGCCCGGCAGGACGGTCACGAGCAGCTGCCGCGTTCGCGGAGCCATCGGCACGCGCCGCGCCACGATCATGTCGGCGACCAGCGGACCGAAGACAACGAGCGAGAACCTCTGAGCGAGTGCCGCGGTCTCGACGCCATCGCCCGCACGGAGAGGCGCGACCGCCGCCGCCGTTGCTGTTGTGGCGAACGAGAGGCAGATGACTCCGACGGTGGCGGCGTCATCGACCGCATCCGCGAGGTCAACGCCGCCGCGGCCCGCGGCGATAGGGCGATGGTCGCGCACGAGCTCGCGTTCAACTGCGGCGGCTATGGCTTCCGCGGAGGCAGGCTGTGAACGACGGCGACGTGCAGTTCGAGCGCCTCGTCGGCACGATCGCGCCGAAGCTCCTCGGTTATGCGACGCGACGGGTGGCGACGCCGGCCGATGCGGCCGACGTCGTCGCCGAGGTGTTGCTCGTCGCCTGGCGGCGCTTCGGAGCGATGCCCGCCGGCGAGGAGGAGCGCGTGCGCTGGCTCTACGGCGTCGCCCGGCGGGTGCTGGCCAACCATCGCCGCGGACGCCTCCGTCAGAGCGCTCTCACCTCGACGCTCCGCCTCCATCTCGAGCAGGTCGCTCCTGCGCCGGCGACGGTCGAAGCTCTCCACGTGCGGGCGGCGCTCGGTCGTCTACGCGCCGACGACCGCGAGCTCCTCTGCCTGATCGCCTGGGAGGGTCTGGCGCCGGCCGAAGCCGCGGGCGTCCTCGGCATCTCCCCGACGCGCGCACGCAAACGGCTTCAGCGGGCGCGAGAGCGGCTCCGCGCCGAGCTCGCCGACGGCGAGCCACTCACGCACGCCGAGCCGGTCTCGTTCGGCCGTCTTACCGAACAGCGAGCGAGCGGCGTCGACGGGTAGCCGTCGTTGTCGCGAAACAACGTTGTCACAGGGGACGGACCTATCTCGTCAAGAGGGGGTGATCGAACGAGAGAGGAGCCATCTTGAAGATCTTCGTCGCGGGAGCTACCGGGGCGCTGGGCAGGCCGCTCGTGCAGCAGCTCACCGGGCGCGGCCACGAGGTCGTGGGGATGACGCGGAGCGAGTCGAAGCAGGATCTGCTCCGGGACCTGGGAGCGCGGCCGGTCGTGGCCGATGCGCTCGACCCGGACGCGCTGGCCCGCGCGGTCGCGGAGGCGGATCCTGACGTGATCGTCCACCAGCTCACCGCGATCGGGGCGTTCAACCCGCGCCGCATGGACCGTGACTTCGCGGCCACGAACCGGCTGCGGACTGAGGGAACCGATCATCTGCTCGCCGCCGGGCGCGCGGTGGGCATCGAGCGTTTCGTCGCCCAGAGCTTCGCGCCCTGGGTGTTCGCGCGTACCGGAGGCCCTGTCAAGTCGGAGGACGACCTCCTGGACACGGACCCTCCCGCGCAGGTGCGCACCACGCTCGAGGCGATCAAGTACCTCGAGCAGGCCGTGACCGGAGCCGCGTGGACCGAGGGGATCGCGCTTCGCTACGGCGGCTTCTACGGCCCCGGGACGTCACTCGGCCTCGATCCGCTCGGCGAGCAGGTGGAGATGGTTCGCGCGCGCAAGTTCCCGCTCGCCGGGAAGGGGACCGGCGTCTTCTCGTTCATCCACATCGAGGACGCGGCGGCGGCGACGGTGGAGGCGATCGAGCACGGCAGGCGCGGTGTCTACAACGTCGTGGACGACGAGCCGGCTCCGATCTCCGCTTGGCTGCCCGAGCTGGCGAAGGCGCTGGGCGCCAAGCCGCCCCGCCGGGTGCCGCTCTGGCTCGCCCGGCTCGCCGGCGGCGAGGTCGCGGCGATCATGATGACCGAGTTGCGTGGCGCATCGAACACCAAGGCGAAGCGCGAGCTTGGCTGGAAGCTGCGTTACCCGAGCTGGCGCGAGGGCTTCGCGCGGGGCCTCCGCTGAGCTGATGGCGAGCACCGACCTGCTCGAGACGCTGCGGCCTCCGGCCTTCGCGATCGCCTACCGGATGCTCGGCAGCGTCAGCGAGGCCGAGGACGTGGTCCAGGAGGGCCTCCTGCGACTACACGGCACGCTCGAGTCGGGTGAGCGAGTCGAGTCGCCTCGGGCGTACGTCGCGACCGTGGTGACCCGGCTCGCGATCGATCAGCTGCGCTCCGCGCGGGTTCGGCGCGAGACCTACCCGGGTGAGTGGCTCCCTGAGCCGCTCATCGCGGCCGGCGAGGGCGACCCGGCTTGGGAGGCCGAGCTCGCCGACTCGCTCTCGTTCGCCTTTCTCGTGGTGCTCGAGAGCCTCTCGCCCGAGCAGCGCGCCGCCTTCCTGCTGCGGGAGGTGTTCGACTACCCCTACGACCGCATCGCCGAGATCGTCGGTAAGAGCGAGGACAACGTGCGCCAGCTGACGGCGCGAGCGCGCCGCCACGTCGAGGATCGGCGGCCGCGCTACGAGTCCTCGCCCGCGCAACGAGACGAGCTGGCCGAGCGCTTCTTCGCCGCCGCCCGCGAAGGCGACTTGAACGAGCTCGAGGCGTTGCTGGCCGAGGACGTCGTCCTGCACGGCGACGGCGGCGGCAAGGCCCCCGCGCTCGCGCGGCCGCTCCGAGGCAAGAGGCGCGTCGCGAAGACGCTCGTCGCGTGGGGGCGCACCGGCGCCCGTGCCGGTGGCGTCGAGTTCCGGCTGGTCGAGGTCAACGGCCAGCCCGGCGCGATCGCGCTCGATGCCCAGGAGCAGGTCATCAGCGTGCTGGTGCTCGACATCGCCCGCGGGCGCATCCAGGCGATCCACTCGGTCGTCAACCCCGACAAGCTGCGCCACCTGGGCACCCCGGCCGACCTGCATGCGTTTCTCCGCAGAAGCCAGGAGCCGGGACTGGTTGACGACTAGTAGAGGTTGATGGGATTAGTGCGCTTCGCTGGCTTCGCTCGTGGACGGAGTCGACTTCTAGCGCCGGGTGGTGGTAGAACCGCACGCTTGACCGGCCGATGACACGCCGGAGGTCAAGGGACGACCCCATCCAACGTTGCGTCGGATCCGGCTAGAACGTCACGATCCGGTCGGGCTCGTCGCCAACCACCAGCTCCGCGCGCGCCCCGGTTTGATCGTTTGCTGCCCGAGCGCTCGCTCGCATTCTCAGGAATGACAACAAATAGGTTGATTTACAGGGGTATTGTACGGGAGCGACGGGACTCGAACCCGCGACCTCCGGCGTGACAGGCTTGTTTCAAGGAGACGACGATTGGCGACGATTGACGCGCTACCGCTCTATTCATGCGCCTCTGGGGGCCGCTGGCATATGAATTGTGCACGATTGCGCAGGCTCGATTTCGAGCGTTTGCTGCCCTTCTGCTGCCCGAGCTTCGAAGGGGGCGGGCGGGTCCGGGTCGACGACGCCGACCCTCATCCGAGCTCGCTTTGGATGATCTGGCCGGCATTGGCTCGAGTACGACCATGGCGGCTTCGGCGCCGGGACGCTCAGCCTCCTCGGCAGTAAGCTGAAACGGCAGATGACCGCGCCCACTGAGCGAACGGGAGCTGCGCTCCAGCTGTTCGCGCCAGTCGCCGGGACGTACGACCGTTACGCCCGGCTCCTGTCCTTCGCCCAGGATGGGCGCTGGCGCTCGTTCCTCGTCTCGCGTATCGCGGCCGCGCCAGGTGACAGAATCCTCGACGTCGCGTGCGGAACGGCCGCTGTCGCGCTCGAGCTCGTCGGCCGCTTCGGCTGCTCGGTCGTCGGAGTCGATCAGAGTTCCGCGATGCTCGCAGAAGCGCAGCGGCGCGTCGCGCGCGCCGGCGAAAGCGCGCGCGTCGATCTCCGAGAGGCGCGTGCTGAAGAGCTCCCCTTCGAGAATGGAAGCTTCGACGGGGTCACGTTTACCTATCTGCTTCGGTACGTCGACGATCCTGCGGCGACGCTTCGGGAGCTCGCACGGGTCGTCCGGCCGGGGGGCCGGATCGCCTCCCTCGAGTTCTTCGTCCCTGACCGCCGCACCGTGAACGCCCTCTGGAGTGGGTACGTCCGAGCAGGTCTGCCGCTCCTCGGGCGAGCCATCTCGCCTGGCTGGCACGAGGTCGGCCGCTTCCTCGGCCCGAGCATCCAGGCGTTCTGGCGGCTGTATCCACTCGAGGAGCTCCTCGCGCTCTGGCGTGCGGCAGGAGTCGAGAGCGTCGAGGCGCGGCCGCTTAGTCTCGGCGGGGCAATCGTGATCTGGGGCGAGCGTGGCGACTGAGCGCTCGCGCCCGGCTTTCTACGCCCTCGCCTCAGGCGGGTGGCGTGACTACGTCACACTTCTCCATCCGCCCTATACCGCTTGGCATCTCTCCTTCGTCGCGATCGGCGCGGCTCTCACACCCGCCTTCTCACTCTCCCGTCTGCTCCCGACCCTGGCGGCGTTCTTCCTTGCCGTCGGCATCGGAGCACACGCGCTCGACGAGCTCCAAGGGCGGCCTTTGCAGACGCGTATTCCCGACGCCGTGCTCGTCGCCCTGGGCGCTGCCTCGCTCGTGCTCGCAGTCGGGATCGGCGCGGTAGGCGCCGCGGTCGTCGATCCGTGGATCGGCGCGTTCGTCGGCGCGGGCTCATTCATCGTCGTCGCGTACAGCCTCGAGCTCTTTGCCGGTCGCTTCCACACCGACTATTGGTTCGCGCTCTCCTGGGGATCGTTCCCTGTCCTGACGGGGTTCTTCGCTGCGGCCGGGACGGTCAGCCTTGCGGCGCTCTTGGGCGCACTCTTCGCATTCGCTCTCAGCCTCGCGCAGCGTCATCTCTCCACGCGCGTCCGGGACGTCCGCCGCCGTGTCGCCCGTGTGACCGGGACCGTCACGTGGCACGACGGATCGGTGGAGCCGATCACGGCATCCGATCTGGCGAAGGCGGAGGAGGTCGCGCTCCGGGCTCTGACCGGCGCGACGGTCGCGCTCGCCGCGGCGCTCGTCGCCATGCGCGTGGCGTGACCGAAAGCTCGCGCAACCGACTGCGACGGTGCACGCTTCAGGCGCACGCAGAAGATGTGAGAGCGTTCCGCAGGCGGGAAGACGGAGGCGGCGGACGTGCCCGCGCACAATGAGATCAGCGTCGTAACCGGTGCATTCGGCTTCACCGGTAAGTACATCGTCCGGAGGCTTCTTTCTCGCGGGAACAGCGTGAGGACGCTTACCGACCATCCCGAGCGCCTCGATCCCTTTGGGGGGACGGTCGAAGTTTCCCCATTCAACTTCGCCGATCGCTCGGCGCTCGTGCGGAGTCTCCGGGGCGCGAGCACGCTCTACAACACCTATTGGGTCCGCTTTCCCTACCGCCAGGTCACGTACGAGGAAGCGCTCGCGAACACGCGCGTCCTCCTCGGGGCTGCTGAGGATGCCGGCCTGCGAAGGATCGTCCACCTCAGCATCACGAACCCATCGGAAGAATCACCGCACGCGTATTTCCGCGGCAAGGCGATCGTCGAGCGCGAGATCCGCGCGTCGCGCTTATCCCACGCAATCTTGCGTCCGACGGTCATTTTCGGGACGGAGGACATCCTGATTAACAACATCGCATGGTTCCTGAGGCGCTTTCCGCTCTTTTTCGTCCCCGGTTCTGGCGACTACAGACTCCAGCCCGTCTTCGTCGAGGACGTTGCCGTGGAGGCCGGAGAAAGAGAGGACAACACGACCATCGATGCCGTCGGCCCCGAGACGTTCACGTTCGAGGCGCTCGTGCGCCGGGTCGCAGAGCAGTTAGGAAGCCGGGCCAAGATCATCCATGCAACCCCGCGTCTCGCGCTCACGCTCTCCGACATCGTGGGGCGCATGGTCCGCGACGTCATCCTCACGCGAGACGAGCTCGAGGGGTTGATGGCGAATTTGCTCGTATCCGAGAGTGAGCCAACGGGGCGGACGTCCTTCAGCAGCTGGCTCGAGGCAAACTCAGCAACCGTCGGGAAAAGATACGCCTCTGAACTTGCCAGGCGATACCGCGCAGCGAAGTAGGCACGTCTGGCGTGGCGTACAGCCCGATTTCCCCCGGGCAGAGGCTCACGTGTGGGATGCCAAAATAAGCGTCCTGCCTGCAAATCGTGGCGGCGTAGTGTCGGACGGCATGCTGCACGTCCGTCATCCCGATGTCGAAGTCGGCCGCTCGGGGCGGACGTGGTGGCGGGCCAACTTGCCGTCTGGCTTCGTCTTCGGGCAAGCCGTTGGCAATCAGGATCGCTGCTCGGTTTGCCTGGTCGTGAAGGTGTTCGCTCATTTGCGCTTTCCTGTCGGTTTCGGGGTGAGGTTGCGGGTGCATTTTGAGCAGCGTTTGTTCTTGCTGCCGACAGGCGATCCGCAGCCGCTACATCGGTGCGTCTTACGTGGCAACGAGGGCTTCCTCCTCTTCGCTAGGGGCGGCGAGGGCCGTCTCGCGGGCCTCCCAGGCCAGTCGGTACGACGCGGGCGGTTCAGTGTTCGACCACTGGCCGAGAGGGCCGATGCTGCCGTCGAGCCAGGCCTGCCAGACGACAGCTCGCTCGGCCGGATCGAGCGGCGCGTGGCGGTGGTGGTTGTAGTCGTCCCTGCGCTGCTCGGTGCTGCGTTCTGAGGTGGCGAGTTCGTGCAGCATCTTCGCGTTCGCCTTCTCGGTTGGGCTGGCCTTCGTCCCGTCCTGTCGCCGTTTCCAGGGCTTGGCGTTCGGGTGAACCTTGCGGAGTGCTTCGACTTGCTCTGGCGAGTAGGTCGCAGACCTTTCGCGGTTCCCGGCCGGTTTGATCTTGAGCTTCCTGAGCGTCGAGCGGACGTGGGTCAACGAGCAGCCGAGCTGCTCTGCGATCTCGGGGGCCGTGTAGAGGCGGTCGATCACGTCTTGCCTTTGCTGCGCTTCGCCAGCCACTTCTCGACGGCCGTGGCGTCGAAGCGGTAGAGCGGCTTCTTCGGCGTCCCGCAGTTTCGGCGGGGACAACCCTCTGAGACCCAGTTCTGGACGGTTCGGCGCTTCACGCGCCACTCTCCCTGTGGGTGCGCCAACTCAGCCGGCCGGGTTTACGCACCCCACACGCACTTCACGCGCCGGTCAAGTGGCCGACGCAGGCGCCTGGCTCGGCGAAAGGCTCGAGCCAGTCCGCTTCGACGCCAGTCCCGAGCTCCGCCAGCGCTCCCCTAATGAGACCGAGATGGAGCGGACAGATGACGGCCTGGTAGCTCGTCGCCACCTCCTGGAAGGGACAGCGCTGGAGCACGAGCTCCTGCCCGCTCTTCGCTCGCCTGAGCTCGGGCCTGAAACCGAGCTGCTCGTGAAGACGAACGACCTCGTCGATCGTCTCCTCCTTCGAGGTCGACGTGAACGGTGCCGGCCGGCCAACGAGATGGGCGCCCCACGCCCGTCCAGCCTCCTCGGCGCGAGCGCTGGGGTCGCGCTCTGAGCCAGCGAGGGAGCTGGCGAGGATCTGTGCAAGCAGGCGATAGCTGGCGAGCGGGGGTGCGTCGAGAGCCTCGGCCGTCGTGGCCTCGTAGAGGACGCGTGGCCGGCCCGGGCGGGTGCGCTCCTCGCGTCGTGCCGAGACGAGGCCTGCCTCGGCGAGGACGCGAAGGTGGGAACGGACGGTGTTCACGTGCAAGCCGACGCGCGTTGCAAGCTCACGGGCGTCGAGAGGCGCCTCAGCCTGCTGCACGAGTTCGAGGATCCGCACACGGCTTGGGTCGCTCAGTGCGCGATGGAGCGTCGTACCCTGCTGAGCGACTGCCCGGCTCGTCGTCCTTGTCACGATCAGATCCTATCCACGTCGTGGGTGTTTAACTGATAGTAATCGTTTCTACTGTACAATCATGACAAACACGAGAGACGGCGGGCGGCAAGTGGGTCCGTGCCACTCTCCCGACAAGGTGGGAGGTGAGTCGTGATGGCGATGACAGAGAGTGAGGTCGTCCAGGGGATCCGTGACGACTACAAGTACGGCTTCTCGAACTCGGACGAGGCGGAGAACTACTTCTTCAAGTCGGGTCGCGGCCTCTCGCACGAGGTCGTGGAGGCGATCGCCGAGCACAAGCAGGAGCCGGACTGGATGCGCAAGTTCCGGCACCGCTCGCTCGACTACTTCCTGGCCCGGCCGCTTCCCACCTGGGGTGGCAACGTCGGCGAGATCGATTTCGAGAACATCTACTACTACATCAAGCCGACCGAGAAGCAGGTCTCGAAGTGGGAGGACCTGCCGGCCGACATCCTCGACACCTGGGACAAGCTCGGGATCCCGGAGGCGGAGAAGAAGTACCTCGCCGGGGTCGGTGCCCAGTACGAATCGGAGGTCGTCTACCACAAGCTCCAGGCCGACCTCGAGGAGAAGGGCGTCATCTTCCTCGACATGGACTCCGCGCTCCGCGACCACGAGGACGTCGTCAAGCAGTACATGGGGACGATCATCCCGCAGAACGACAACAAGTTCGCGGCACTGAACTCCGCCGTCTGGTCGGGCGGGTCGTTCATCTACGTGCCGCCCGGCGTCAAGATCGAGTTGCCGCTTCAGGCCTACTTCCGGATCAACGCCGAGAACATGGGCCAGTTCGAGCGCACACTGATCATCGTCGACGAGGACGCCTACGTGCACTACGTCGAGGGCTGCACCGCCCCGATCTACTCGTCCGACTCGCTCCATTCGGCGGTCGTCGAGATCGTCGTCAAGCCGCGCGGGCGCTGCCGGTACACGACGATCCAGAACTGGTCGAACAACGTCTTCAACCTCGTCACCAAGCGTGCCGTGGCCTATGAGGACGCAACGATGGAGTGGGTCGACGGGAACCTCGGCTCGAAGCTGACGATGAAGTACCCGGCGATCTGGCTGATGGGCGCACGCGCTCACGGCGAGGTGCTCTCGATCGCGTTCGCAGGCAAGGGCCAGCATCAGGACGCGGGCGGCAAGGTCGTCCACGTCGCGCCGAAGACGACGTCGGTGATCACGTCGAAGTCGATCTCGAAGAACGGCGGCCGCGCGGGCTACCGCGGGCTGCTCGAGGTCGCGAAGGGTGCCGTCGGAGCCAAGTCGAAAGTCGTCTGCGACGCGCTCATCCTCGACGACGAGTCGCGCTCCGACACGTATCCGTACATCCGCGTCGACGAGAACGACGTCGATCTCGGCCACGAGGCCACCGTCTCCAAGATCGGCGAGGAGCAGCTCTTCTACCTGATGAGCCGCGGCCTCTCCGAGTCCGAGGCGAGCGCGATGATCGTGTCCGGCTTCGTCGAGCCGATCACGAAAGAGCTCCCGCTCGAGTACGCCGTCGAGATGAACCGGCTGATCCAACTGCAGATGGAAGGGTCGGTTGGCTAAGAGCCTATCCCGCTTGGACCTCGGTGGTTGCCATCCGCCAGGTGATCAGT
>JANDLU010000071.1 GCA_024330215.1 Candidatus Gaiellasilicea maunaloa
GGCCGCAGCGCAAGCAGTCCGGCGAGGGTCTCACCGCTCTCGTCTCTGACACCGTCTCTGGCACCGTGTCTGACACCGTCTCTGGCACCGTCTCTGGCACCGTCTCTGGCACCGTGTCTGACACCGTCTCTGGCACCGTCGCGGAACGCACCAAAAATTCTGTAGGTGCGCGGCGAGCGGAGGTAGCGCCACTCGAGAAAGGCGGCATCCGTGAGCTGGCCGTTCGCTCGAGGGACAGTCCCTCGGACGTGTCCCGAACGGACCTGTCCCAGGGCCTGTCCCTCGGTCAGCTCCTCGATCCGGAGCGCGCCGCGGCGGATCGGCGGAACCGGCGGCCGCAGCCAGAGTCGGCCGCGCCAGAGCTCGTGCCAGCCGAGCCGGTCGAGGAAGATCGGGCGCGAGGCATCGTTCGGGAAGGTGACGCCGAGCTCGCAGCCCCGCTCGGTTGCGTCCTCCTCGTTCGCGCGCTCGAGCCGGCCGAAGATCCCCTTGCCGCGCTGGTCGGCGTCGGTCGCGACCTGGAGCGGCATCGCCACGAGCTGCTCCCGGCCGGCGACCCGACACCGGAGGAAGCTCAGCGACGCGAGCCCGATCGCCCGCTCGCCGTCACGCTCGACCGTCAGCAGACCCGATCCGGCGGGGCTGCGGTCGAACCACCACTCGAGCTCCTCGATATCCGGCCGCTCGCCCCAGACCCGCTCGAGCAGGTCGAGGACGTCCTCGCGATCGCTCACTTCGACGACGTGCCGAGCGCCGCGTTCAGCGCACGCCGGGCGTGCGTCCCGGCGACGGTGTCCTTCAGCGAGATCAGGTCGCACGCGCCGGCGAGCACGAGCTCGAAGGTGCGCGGCGGATATGGCTCGACGTTGTAGCGGCGCAGCCGGAAGCGGTCGCTGTCTGCCCCGTTCGCACCGGAGACGGACGTGAAGCCGAGGTCGTAGCCGGCCTGGCGGAGCAGGCTTAGATGGACCGGTCGGTAGTGAGCCTCGGAGCCCTTCACGTACGCGAACGCCCGCACCGGGCGGCCGAGCGCTTCCTCGAGCCGTAGTTTCGAGATCGCGATCTCGCGCGCCGACTCGTCGATCTCCAGCTCCGCGAGCGGCCGGTGCGAGATCCCGTGCGACTCGATCCGGACGCCGGCCTGCTCGAGCTCGCGCAACTCGCCCCAATCGAGCGTTCGGTTGACGATCCCGCGCTGGACGAGATGCTCGTCATGGGGCAGCGGCCGCCGATCGCCCACGTACCCGAGCGGCGCGAAGAGGACGGCTGGATAGCCGTGCTTCTGTAGCGTCGGGAGCGCGTTCTCGAGGTTATCGCGGTAGCCGTCGTCGAAGGTGATCAAGACGGCCTTCGGCGGCAGCTCTGCTCCATCGACGTAGTGGGCGAGCACCGCCTCGAGCCCGACGACGGTGTAGCCGAACTCGGCGAGCAGGCCCATCTGCTCCGCGAACCGGCCGGTAGGGACGGTCACCGGGTTCTCGAGCTGGTCGTTGACCTTGTGGTACATGAGCACTCGCAGCGTCCGCGCGTCGCCGTTCGCCGCACCCAGTGAATGCGTGAACGTGGTCGACATCTCGCCGATCGTCCGGTAGACGGCGTTCTTTAGCAGCTGCTTGGCGCGCTCGGCTCTCACGCGGAAAGTCTAGTGACCTGTTCGACCAGCACCCGCAGCCGGCGCGCGAACTCCTCCGGCGTCGCGATCCAGGCCGGCGCGCTCGCGAGCGCGCCTCGGCCCAGTCGGTCGGCGAGCTCCGGATCGCCGAGCACGCGCGCGAGCTCGTCCGCGAGCGCCGCCGCGTCGGCCGGCGGAACGAGCAGTCCGTTCTCGCCGTCCCGCACGAGATCCGGGATCCCGCCGACGCGACTGCCGACGACGCCGCGACCGCGACAGAACGCTTCCACGAGTACGCGACCCATTCCCTCCGAGCGCGAGGGCAGGACGAGCAGTGTCGCCGCGTCGAGCGCGGCGGCGACCTCAGCGGTCGGGAGCGACGGGCTCCACGTGATTCCCTCACCGGCGGGTACCGAGAGCGAGCCGGAGCCGACGACGTGCAGGCGCGCTTCCGGCACGCGCTCCCGAACACCGGGCCAAGCGGCAGCGAGCACGTCGATCGCCTTGTAGCGCTCGAGTACGCCGACGAAGAGCGCGGTCGGCGCCTCCGGCAACGGCACCGCTGGGCCGAGGAACGGCTCCAGATCCATGTAGGCCGGGAACTCGGCGTCGGGCTCGCGGCCGCTCGCGCGGACGAGTCCGGTCGTGTAGCCCGAGATCGTGCGGATACCGTCGGCGCGTCTCAACCCGATCCGTGCGAGCACGTCCGCGAGCGGGTCCAGCAGCCGCCGCGCCGGCGAGCCGTAGAGCCGTGTCGGCGCACGCCAGTCGCCGTGGACGTCTGCGATCACCTTCGCCGGTACCCGCGCCAGCGCCCGTGCGAGCAGGACGAGCGCGGTCTCCTGCAAGCCCTGCGCGATTACCCCGTCCGGCCGGAAGCGTCGGAGCTCACGCGCGACCCGGAAGGGGAGTGCGAGATAGAACGCGAACCCGTCGAGCCGTCGGATCGGAAAGGGTGGTGCCAGCGCGAAGCGCTCGTCGGTCGAGCGTCCAGCGCCCAGCTGCCGCCACTCGAGCTCGGCCGAGAGCGCGTCGAAGCGCCGCTGCAGCGTCTCGCCGAGCGGGAACGTGAACCGCGTCCGGCCGACGACGAGAAGTCTCGGCCTCATCGCGTCACGCGCTCGACGAGCGCGGCCACGTTGTCCGCGTACTCGGCCGCGGTGTAGCGCCACGACTGCGAGTCATCGAGTGCCTGCGCGCCGAGTCGCTCCGCGAGCCCTCGGTCGGAAAGCAGCCGGACGAGCGCGTCGGCGACCCCCGTGAGGTCGTCCGGGTCGACGAGAAAGCCGTTCTCCCCGTCGTGGACGCCGTCCGGGATCCCGCCGACGCGCCCGCCGATCACCGCGCGCCCGCGGCAGAGCGCCTCGAGGATCACGCGCGGCGTTCCCTCCGAGCGGGATGGAAGGAGCAGGCACCAGGCGTCGTCGAGGGTGGTCACGACCTCGGGGGCCGGCAGCGCGGCGTGCCACTCCGTCTGCTCGGGCAGCTCGGCGACGAGCCGCTCGACCTCCGCGCGCATCGGCCCCTCTCCGACGAGAACGAGGCGTGCCCCCGGCACGCGCGGGGCGGCGAGCCGCCACGCCGCCACGATCCCGTCCACGTTCTTGTAGCGCTGGAGGACGCCGACGAAGAGCGCCGTCGCTCGATCGGGCAACGGGACGGTCGGCGGGTCGGCGAAGGCGGAGAGGTCGGTGTAGGTCGTGAACGTGGCCGCAGGCTCGATTCCGTGTCGGCGCGCGAGCTCGGTCGTGAAGGGCGAGAGCGTCCGCACCGCGTCGGCCCGGCGGAGCGACCAGGCGGCGAGGCGGTCGAGCATCGGCGCGAGCGGCTGCCGCAGGCGCGATCCGTAGAGGCGGGCGAAGCTCGACCAGTCGCCGTGCAGCTCGACGATCACCGCGACCCGTCGTCGTGCGAGCGCGCGGCCGGCATACGCTGCCGCAGCCTCGAACGGGCTCTGCGCGAGCACAACCACCGGGGCGAAGTCGCGCAGCTCACGCGCGATCCGGAACGGCAGGGCGGTATAGAAGGCGACGCCGTCGAGCGCGCGCGAGGTCAGCGGCCCGTGGAGACGGAACTCCGGACGATCGGCGCGATTGCCACGGGTGCCCGTCGCAAGCACACGCAGCTCGAGCCGCTCGCCGAGCGCGTCGAACTTCCGGGCGAGGCCGTCGGAAAGAGGGAAGCGATAGCGCGTCCGCCCGACCATCAGAACGCGAGGGCTCGAAGGCCGCGTCTCTGGCACCGTGTCAGACACCGTCTCTGGCACCGTCTCTGGCACCGTCTCTGGCACCGTGTCAGACACCGTGTTCAGAGCGGCCGCGTTGGTGAGGATCCGCTCCAGCTCGCCGTAGACCCGCTCGGGCTGGAGGTGCTCGACGGATCCCGCTGCCGCCGCGCTGAGCCGCTCGCGCAGCGCCTCGTCGCCGAGGTAGCGGCGCAGGGCCTCGGCGAAGGCGGCCGGATTGCCGGGCGGGACGAGCAGCCCGTTCTCACCGTCGCGCACGACCTCGGCGACGCCCCCGACCGCCGTGCCGATCACCGGTGTGCCGACCGCGAGCGCCTCGACAACCGTGTGCGGAAAGTTCTCCCACGCCGACGAGAGCACGGCCGCCTCGGCCGCGCGAAAGAGCTCCAGCACCTCGGTGCGGGTGCGGGCGCCGAGGAAGCGGACGCGCCCGTCGAGGCCGAGCTCCGCGGCGTGGGTCTGCAGCCGTGAAAGCTCGGGGCCGTCGCCGGCGAGCGCGAGCGACGGCCCCTCGATCTGGGCCAGCGCCTCGAGCAGGACGTCGAGGTCCTTCTGGGAGTTGATCCTCCCCGCGAACGCGAGCAGGGGCCGTTCGAGGCCGAGCTCGGCGTGCACCTCCTCGGCCGTGCGCAGCTCCGGCAGGGGCGGGATCGCATTCGGGAGTACCGTCACGCGGTCGGGCTCGAGCCCCCAGCCGAGCGCCACCTCGCGCAGGAACGCGCTCGGGCAGACGATGTGGGAGGCGCGGCGCAGCGCGAGGTCGCGCGCCAGCCGGAGCGTCGCGATCCGCGCGCCGTGGGCGTGTTGAAACGCGGCGAGCGAGCCCGTGAAGACCCCCTGGCGCTTCGCCCGCTCATACGCGGCGTCCGCCACGAGCTTGAGGACGAGCGGCCGTCGTGCGAGCGCGCTGCCCGCGCCGGCACGGGAGATCATGCTCGTTGCGTAGACGACGTCGGCGCGGCGCGCCCGGTGGGCGATGAGAGCGGCGACCTGTGCGTGGCGGAGCCCGACGGGTGTCGAGCGGAGGACCGCATGCACCGGAAAGGCCGGCGCCGGCAGTGTCTCGTCGGCGGTCGTCACGACCTCGACGCCGTGTCCGCGCCGGCCCAGGAAGGAGGCGAGCTCAGGCGCGTGGCTGGCCGGACCGCCCACATCCGGCGGCCAGATCCCGCTGACGACGAGGACGTTCACCTGCTCGAAGCTACCTGCGTCAGGAGCGCCTCGAGCCTTCCGTAGACGCGCTCCGGCCGCAGGTGCTCGACGGACGCCGCCGCCCCGGCGCACAGCCGCTGCTGCAGGTGCGCGTCCCCGAGGTAACGCCGCAGCGCAGCGGCCAGCGCGGCCGGATCGCCGGGCAGCACGAGCAGCCCGTTCTCGCCGTCGCGCACGATCTCGGGGACGCCGCCGACGACCGTCGCGACGACCGGCGTCCCGACCGCAAGCGCCTCCACGAGCGTGTGCGGGAAGTTCTCCCAGGCCGACGAGAGCACGGCCGCATCGGCGGCGCGGAAGAGCCGCAGCACCTCGTCGCGGCCGAGCGCGCCGAGGAAGCGCACTCGCTCGCCGAGCCCGAGCTCCGCCGCCTGACGCTCCAGCGACGCCCGCCCGGGGCCGTCGCCGGCGAGTAGCAGCGTGACGTCCGCGAGCTCGGCGAGCGCCGCCAGCGTCACCTCCAGCGCCTTTGCCGGGCCGAGTCGTCCGGCGAAGGCGAGCAACGGTCCGTCGATGTCGAAGTCGGCGCGTGCCTCCTCGCGCGTCGGCAGGTCGGGCAACTCCGGAGTCGCGTTCTCGACCACGACGACCCGCTCGGGACGCAACCCCCAGCCGAGTGCGTGCTCACGCAGGTAGGCGCTCGGGCAGACGACGAGCGAGGCGCCTCGCAGCGCCGCGTCTCGCAGAGCGCGAAGCGCCCGCACCCGCGGGCCGCCGTCGAACCGCTGAAAGCCGTCGAGGTCGCCGGCGAAGAGCCCGAATCGTCGCGCGCGCTCGTAGGCCGGGTCGTCGGTGAGCTTGACGACGACGGGCTTGCGCGCGACCCGAGCGCCCGAGACGCCGCGCGTCAGCACCGAGTTCACGTAGACGACGTCGGTAGCCCGCGCAAGGAGCGCCAGCCGCAGCGCGAAGGCCGCGTGACGGGTCCCGGGCGGCAGTCCCCGGCCGATCCAGTGCACCGGATAGGCCTCGACGGTCGGGGCGGCGGTCGCCGTCGTGAGCACCTCCACCCGGTGGCCGCCCCCGTGCAGCCACGCCGCCAGCTCGGGCGAGTGGCTTGCAGGCCCGCCCACGTCGGGCGGCCAGATCCCGGAGACGATCAGCACCTTCACGCGAGCGCGTCTCGCCGGATCCGGGCGAAGATGACGGCCCACGCGAGCACGAACGCCACCGTCGCGGCGAGCGTCGCGGCCGCCGCACCGGCCGCGCCCCACTCGAGGCCGAGCACGACGACGAGCGGCAGCAGCACCGCGGTCTCGATCCCATGGGTGACGAGGCGCAGGTTCGGCCGCCCGATCGCGACCGGAAGCGACTTCGTCCAACCGATCGCGAGCTGGATCCCGGCGGCGACGAGGATCAGCCGGGCGGCGTCGGTCGCGTCCAGGTAGCGCGACCCGAAGACGAGCCGAATCAGATCGGGCATCAGCCAGACGAAGACGGGGACGACCGCGAGCATCAACGGGGTCGCGATCAGGGTGTAGCGACGCACGCCGGCGAGCACGCTCGCCTGCGCGCCGCGCTCCCAGGCTCGGGTCTGCTCGGTGAGGAGGATCAGTCGTACCGGCGCGCTCGCGGCCGCGAACCCCGACTGGGGTGCCTGCGCGATCCGGAAGATGCCGACCTGCGTCGGCCCCGCGGCGACGCCGAGCAGCAGCGGCGCCAGCGCCGCGCGGAGCGAGAGGAGCCCCGTCGCGGCGCTCGACTGGAGCACGAACGCGACGATCCCCTTGCGGTCTTCGGCGAGTCTTTCGGCCGGGACGCGCGGGAAGCGCCGGAAGGCGGCGAGCCCGACCGCCCCCACGATGCACGTGGAGACGGCCTGCGCGATTCCGATTCCGATCACCATCTCGACGACGCCGGATTGCGCGCCGACTGCGATCGCAATCAGGCGCAACCCCATCGAGACCGTCTGGAAGAGGCCGCGGAGGTCGTAGCGACCGCGCAGCAGGAGCGCCGTCGCCGACACGTTCTCCGGCGACTGGAGCAGCGGCAGCGCCGCCGCGGCGACGAACGCCCAGGTGAGGCCGTCGCTCGAGAAGATCGCGTCCGCGACCGGCGCGAGCGCGAGCAGCGCGAGCCCGGCGAGGGCGCCGCCGAGCAGCTTCAGCCGGAGGGCCGAGCGGAAGAGCCCGCGGAGCCGTCCCCACTGCTCCGAGGAGACGTAGCGGAAGCCGTATTTCGTTAGCGATTCCTCGACGGTGAGGTCGAGCAGGACCTGGAAGAAGCCGGCCGCGACGAAGACGGTGGCGAAGAGGCCGAAGTCGTCCTTCGAGAGCGAGCGCGCAGCCACGACCGTACCGAGCACCCCGAGAGCAGTGGAGCCATAGAGGCCGGCGGCGGTCGCAAAACGGCGCCAGAAAAGCCGCGAGGGCATCTAGGCAGGCCAGTATAGTGGCCGGGTTGACGGCTCTTTCCCGCACGGCTGCGCGCATCCCGCAACCGGCCGTCGCCCGGCTCGGCGCGCTCCTCCTCGCCGCCTCCGTCCCCGTCCTCCTCCTGCACGTGGACCACCAGCCGCAGGTCTCGCTCGACCTCGGCGGCACGGACGCCTCCCTCAAGCTCTCCGATCTCGCCGTGCTCGCGCTCGCGGCGGCGGCAGTGGCTGTGCTCGTCCGTGACGTCGGCTCGCTTCGTCCGGCCGCTGTCGTGCTCGCCCCGGCGCTCGCGCTGCTCGCCTGGGTCGGCGCAGGTGTCGTCGTCGGCGCCGTCTCGGATCGCCCCTACGCGACCGGCACGCACCTCGTCACGGCGGCCGGGTTCGTCGAGTACGCCATGATCGCGGTGGCGGTGGCGGTGCTCGTGCGCTCGGCGGCTGCGCTCCGGCTCGTGCTCTGGACGCTCGTCGGCTGGCTCGCCGTGCTGGACGTCGTCGGGCTCGCGCAGTTCGCCGGCCTGGGAGACACGGCCGCGGGCGAGCGCCAGCCTTCGTGGATCGGCTACCACGACCTCGCAGCGACCGGGGCGACGACGCTCGCGATCGGGCTCGTCGGGCTCGCGCTCGGCGACGAGCGTTGGCTCGTGGGGCGGCTCCGCGAGGCGGCGTGCGCCGCGGGCGCGCTCGGGCTCGTCCTCTCCGGCTCGGTCGGGGGCGCGCTCGGCCTCGTCGGAGCAGCCGTCCTCGTCGTCGCGGTCGCCGCCCTGCTGCGCTCGTTGACAGCGCGTCGGCTCGTCACGATCACGGCGATCGTCCTCGCAACCGTCGTGGGCGTCGTTGCGCTGCGGGGCGGCGACCTCGCCCAGTTCGGCCGCTTCGTCGGCCTGCTCGAGGCGCAGGAGACGACCAGCGAGGACGTCCAGACCTACTCGCACCGGACGCTGCTCGGCTACTTCGGCCTGCGCGTCTTCGTCGATCGTCCGGTCGCAGGCGCAGGTTGGCAGGCGACGCAGGAGTTCACCACCCTGGAGCCGTATCTCGCCGACGCACACGACCGCTTCCCGGACGTCGCGGCGCAGGCCTTTCCCTCCGAAGCGGAGCCGTACGGCGTTCAGAACGCCTACGTGCAGGCGCTCGCCGATCTCGGTCTCGTCGGCCTCGTCCTCTTTCTCGCCGCGCTCGCGATCCCGATCGCGATCGGCGTCCGAGCCGCGCTCCGGCGGACCGCACCCGGCCCGGCGCTCGCCGGAGCTGCGGTGGTCCTCGCGTGCGCCGGCGCCTGGACGGCCCAGGGACTCGTCGCCGGGCTCCCACTCGATGCGCTGACCTGGTTCGGCGTCGGGCTCGTGGCCGCCGCCCTCTCGACTCCGCCAGCCGATGGCTGACTGGCCCGGCGAGACCCGTCGCAACCCGTCGCCCGCCTCGGCGACCTACGCCGTCCGCGCCCCGCTCGCGCGCTGGCTGGAGCGCGAGGGCGCAGCAGCCGCGGGAGAGCGCGTGCTCGATGTCGGCTGCGGTGTCAAGCCCTACTATCCCTACTTCGCGGCAGCCGCGAGCTACGTTGGCGTCGACGTCGTCGAGAATCCGGCGGCCGACCTGCTCGGCCCGGTCGAGGCGTTGCCGGTCGAGGACGGCTCCTTCGACCTCGTCCTCTGCAACCAGGTGCTCGAGCACTGCGACGACCCGGCGCGGGCCGTCCGCGAGCTCCGACGTGTGACCGCTCCCGGCGGGCGGGTGCTCGCGTCCACCCACGGGGTGCAGGTGTACCATCCCGCGCCAAACGACCTCTGGCGCTGGACGCATGCGGGGCTCGAGCGGCTCTTCCGCGAGAACGGGGAATGGGCGGCGCTCGAGGTGCGACCCGGCGCCGGGACGACCGCCTGCCTCGGGATGCTGCTCACTCACACCGTCGAGCTCCTCGCCGCCCGCGCGCACCTGCGCCCGGCTGTGCGGCCGCTCGTCTGGGGAGTGAACCGGCTCGCCGAGTCGATCGACGCGCGCGTCGAGTCGCTGCGCGAGCCGATCCCCGGCACGATCTTCGCCAACTACCACATCGTCGCAAAGGTGCCGGAATGAGCCGAAGGGTGTTGGTGACGGGCGGCGCCGGCTTCATCGGCTCGCACCTCGTGCGCGGGTTGCTCGAGCACGGCGACGCCGTCCGCGTGCTCGACAACTTCTCGACCGGCAACCGGACGAACCTCGAGGGCGTCGACGTCGAAGTCGTCGAAGGCGAGCTGCGTAGCTACGAGCGCGTCCACAACGCGATGCGCGGGATCGAGGTCGTCTTCCACCTCGGCGCGATGGGCTCGGTGCCGCGCTCGGTGCAGGATCCACTCACCTCGAGCGCCGTCAACGTCGAGGGAACGCTGAACGTGCTGCTCGCCGCGCGCGACGAGGGCGCCCGCAGGGTCGTCTTCTCCTCCTCGACCTCGGTCTACGGCTCGACGCGCGAGCTGCCGACCACCGAGTCGACGCCGCCCGACCCGATCTCCCCGTACGGGGTTGCGAAGCTCGCGGCCGAGCGCTATTGCGTCAGCTTCAGCCGCGTCTACGAGTCGCTGGAGTCGGTCGTGCTCCGCTACTTCAACGTCTTTGGGCCACGGCAGAGCCCCTTCTCGCAGTATGCGGCGGTCGTGCCGCTCTTCGTGACCGCGATCGCGGCCGGCGAGCCGATCACGATCTTCGGCGACGGCGAGCAATCCCGCGACTTCACCTACGTCGGCAACGTGGTCGACGCGACGGTCCGGGCGGCCGACGCGCGGGACGCGAGCGGCCGGATGTTCAACGTCGCCTCCGCTGCGCCCTCGAGCGTCAACCGGGTCGCCGAGCTGATCGGCGAGATCCTCGAGCAGCCGGTCGAGCGGCGACACCTGCCGCCGCGCGCCGGCGACATCCGCGACTCGTGGGCCGACATCTCGGCGGCGCGCGAGGTGCTCGGCTGGGAGCCGAAGGTGGGCCTCGAGGAAGGGCTTCGTCGCACCGCCGACTCTCTTGTCTGAGCCGATCCGGGCCGCGCCGATCCGAGTCCTGCGCGTGATCGCGCGCCTGAACATGGGCGGGCCTGCGCTCCACGTCGCCTACCTCTCGGCCGGGCTCGCGGAACGCGGCTACGAGACGACGCTCGTCGCCGGCTCGCTCGCGCCCGGCGAGGGCTCGATGGCCTACGTGGCCGAGGATCTCGGCGTCCGGATCGTCAAGCTCGACGCGCTCTCGCGCGAGATCTCGCCGGTCCGGGACGCGATCTCGGTGGTGCGGCTCGCGCGGCTGATCCGCGAGCTGCGACCGCAGATCCTGCACACGCACACCGCGAAGGCCGGCACGGTCGGGCGGCTCGCGGCGCTCCTCGCCGGCGACGCGCGACCGCCGATCGTCGTCCACACCTTCCACGGCCACGTCCTACACGGCTATTTCGGCCCACTCAAGTCGCGGGCCTTCCGCCTGCTCGAGCGGCTGCTCGCACGGGTGACGACGCGCCTGATCGCGGTCAGCCCCCAAGTGCGAGACGACCTCGTCTCGCTCGGCGTGGCACCGGCGGAGATGTTCAGCGTCGTCCGGCTCGGGATCGAGCTCGGCGAGCGGGTGCAGACGCAGGTCGCGGGCGGCGACACGCGCGCGCGACTCGGCATCACGCCCGGGCGCTTCGTGGTCGGCTGGGTGGGGCGGATGACCGGCGTCAAGCGCACGGACGACGTGCTCGAGAGCCTGGCGCGGCTGCGCGAGCGGGGTATCGACGCGGTGCTCGTGATGATCGGCGACGGCCCCGACCGCGACGCCGTCGAGCAGCGGGCGAGCGAGCTCGGGATCGTCCGCCACTGCTACTTCCTGGGCTATCAGGAGGACGTCTCGGGCTGGTATCGGGCGTTCGACGCGCTGATCCTGCCCTCGGCGAACGAGGGGACGCCGGTCGTCGTGATCGAAGCGCTCGCCTCCGGCTGCCCGGTCGTGGCGACGAGCGTCGGCGGCGTCCCCGACGTCGTCCGCGAAGGGGTCGACGGCTTCCTCGTCCCGGCGGGCGATGTCGAGGCGCTAGCAGAGCGCCTCGCCCTCCTCGCGAGCGAGCCCGAGCTGCGCGACCGGATGGGCGAGGCCGGCCGCGAGAGCGTCC
Source organism: Candidatus Gaiellasilicea maunaloa (assembly GCA_024330215.1). Lineage (GTDB taxonomy): Bacteria > Actinomycetota > Thermoleophilia > Gaiellales > Gaiellaceae > Gaiellasilicea > Gaiellasilicea maunaloa. The sequence continues at coordinate 11,549 of JANDLU010000071.1, forward strand.
CCTCGCGCTATGTCGTCGAGCGCCTCGTCGGCGACATCGACGATTTGTACCGCTCGCTTCTGGCGTGACCTGCTTGACCCGGGCGAGCGAGACTTCGTAGCATCGAGCACGTGTCGGAGCCACCGAGCGGCGATCTCTCGAAGACTGCACCGAAGCCGCGGGATCGGCGTTGGTGGGCGGATGTCGTCTCCCGCGTCGTCGCCGTGATCGTGCTCGCCGTCGGAATCACGGCGGTGATCTGGCCCTACGCGTCCGACAGGACGTTCACGTTCGACGATCCCCGTGAGCTCCGAACGCTGACGACCACCGTGACGAAATCGAGCACCGCGGCGCCGAGCTCGACCGAAGCGCTCGCGACGCCCGCAGGCGGCTCTGCGACGACGATGCGCAAGGGCGAGGAGACCGAAACGACAAAGACGGTGGCCCCTGCGGACGATTCCGTCTTCGAGCGGGCATCTCCGGCAGCGGCGTCCTCTTCCTCCAGCTCGGGCTCGTTTTCGTGGCGGCCTTCCTGGCGGGTGGGATCACCCAGCGGGTCTGGGTCGGGAGCTTCGGAATCAAGCTGCCGTTCGTCGAGCTCGCGGATCTTCCCGGCGCGGCGACGGCCTCCATCACCGCGATCGGCGAGGTCACAAAGGGTCTCGACGATCAGATCGCGAGTGTGACGACCGCGTTGAACACCCGTTTCGATGAGCAAGCGGAGGAAACCGCGGCGCGGGCCGAGGCGGTCGCGCGCGTTTCCCGAGCGGTTTCCGACCTCGAAGAGCGCCTCGGCAAGCTCGAGAGCTGATGGCACGTCCCTATACTTCGGTTCGATGACCGATTTGGAGAAACAAGCAGTCGAGCTCGAGGAGCTAGCAGCCAAGCTCCGGGCCGAGAAAGGCTCGTTCAAGGTCGAAGTCGACCGGTTGCTCGCGCAGAATCGTCGTGACCTCGATCAGCGCCTGGCGGCGCCGCTGCGGCGTTTGACCCGGATCGCCCAGCAGCGCTAGTCGAGCCGTTGCCCCAGACGCGCGCCGGCCGTCGAGTCGGGCGCAGGCGAGACGGGTAGCTCAACGAGATGTCGCTCGCCGGCTTCGTGCTTCGGCGCCTCTTGTGGACGATCCCGCTCGTCCTCCTCGTCATGCTTGCGACCTACGCCCTGCTTCGCGGCGCCGGCGGCAGTCCGTTCACGCCCCCTGAGGGATACATCGGCGTCCCGGAGACCTACGAACGCTTCCTGCGCGACTTCTACCACCTCGACGAGCCGTGGCTCGTCGAGTTCGGCCACTACGTCAAGAACGTCTTCACGTTCGATTTCGGGCCCTCCCTCGTCCAACGCAATCTCACGGTGGACGACGTCGTCGAGGGTGCCGCGCCGATCACGCTCCAGCTCGTACTCCTCGCAGCAGCTTGGTCGATTCCGCTCGGGATCGCGACAGGCCTCGTCGCAGCCGCCAACCGCAACGGCGTCGTCGATCGCCTCCTCACCTCGACCGCGACCGTCCTCCTCGTCGTCCCGGTCTTCTTCGTCGCCTACGTCGCGGGCCGCTACGTGGCGCGCGAGTGGCACCTGGTCGAGCTCGGCTGGGAGAGCTGGGAGACGCGGCTTGCCGCTTCGCTCGTGCTCGCGCTCGCGCCGATCGGCTATGTCGCGCGGCTCGTCCGGGCGGCCGTCGTCGAGGAGCTCGTCGAGGACTACGTGCGCACCGCCCGCGCGAAGGGTCTGACGCAGAGCCGGATCCTCTGGCTCCACGTGCTCCGAAACTCGCTCACGCCTTTCCTTTCGGCCGCCGTGCCGCTGCTGGCGCTGCTCGTCACCGGCGCGTTCTTCGTCGAGGACGCGTTCGGGATCCCGGGCGCCTCGTCGTTCTACGTCGAGGCGGCGCGAACGCGGGACACGCCCGTGCTGCTCGGCGTCACCGTCGTGCTCGCGGTCTTCGTGATCGTGGCGAACGCCCTCGCCGACATCGCGCTGGCGCTGCTCGATCCGCGAGTGCTGGAGCGCCGGTGAGTCGCATCCGCGTGCTCGCAGGCAACCGAGCCGTCCTTGTCGCGATGCTGGTCTTGGCGGCGCTCGCGGCCTATTGCCTCGCCTGGCCGGCGCTCTCGCCGCACGACGCCAACGGTGTCGACCTCGACCGTTCCCGGCAAGGACCGAGCTGGGAGCACCCGCTCGGCACCGACCAGCTCGGCCGCGATCTTCTCGCTCGCCTCGCCGCAGGAGGCCGGACGACGTTCCTGATCGCCGGCGGCGCGCTCGCCGTGATCCTCGCGATCGGCACGCTCTACGGCACGCTCGCGGGACTGGCGGGCGGCAGGGTCGACGACGCGCTGATGCGGCTCGTGGACGGCCTGCTCGCGATCCCGCGCCTGCCGATCGCGATCGTGATCCTCGTCGTCCTCAGCGTGCATGCGCAGACGATCGCTGCGATGGCGTTCGCGCTCTCGATTGCGAGCTGGATGCTCACGGCTCGGCTCGTTCGTGGCGAGGTCCGAGCGCTCAAGCAGAAGCAGTTCGTCGTCGCCGCGCGGGCGTCCGGCGCCTCGTGGACGCGAATCGCCCGCCGTCACGTCCTCCCGAACACGGCCGGGACGATCCTGATCGCCGTCTTCCTCGAGCTGCCGGCCGTGATCCTGGGCGAGGCGTTCCTGTCGGTGCTCGGGCTCGGCCCGAATCCGCCGACGGCGACGTGGGGCAACATCGCCCAGGGCGGGCTCCAGTTCTTCCGGCTCTGGGAGATGCTCCTCGCGACGATCGCGATCACCGTCTTCGTGCTCGCCGCGAACGTGGTCGCCGACGGGCTCCACGACGCTCTCGACCCGCGAAGGGCCGAGTGACAGCCCCTACGGTTGGAGGGTGACACGCACCGTCGCACGCCGCATCTCGTGTCTGGCCGCGCTGCTCGCGCTGGCGCTCCCCGGCACCGCTCCACGCCACGCTCTCGCTTCAGTTCGACCGCTCGTCTGCTCGCCCGGGCGAGCGGGTGTCGCTGACGTTCGGCGAGTACTTCACGAGCACGAGGAATGTAGTGCATGTCTACCTCGTCTATGCGCCCATCCTCGGCAACGTGATCCGACCCGCGAGCGGGGGCGGGTTGCCGCGCCTCGGCCCACCGCCGGCTCTGGTTGGCGTCCACAAGGTCGGACGTACGCTCAGCGGGAAGCCTGGGATCGGCTTCCGGGTGCCGAGCGTGCGCGCGGGACGGTACGCGGCCGTGATCTGGTGCTCGACCTGCCAACACCCGCACCTCCTGGCGAGCTTCCAGGGCGGGATCCCGGACGACGCGTACGTTCGGCCGACGCGGACGCTGCTGCGAGTGCGGCCCCAGTAGCACTCGATCAACCCACGAATCGGTCGGTCGACTTCTCTACCGCGGCCCAGAAGCCGTACTCCGCCGGCGATGCTGGGAATCTCCTGAGCGCCTGAGATCGAGCTTACGCGCTGCTCTATGCGAGCGTCTGGGCGACTGCTCGTCGCAGCACGATCGTGAACCCTGTGTCGAAGTCGGGACGCGCCGCCTCCGGTAGGTGATCCCGCTGCCGCGCCCAGGCGAACGTGTGCGCGAACGTGCCGACCCGGATCCCAAGCGCGAACGTCTCGGCGAGACCGCGGCCCCACGGTTCCAGATACGCGTCGCGCAGCCGGGCGAACCACGAGTCGGTCGGAGGCAGCTTGGTTCGCTCCTCGAGGAAACGGAACGTGACGACGAGCGAAGCGAAAGGATGCGAGATCGAGGCGTCGCCCCAGTCGAGCACGCGCAGCCGCTCGCCATCGACGTAGACGTTCGTCATATGAAGGTCGTCGTGCTGAACCGTCTCCGGCAGGTCGTGTGCGGCGAGCTCGCCGCAGAGTTGGACGAAGCGCGGCGCGAACCTGCGCAACCGGCGGATCTCGTCGCGTTCGAGCGGCAGATCGTGCCGCAGGAGGTTCTCGTAGCGATCCGGCAGGCTCGCGACGCGCAGGTCCGGGACACCATGCACGAGGTGGTCGTCCACGTATGCCGCCTCGCCGCGCTGAAGCTCGGCGTACGGCGGCAGCGCCGCCAGCCAGGTCTCGGGCGGGTTGCCGAAGGCGCCGAGCGGCGTGCCGGCGTCCTCGAGCAGAAGCCAGGCCTGTCGCTCGTCGTGCGCGAGCACCTCGGCGACGCGGTCGGGCCACCGCGCGTAGAGCTCGGCCGTCAGCCGCGGCTCGAATGCCTGCACCGGAGCACACGCCTTGAACCACGCGACGCCGTCGGCCAGCGGCACGCGCAGCACCGTCGCCCAAGGTCGCTCGTGCGCCGTCTCGATCGCGCCGACCGGCTCGACATGCGACCGGACCCAGACCTCGGCGGCGGCGCGATCCACGATCCGACTATGCACGGCGGCCAGCAAGTCGTCCAACGCGCAACGCCGAGTCTGGCGTTGGCCAGCGTTCAGCAGTGTCTCCTGAGGGCGTGCCGTGCGCCCGAGCTGGGTCTCGAGCCGCCCCGAGTGTCACACAGCGAAGCGTTGCCCCAGACCATCGAGTCGGCTCGGATGGCGGGATCGAGTGGGCGCGATGATTCTGGAGCGCGGCGTCCGTCTACATGGCTGTACCCGAGCGACGAGAGGAGCGAGTTCCGTGCGTATCGCGATCATCGAGTTCATGAGCTTGGACGGCGTCGTGCAGGCGCCAGGCGGACCCGACGAGGACA
>JANDLU010000072.1 GCA_024330215.1 Candidatus Gaiellasilicea maunaloa
CGAACCCGGAGAGCTGATCCGGAGGCTCGACGTCGAAGCCGCCGCCCCCGCCCCCCCCCAGGCCCCCCCGCGCGCGCGGGAAGTGGCCCCCGGACGGCCCCGGCCCCGGCCGGGGGCGCGGGCGGGGGGCGTGCGCCGCCCGCGCCCCCCCCCACGCCGATGTGGTTCAGCAGCGACCGCTCGGGCGAGCCGGGGTCGCCCCCGTCCGGGTCGGGGGCGTGCAGCTCGATGTAGGCGCCGCCCACCTCGACCCGGTTCGGGCCGGCGGGGGCGAACCCGTACGCTTCCCAGGCGCGAGCGGCCGCCGTCGGGTCGGGGGAGACGAGCGCCACGTGGTCGAGATCGAAGTCCGACTCGGTCTCGGCCTCGACGAGCACGACCTCGAGGCCCTCGCCGAGCTCGAAGCGCGGCTCGAGCCTCTCGAGCGAGCCGACGCGCAGGCCGATCCGCTTCAGCGCTCCCCGTTCCCGCGGCCCCTCTACGTCTTCTGGCGCCTCGAAGAGCGTCAGCTTGCCGCGACGCGCGTCGGCGCCGAGAAGCGTGAACGTGTCGGTGCGCTGGATCGTGTGCAGCCCGAGCCGCTCGGTCGCGATCTCTGCCATCGCATCGCGATTGGCGACCCAGAGAGCGACGTGGTCGAGGCTACGCGGCGTCACCGCGCGAGGATAGCTGCCGAGAAACTCATTTCTTCCGGTCGACCGCGCGCTGCAACTGCTCCTTGTTCATCTTCGAGCGGCCTTCGATGCCCATCCGCTTCGCCTCGTTGTAGAGCTGATCGCGCGTGCGGCCCTGCTCACGCTTCGTTCCGGAGCGAAGTCCTCCGCGGCGGCCGGACGAGATGTCCTCGCGCGAGAGCCGCGACGACTCCCTCGCCTCGCCGGCGCGTGCGCGTTCCTTGTTCACAGTTCGCGCGGCGATCTCCTTGGCCTTCTTGGGTCCCGTCCCGCGCTCCTCGAGACTGTCCTTGACGTGCTCGTACTGTCGTTCCCGCTTGGCGTTCCAGGCCTCCTGCGGCATGGCTCCTCCTTCGCTCGTGGACAGGCGATCGCTTCCCGGTCGACGCGCTCGTTATTCCTGAAGGCGGATGCCGCCGAGCCACCGCGCCGGCGTCCGCCACCGTTCGGCTCCCGTATCGATCGAGATCGCCCGAGGGGTCAACTCGAACGGCTCGCGCCCGATCAGCGGCTCGAGCCGCTCGAGCCAGAGCCAGAGCGCCGAGTCACCCATGAACGAAGGCCGATCGAGGCGCTGGACGGAACGAAAGACGTCCTCGCGCGTCCTCGCGTCAGCAAGCACCACGTCCAACACGAGCCGCTCGGTGCGGGCGAGCCCGCTCTGACGATCCGGTAGCTGGTCGAGGTGACGGCGAAGCGCCGCCCCGAGAAATGGCAGCGCCGCCGTGTCGTCGTCCACGAGCTCCGCGAGCGCCGTTGGCTCGGGAGCGCGAAAAGCCGCCCAAGCGCGTGCCGCAAGAGCGCGTTGAGCGTGGTCGAGCGGCCGCCGGGACTCGTACAGGCGACCGAGCTCATCCGGGGCGAGTTCGGCCAGGAAGCGGTCGCTCTGGACGAGCTCGACCGGGCCGCGGGCCAACGCGAGGACCTGGAGGAGCTGGAGCTGGTCGTAGAGGTCGTGCTCGAACCAGAGGCAGAGCTCGAGAGCCTCGACGACCGCTGCGTCGCGTTCCTCCAGCTCTCGCAGAGCGGGGCTCTCGTCGCTCCAGCCGCACTCGGCGAGGAAGCGCGCACGCACCCGTCTCAGCTCATCGGGCGGCACGTCGGGCACCGGGCCTTCGTGCAGCGCGTCCCGCCAGGCGATCACGTCACCGTCGACGATCCGTTCGATCAGAACGCACGCGGAGTCGCCGTTCGTGACGTGGAGCACGCGCTACTCGAGCGGCGGGTTCTGGACGTCGTGCTCGGTGGCGTACTCGTCGACGAGCTTGTCGATCACCTCGGCGCCCTCGCTGTAGGCGTAGTTGATCTTCACGAACGGCTCCCACTTGTCGGGCAGCGCGTCCTCGGGAAAGATCGCCTCGACCGGGCACTCCGGCTCGCAGGCACCGCAGTTCAAGGTGTAGACGCCGCCGGCGAGAGTGAACTCGTGCTTGCCGGGGACGACGGCGCAGAACGTGTCGCTCGCCTCCTGCTCGAGCTGGTCGACCCGCATCACGCGCCAGGAGACCTCTTGCGTGGCAAGGTAGAGCCAGCGGAGGGGCCGGCTGCGAACGCCGAAGTTCGTCTCGAGGTTGCTTTCCTCACCCGAGCCGATGGCGACGTAGCCGGCAAGGGGTGCAGCCAGCTCGAGCCAGCCGAGCGCCTCGTGATCGGTCGAGCGAAGGCGCCACGAGCCCGCCTTGACGCGATCTCCGTCGCACGCGAGCCAGCCGTCCACGAACCCGGTGACATACTCGTGATCGGACGACTCGGGCAGCGAGCGCTTCAGATTCACCGCGGCGCGGACGACGCCGGTTCCCACGTACCCCGGCTGGACGTCGAGGCACGGCGAGAAGTTCACCTGATCGAAGAAGTCCTTGAACGCGGCCACTTTCGCGCCGTAAAGCTGGACGTAGTGGAGGTGCAGGCCCGACCTGATCTCCTGCTTGTTCCAGCTTCCGTCGCCGTAGACGAGCCCGTGAAGCACGCCGAGGCGGTACTGCTCGGAGTCGCGGGCCGGCCGAAGCTGCATCGCGGGCACGAACTGACCCACACCGAGGCTGTCGGTCTTCTGACCGTCGGCGAGGATCCAGCGGTGGGTCGGCGTCGCCTGGAGAGTGCGGCGGAAGCGGGAGACGTTCCTTGTCGTCAGCCGAGTGCCGCCGTAGCGATCCCGCTCCTCGAAGGCCGGCGCTAGCTGCACCTCGACGAGCGGGCCGCGACGGAACCGCTTCACCGCGGCGGGTCGGAAACCGCCGTCCGTGAGCACGCTACAGCTCTGATCCTCGAGCTCCGCGAACGTCCTCACGCCTCGGCTGGTCAGGAGCTGCTCCGAGGGTGCGAAGCAGTCGATGCACTCCTCGGGGTCGATCACGAGTATTCGCCCGAACTCGTGGATGCAGTCCACCGGGCAGACGTCGACGCACGAGCGATCCTTGATGTCGATGCAGGGCTCGGCGATGATGTACGTCACGGCGGCGAGTCTATCCAGCCCTCTCAGGCGGGCCGCGCGGTCAGCTCGGCGACGAGACCGGGCGCGCGCTCGACGAGCGCCGACTTGACGAGCACCTGGTCGAACCCCGCCGTGTGGGCCCGCTGGAGGCCCGTCTTGTCGGTGTGATTCGTGAAGCCGAGGATCGGCACGTGAGGCCAGGCGTCCACGACTTCGTCGGGATCGACGCGCGCAATGTCGGCGATCACGAGGTCAGGCGCGTCGACGCTGTCGGTCGCGACGAAGTGGTGGTCGGGAAGAAGCCCCTCGAGCTTCCCCCTGAAGAAGAGGTCGACCCCCGCGAGCAGGATGGTCGCCACGGGGCCGAATCTAGCACCAAGGGCGGCCGCGACCGATACCCAGGGCCGATACTCAGAGAATGGGCCTCGCCGAGGGACTCGAGCTGATCCGCGCCGGCGCCTACTTCTCCGCCCACGAGGAGCTCGAGGACGAGTGGCGCGCGGCGCCCGCCGAGGAGCGGGACTTCCTCCAGGGACTCGTCCATGTCGCTGTCGCCTGGTATCAGGCCGGACGCGGGAACCGGGTCGGCTGCGAGCGGCAGCTCGAGAAAGCGGCGCGACGGCTCGGGCCGTACGCGCCGGCGCATCGCGGCGTCGACATCGCTCGTCTGCTCGAGTCCCTCGCGGCCGCTACGTCTGTAGCCGAGACGGATTCGCTCGAGCTCCCGCAGCCCGACGTCTAGCCGAAGCCGAGGAACTGGAAGAAGCGGTTCAGGTAGACGCGCAGCCACCAGAAGCGGTCGAAGAAGAGAAGCGCGCCGAGTGCGACGAGGATCGCGCCGCTGACGAGCTGGATCGCCGTGTAGTGGTCGCGGATCCGGCGGAAGAACCCCATCGCCGGGACGAAGAGCGCCGCCGCGACGAGAAAGGGCACGGCCAGCCCGAGCGCGTAGACGGCGAGCAGCACGGAGCCCTCGAGCACCGTGCCGGAATCGCCCGCGAGGACGAGGATCGAGCCGAGCACAGGGCTGATGCAGGGCGCGGCGCAGACCGCGAACGCGCCGCCGAGGAGGAAGCCCGAGCCGCGCCGGCGGGCTCCCCGAACGAGTCCCGCACCGAGCAGCCGCTCGGGCCAGGGCAGGAGGCCCACGAAGACCAGACCGAAGACGATCAGGACGAAGCCGGCAATCTGCTCGAGCAGGAACTGGTTCTCGGCGATCGAGAGCCCGATCGCGGCGGCGCCGGCGCCGAGCAGGACGAAGACGGCGACGAGCCCGCCGACGAACGGAAGGCTCGAGAAGACGACCCGCCTTCCGGCACCGGCCTCTCCGAGCCGGTCGGCCTCGACCGACGAGACGGCAGAGAGGTAGCCCGGCACGAGCGGAAGTACACAGGGGGCGAGGAACGAGACGAGGCCCGCCGCGAAGGCGACGGCGACGCCGGCGGCGCTCACTCGAAGCGGTCGAGCTCGTAGTCGAGCCGGCGTTCGGTTCCCGGATCCAGAGGCGGTGCATCGCGCAGCTCGTTCGCCTCGGAGCGCGAATGGCTCCAGCCCCAGGCGAGCGAGCCGACGACCACGACTGCCACCCCCACCCCGGCAAGCGGCAACAACCACGCGAGCCAGTCGAATCCCTGCCGCGGCGGCACGGCCAGAACGCCCTGGCCGAACTGCTCGACGAGCTTCGCCTTGATCGCGCTCTTCGTGTCGCCGGCCGCGATCCGAACCCGGATGAACGCCTTCATCCGCCGTGCGATCTCGGCGTTCGACGTGTCGAGCGTCGAGTCGCAGATCGGGCAGACGAGCTCGGACTCGAGCTCGGCCGCGGTCGGGTTCTGCTCACTTGCGAATCCGGGCGAGGCGAGGACGAGCGCGACAACGAGAACGCCGAGGAGCTTCACGCGACCTCCCTCGCCTGCGGGTCGGTCGCGTGGGAAAACCCTGTTTCCCCCACGAGCCCCCGTCTCGCCGCCCGCTGCTGCGCCTCGGCGCGTTCTTCTGGGGGAACCCGCTGGCTTCCCCAGATCCCCTCGCGGCCGCGTGACTGTGTCACGCGGCCGCGAGGGCGCGCGCGATCCCGTCGTCGAGCTCGCTCGCCTCGTCGACCGGCCCCGCGATCCGGTAGACGACCCGGCCGCGCGCGTCGATGAAGTACGTCTCGGGGAAGCCGGTGACGCCGTACCGGCCCACGGTCGAGCCCTTGCCGTCGTAGACATTCGGATAGGTGACGCCGAACTTGCGCAGAAACGAGCGGGCGTCGCCGCGGAAGTCCTTGACGTCGATGCCGACGAAGACCACGCCCTTGCCCTCCCAGCGCTCCCAGCTTCTCTGCAGGAGCGGCGTCTCGTCCTTGCACGGGCCGCACCAGGACGCCCAGAAGTTGAGCACGACCGCCTTGCCGCGCAGCGACTGGAGGGTCAGCTCGCCGTCGCCGTCGAGCTTCGCGAGCGTGAAGGCCGGCGCCGCGGCCGGCTTCCCCTCCGCGAGCGAGCCGGTGACGGCGTTGTCGTCACCCTTCGCGACCTTCCAGATCAGGAGGCCGAGCAAGGCGACCACGACGCCGACCGCCAGAACCTGACCTCCGAGACGGATCCTGCCGCTCATGAGACGACTCTCGTCCCATGAGCTCCAGGGGGTGTGAGGGAACTCGAGAGCTCCCCGAGCCGAAGGCGAACGAAGGTCACTGGACGATGAAGACCGGCGTGCCGATCTCGACCTGCTCGAAGAGCCATTCGGCCTCGGGGACACGCATCCGGATGCAGCCGTGGGAGGCGGAGTAGCCGATCGAGGCGGCATCGGGCGTGCCGTGGATCCCGATCGCAGGGGACGAGATCCCCATCCAGCGCGTGCCCAGCGGGTTACCAGGCCCGGGCGGGATCGGCTTCGCGTCCTTCGCCCAATCGGAGGCCGGCGGGTACCACCACGGGTCGCGCCACTTGACGACGATCTCGAAGTTGCCGAGCGGCGTCGGATAGCGCGCCTGCCCTGTGGCGACGCCGAACGTCCGCCGCAGCTTCATTCCGTCGTAGAGCAGCAGCGTGTTGAGTCCGCGACGAATCACGATCACGTCGCCGATCGAGCTCGGCGTGACGGCCGGAGCCACTTCGACGAGACCTGCCGTGACGGGGCTACGAAGATGCGACTTGACACTCCTGAAGAGGGCGCGGCTGAGCAATTCCTGCTGCAGCTCGCGACCCGTCCGACTGGCGGTCACGAAGGGCGCCGAGTCGCGCAGGAGCAGTCGTGAGTCAGCTCGGGTGCGGTCGAAGCGCTGCGCGAGCCCGCTTACGTAGCGCTCGATCGCCGGCAGCGGCGCGACGACCTTCAGGGGAACCTTCGCACCGGGACGCGAGATCCGAGCGCGCTTGACGGCGTCACCGACATAGGCGGCGGCACCAAGCGCCTTCGGCGCCGCGAGCAGCCTCGAGGCGCCGGCGATACGGATCGGCACCGGCCGCGCGAAGAACGCTCGCACCTCAGCGGTCGCCCGCGCCGGCGAGAGCCCGCCGACATGGAGGCCGCCGATCGTGACCCCGGCGGGGATCGTCGTCGGTCGAGGAGGCGGCGGCTTCGGCTTCGGCCGCTTGGGCGGCTTCGGCGTGGTGGTCGTCGTCGTGGTGGTAACCGTCGTCGTCGTGACGGTCGTCGTCACCGTGGTTGTCGGCGGCGCCGTCACCGTCGTTCCGGTCGTACCCGTCCCGGTCGTACCCGTCCCGGTCGTACCAGTCCCGGTCGTGCCCGTTCCGAAGGTGCCGGTGTCCGCGATCGCCGCGGGCGAGGCGGCGAGGACGAGCGCGCTCAGGAGACCCACCGCGGCGCAGGCAAGCAGAGAAAGAGCCGCAAATCCCCGATTCACGGGGCCAGTGTACCCACGACTCGAAAGAGCCTGGGATCGTTCGTGATCACCGCGTCGACCCCGGCGGCCTCCATTCGCGCGAGCTCGGCCGGGCCATCGACCGTCCAGCTCCAGACCGCCGCTCCGCGGGCGTGGGCGACCGCGACCGCCTCGGGAGAGACGACGGCGTGGTGCAGCATCAGCGCGTCCGCGCCGGCCCGCGCGAGCATCGCGCCGACGCGACGGGCGAGCACCGCCCGGAGCACGACCGTGCCGAGCCGGATCGCAGGGTGGAGGATCCGCCTGCGCGCGACGCCCCGCCGATCCTCGGGGTACGTGAAGCCGATGCGCACGCTCGGCAGCGCGCGCGCAACTGCGGCGAGGCTCGCCCGGTGAAACGAGCTGACGACCGTACGCCCGACGAGCCCGTGTCGCTGGAGCGCCGCCGCGAGCTCGTCCAGCCGCTCGCTCAGCTTCAGGTCGACCTGGACTGCCAGCTCCTGCCGGTCGACGAAGAACTCGAGCGCCTCGTCGAGCGTCGGCAGCTCCGGGGCGAGCTCCCGCAGCTCGGCGAGCGAACGGTCGCGCACGGTTCCGCACGCCGCGCCGTGGCTCACCTCGAAGAGGTCGTTCGAGTGCGCGACGACGAGGGGGCCGCCGACGAGGTCGAGGACGTCGAGCTCGATCGCATCGACACCCGCTCCGAACGCGGCCTCGAACGCGGCAAGTGTGTTCTCCGGCGCGAGCGCGGCCGCACCCCGATGGCCGACCCGGATCAGCGGGCCGTCTTCCCTGAGCAGCCTCACGGAGCGGTTGGGAGGAGATCCTCGTCGAGGTCGCCGCCGCGCGCCGCGAAGCTGACGATCATCCGGTCGGTCACCCACTCGACGGGTGCGTGGTCGTCCGTCCACGGATCGGCTGACGGCGCAACCGCGGGCCGCGCTCGGAGATCGGCCTCGAGCAGAGCGGCCAGCGGCCGAAGCCTCGTCCCGACCGCCGCAAGCACCTGCCCCTGAGCCTCGGCGTCCGCGAACCCGAGCACGATCCGGTTGAAGCGAAGCGCATTCCAGACACGCACCCGGGGGAAGATCGTCGCGAGCGTGCCCGAGACCTCGCGGACGAGCGTGTCGTCGCCGGGCACGGTCGCGACATTCAACGCAACCACCCCGCCCGGCGCGAGCCGGTCGCGAACGAGCCGGAAGAACTCCTGGGTGGCGAGGTAGAACGGGACGTAGGGCTGGTGGTAGGCGTCGACGTAGATCACGTCGTAACGCCGGTCGATCCGGCGCAGGTACGGCCGCGCGTCTTCGTCGTAGGTCGTGACCCGCGGGTTGTCGCCGAGCCCGAAGTAGCGGTAGCCGACATCGGTCACGGCGGCGTCGATCTCGACGCCGTCGATCTCCACGTCCGGCCAGAAGACGCCGAATGCGCGCGCGAGCGTGCCGCCCGCGTTGCCGAGGATCGCGACCCTTTCCGGCGGCGGCTCGAGCAGCGCCGGGACGGTGAGCAGCGCGTCCCAGACTCCCCCGGTCAGTACGGTCTTCTCACGCCAGACGGAGTGGACCGCCACACCCTCGTTCAGGCTGAGTAGGCGCCGGCCGTCGTCGCGCTCGAGCACCTGGATGAACTGGTAGCGCGACTCCTCCTCGTAGAGGAGTCCTTCCTCCGCCTTCACCGCACCCGGCGGGATAGCAACGAGGACGGCGAAGGCGACTGCAGCGACGGCCGCGCGACGGCCGAGCAGGAGCGAGGCCGAGCCCGCGAGGACGAAGGCGGTACCGAGCAGAGTCCGCTGGGTGCCGACGAGCGGAATCGTGAGCAGCGCCGGCACGAACGTGCCGAGCAGGGAGCCGGCCGTCGAGAGGGCGTAGAAGCGGCCCGCGACGGCGCCGGCGGTCTCGACATCGGAGATCGCGAGCCGAATCGCGAAGGGGGAGACCATCCCGAGCAGGACGACCGCCGGCGCGAAGAGGAGCAGCACCGCGAAGAAGGAGCCGATGACGGCGCCCGCCGAGGCGTCGTCGAGGCTGCTCACCGTTGCGTCGAGAAACGGCCTCGCGACGAACGGCGTCAGCGCCACCCAGCCGGCGGCGGCGAGCACGATCAGGCCGAGCAGCCGCGGCTCGGGGCGCCGGTCGGCCAGCTTGCCGCCAAGGTAGTAGCCGAGCGCGAGGCCGGCGAGCACGATCCCGATCAGGTTCGCCCAGACGATCGTCGAGGAGCCGAAGTACGGGGCGAGCAGCCGCGAAGCCGCGATCTCGGTTGCGAGCGAGCCGGTTCCGGCCCCGAAGACGAGCGCGGCGAGAGCGATCCGCGAGCCTCTCATCGGGACCGCTTGATCACGACGAGGGCGACGTCGTCGGTGAGCTCGCCGTCCGTCCATTCCCGGCAGGCTGCGAGCGCGGCCGCTGCGAGCTCCTTCGCCGGCAATCCGTGACGCTCGGCGAGGAGCGCATCGAGACGCTCGCCGCCGAACTGCTCGCCGTTGCGACGCGCCTCCACGACCCCGTCCGTGTAGAGGACGACGCTCGCTCCGGCCGGATAGTCGAGCGAGACCGGCTCATACGTCTGCGCCGCATCGATCCCGAGCGCGAGCCCGCGCGCCGCGATCGCCTGGACACTGCCGTCAGGCAGCACGAGCCTCGGCGCCGGGTGGCCGGCGCTCGCGCACGTGACGGTGCCGGCGTCCGCATCGAGCACGAGCTCGACCATCGTGATGAACTTGCCGGGTGCGATGTCCGAGGTGACTACCTCGTTCGCCGCTGCAAGGAAAGCACCCGGATCGACGTGGACGCGCGCGAGCGAGCGGAAGACGAACTTCGCCATCGCCATGTCGGCCGTCGCCTCGATCCCGTGACCAGTGACATCCCCGAGCACGACGGCAAGCCGGCCGTCCGGGAGGACGAGATAGTCGTAGACGTCGCCGCCGACGTCGACACGCGCCGCCGACTCGTAGACGTCTCCGATCTCGAAGCGCTCCAGGTGCGGCACCTCGCGGGGTAGCAGCGAGCGCTGCATCGTGTCGGAGAACTCCTTCTGCTGCCCATACAGACGGGCGTTGTCGATCGCGAGCGCGGCCTGGCCGGTGATCGTGAACGCGGTGTCCGCCTCGCCCGCGACAGGCCGCTCGGGGTGGAGCGAGACGATGGTGAGCATGGCGAGCAAATCGCCGGCCGACTCGATCGGGACGATCGCCGCGCTCGATCCACGTTCGAGGAACGGCGACAGGAGCGCAATCGCGCCCTCGAAGGCGGTAGCCGAACGAGCGTCGAGAAGGAGCGGCCCGCGCCGGTCGAGGAGGTCCTGCCGCTGCTCGCGAGAGAGCGGCTGCGGCCGCTGCAACAGCGCTCGAGCGGCCGCATTCACGCGCTGATCGTTCACCTCGACGGCGTGGGCGACGTAATCGAGGCCGCGCTCGTCGGGCATCCGGATCACCGCCGCATCGACGCCGA
The DNA here is from genome assembly GCA_024330215.1 of Candidatus Gaiellasilicea maunaloa. Lineage (GTDB taxonomy): Bacteria > Actinomycetota > Thermoleophilia > Gaiellales > Gaiellaceae > Gaiellasilicea > Gaiellasilicea maunaloa. Next base: position 10,390 of record JANDLU010000072.1, read on the forward strand.
GCAGAGTGACGATCGAGCGCGCGAGCACGTCGAGCGTCGTCTGCAGCGAGAGGCTCTGGGCGAACGTACCGGCAATCTCGTAGAGGGTGCGCAATCGCCGCGCTGCCTCCCGCTCGGAGGCGAGCGCGGTTTCCAGGCGACCGCCGAGCTCCTTCGCGCGCTCGTGCAACCGCGCGTTCTGGACCGCGACCGCGAGCTGGGCCGCGAGCGCCACGAGCAGGGCGGACTCGTTCGGCGTGAGCTCACGCTGCCGGCGCGGATAGACGGCAAGCAGCCCGATCAGGCCGTCCTGGACGAGAAGCGGCAGCGCCAGCACCGAGGTGATCTGCGCCTCCGCCGCCTCGTCTCGGACCACAGCGAGCTGCTCGACGGCGTTCCGCGCGTCGAGCTCGACGATTCCGTGACCGCGCCGAGGCCCCATTGCGAGCTCCAGCACCGCGCGGGCGACGGGCTCGTGCGGTCCCTCGATCGCCCGGGTGGCGGCGGCGCTCAAGACGCCTTCCTCCTCGAGGTAAAGGGCGACGCGATCGGTGTCGAGCAGAGCGGCCACGCGCTCGACGGCGGTCTCGAGCGTGTGGGCGAGCGAGAGCCGCGCGATCGCCTCGCCGACGACGGCCAGGAGCGCACGGCTTCGCTCGAGCTCGAGCGCCAGCTCGCTCGAGCGCTCGGCGGCGCGCAGGGCATGGGCGACCCGGACCGCGAAGCTCTCCAGAGGAGCCAGGCTCTCGGGCGCGCGGCTCGCCGAGTAGAGAAGCTGTAGGGCGCCGGCCGGAGGCTGGCCGAGCTGGAGCGTGACGAGTACGCCTTCGGGTGTCTCGTCGATGGCCGTGGCGTCCCGGCCGCCGACGATGGCCTGGGCGGCGTCGACGACGGAGACGGTCTCGCGCAGCGAGCCGTAGGAGCCGCTCCGCTCGAAACCGGCCGGAGTCAGCCGCCAGAGCAGGGCCGCGTCGGCCCTGGCCGCGATTGCCCCGAGTCGCGCGACATGCGCACCCGTTCGCTGCTCGTCGGAGACGGCCGCGAGCGCGTCTCCCGCGAGGTCGAGCAGCGTCGTCTCGAGCGGGCCGCCCCGACCGTCGCTACAGAACTGGGTCGCGAGCGAGGCGAGGTCGGCGGCGAGAGCAGCCAGCCGCTGCTCTGCCAGGTCGAGCTCGTCACCGCGGCGGAGGATGTCGAGCGAGCCGATGTCGCGTTCGGCGGTCGTAAGCGGCAGCCCGAATGCGATCGCTCCCGGGCCGAGCCGCTTCCGCAGCACCTCGGCCGTCGCCCCTACGCCGGGAGTCCCGGCGCCGGTCGAGCGCAGACCCTCGATCTCGGCTCCGAGCGCAGCAGACGCAGACCAGACGGTACGTGCCACGAGCTCGTCGCCACGTTCGCGCAGCGAGACGACGACGAGCTCGGCAGACGTGGCCAGAGCCACCGCCTCGGCGATCGTGGCGAGCGTGGGTTGCAGCGGCTCCCCGGCCGCGACCGCCCGACCGGCGTCCGCCAGGACTCCGAGCGCTTCCGGAAGCTCGGCGCGCGCTGGCTTGGCGACGATCACGAAGAGCTCGTTTCGAGATGAAGCCTGAGGCCGTCGGGCCGCGCTGGGCGGCCCGATGCGGCGTCCTCGGTCGCGCCCAAATGTCGCAGCTGGGCGGTCCAGCGTCCTTGCTCGCACCGCCCAGCGCACCCCCTCGACGAAGTGTCATTCCGAAACGAGCTCAAAGGCCGAAGAGTCGCTCGATCTCGCGCCAGATCGTCACGGTGAGACCGGCACTGGCGGCGAGTAGCACGAGCAGCACGACCCAGAAGCGCAGGCTCGCGCGCTTGCGCTCGCGGGAGCGCTCGCTGCGAGCACGTCGGCGGGCTCGCTCGAGCAGGTAGGCCCGGTCGAGGGCGACGGGGTCGAACGCCGGGGGCGCGTCGTCGCCCGCCGGTTGGCGCGTAGCAGGCTCGGGCATGCGCAGAAGTGTAGTCCGCCCACCCGCGGCAGCGATTCCCGCGGGGCGCCGCGCTGCTTGTCGTGACTTTCGGCTCGGGATGTGCCCATACTTCCGTCCGTGGAAGAGTCCGCCCCCCGCTACGAGCCCGACCACGACCCCGCCGCCGACCCGGGCCCAGCTCCGCGCCGGCGTGTGCCGGAGCTCTGGGGACTCGGGCAGCGGATGACGTGGGTCGCGGGTCTGGCGCTCGCTCTCTCGGCCTTCACAGGCTGGTACTCGGGCCCCGGCAGCGACCAGGGGGTCGAGGTGAGCGTCCTCGGCTGGAACACGGGTCTCCTCGGCAAGCTCGTGCTCCTGCTCGGAATCGTCGCGATCGTGCTCGCGATCCTGCGGGAGACCGGGATCGCCCTCCCCGCGGCGGTCCCGGAGAGCCTCGTCGTGATCGCCCTCGGCGCGCTCGGAACGATCGCGGTGCTCGTTCGACTGCTCTCGATCCCGGACGAGTTCTTCTTTGCAGGGCGCGAGATCGGCCTCGCGATCAGCCTCGTCGCCGCGCTCGCGCTCCTCGTCGCGGGTCTGCTCGAGGCCGCTGAAGAGCTCTAGCGCGCGTCAGCGCGCCGGGCGAATCGCCGGATGACTGCACCGACGTAGCGAACGGAAAGCCCGATCAGCACCCCGAGCGCCGCGCCAGCGAGCACGTCGAGCGGATAGTGGACGCCGACGTAGACTCGCGAGAACGCGACGAGCGCAGCGAGCCCGAAGAGCGGCCAGCGAAGCCTTGGCACCGCAAGAGCGAGCACGGTTGCGCACGCGAAGGCGACGGTCGCGTGGCCGGAGGGAAAAGAGCTCGTCGCAGGCAGGGGGACGAGCGGCGCGGGATCGGGATCGCCGAGCGGCGGCCGATCGCGGTCGAGCCATTCCTTCGCGCCACCGGAAACCGCCTCGGCGACGAGGATCGTGGCGCCGGTTCGGACGGCCAGCGTCGGCCGCCGCCATGCAAGGCCGGAGAGCACGACGGCGAGAAGCAGCCAGATCGCGCCGAACGAGCCGGCGTAGGTGATCCCCTCGAGCAGCGGGTCGAGCAAGCCAGAACGATGGTCGACGACCCACTGCTGCAGGGAGCGATCGAGATGAACCATGTTCGAAGCATTGTCGCGCGAAGCCGGGCTCAGCCCGGCCTCTGGCGCACTACTACACCGGGGCTACTACACCGGTCGCTACTACACCGGCGCTACTACACCGGGAGCAGCTGTTTCGTCGACTCGATCAGCGCTCGCGGGTCGAACGGCTTCCCGATGAAGCCGTGCGCGCCGCGCGAGGCTGCCTCGGCGGCGGAGCGCTCGTCGACCTTGCCGCTGAACATGATCACGGGAATCGCGCCTAGACCGTGCCGTTCCTGGACGCGGCGCAGCATCTCCCAGCCGTCGACGCGGGGCATCATCACGTCGAGCAGGATCAGATCCGGCGCCTGCTCCTCGAGCGCGGCCAGCCCCTCGTCCGCGCTCCCCGCCTCCCGCACGGCATAGCCCTCCGCCTCGAGATTGACCCGGACGTACTCGCGCAACTTCGAGTCGTCGTCGACGATCAGCACGAGCGGGACTGCGCTCGCCGAGACGCTGCCGCGCCCGGATCCTTCGAGGAACTGGTCGAGGTCGGCGCGGCGGTAGCGCCGGTGCCCGCCCGGAGTCTTGAAGGACGAGACCCGACCCGAGTCCGTCCACTTGCGCATGGTGCTCTGGGCGACTCCGAGATACGTCGCGGCCCGCCCGAGGGTGAGCCAATCCGGCTGAGCCTCGCCCGCCCATCTCCGTGCGCTTCCCGTAGCCACACGCGAAATCTATCCAAACTTGGCGGTTTCTAAAACGGTCTCCAACCCGTCGAAACGACTACGGCGAAACCGTCACGGTCACCGTCTTCGTGGCCGGCGGCAGCGGTTGCGGCTTCAGCGTGCGGACGCTCGTCCGGGTGCCGCCGGGCGTGGGGCCGTCCGCGAGGGCGCGACCGATCGCGATCCCGACGACGAGCACGAGAGCTCCGAGCAGACCAGCCGCCACCGGGCGGACGAAGCGGTTCCGCTGCCTCCGACGACGGGCGCGGGCGCGCACGCGCTCCTCGTCGAGGTTCACGGCTCGTAGTCGACGGCGCCGCGCGAGTAGAGCTGGAACGCAGCGGCCTCGACGAGAGAGAGTGTCCTGGGCCAGCCCGGCGCCCCCGCCCGTTGCGAGACGATCTCGCGGCTCCACGATTCGGCGCCCGCGTAGGTCCGCGTCAGCTCGGCCAGCGTGAACGTGCTGCCAACGCGACGGCGTAGCTCCTCCGTCACGGCGTCGACCTGCGCCAGCAGCCGCTCGCGGTCGTGCGCGTCTTCGGCCTCCTCGAGCAACCGCAGGCGGCCGTCCTCCCATTCCCGCCGAGCGCTCTCGATCTCGACCTCGGACATCGCTCGATGCTACTGAGGAGTACAGCAGGCGCGCGCGGGCCAGGGCGGATCGAGCTCTGCGAGGATGCGCTCACCGAGCTCGTAACCGGGCCGGGCGAGCGCATAGGCGGCGTGGGCGTGGAGGCACTTGAGCCGGCCCGGGTTGGCGCTCCCGCCGATCCCGAGCCCGAGCGAGGCGCCAAGGTCGCGGCCCACCCTCGCACCGGCCAGCTCGCGCCGCAACGATCGTTGCTCGGCGGTGGCCCGCTCGAGATCGGCGGCGAGCTCGGCTTCCTCGGCGACGGCGGCGCTCCAGCGCTCGACCCCGCCGGCGGCTTCGAAACGCGCGACCGCAGCGACGAGGTGCGGGCACGTGAGGTAGTACGTGGTCGGAAACGGCTCGCCGGCGTCGTCGTACGGTTCCTGCTCCGTGACGGCGGGTGCGCCGAAGGGGCAGCGGCGCGCTACGCGGCGGAACGCGCGTGGCCGGCGGCCGAGCTGACGCTCGAGGAGAGCGCGATCATCCATCCCGCCCGATCGTAGCCTTGCGGTGGCGCGCGGCCCGCTGGGCGCGGCGCCACTCGGCGATCCCGCGGACGACGAAGAGCTGCTCACCAGGGCGGACGAGTCCGTTCCGGCGGGCTTCGCGCGTGAGCGCCGTGAGCGTGGCCGACCGCTCGAGCCGGACCTGCAGCCGCGTCCGCTCCGCGCGCAGCTCGCGCACCTCGGCCTGGCGCGCGTTCAGCGTCGAGCGGGTCTCGACGTAGCTCGCGAGCGGCCGGTAGTAGAGGAACGCCATGAATCCGAGCACGCCGACGACGCACCAGCGCAGCAGCACCGCCGAACGATGCGAGCGCACGCGACGCTTCGGCTTCTTTCGCGCCGGAGACTCCGGCCGAGGTCTGGCGCGTTGCTCACGTTTGGCCACGGCAACTCGTTTCCGCGCTCGCCGTCCCGCTCCTGCTCTCGCTTCCGAACCTGACGTTCCTGGCGCGTGGCTGAGCGTGCGCGGCCGGAGGGGATAGGCCGAATGGCCAGACCCGGAGAGCCGCGTGCGCTCAGGCGCGCGAGGCCGGCGGAGGCGGTCTCCGCCCGCCGGGACCGGCCGGCCAGGAGCGTCAGGCGATACGGCACTCGTTTCCGCGCTCGCCGTCCCGCTCCTGCCGGAGTTCCGCATGAGGTAGGTGCGCGTGGTGCCTGCGATCCCGCATGGGCAG
>JANDLU010000073.1 GCA_024330215.1 Candidatus Gaiellasilicea maunaloa
CTCATTTGGTTTTTTGTGGTGGTTGGCCGCGCGGGTCCCCTCCACATATTCTAACCCCTGGGGGGGGGGGGGGGGGGGGTTTGGTTCGCCCCACCACGCTTCTCGGTTCGGTTCCTACGGGCCGCTCAGCCTGGTGGGCAGGACCTGCTCGTAGCCCTGATGCGGCTCCCCCGCATAGGGGAAGTCCACACGGAACGGACGGTTGTTCGCGTCCACTCCGTCGCCGAGCAGGCTGTTCGAACTCCGGTTCGCGTTGCCGTCGCACTCGCCGAGTGCGGCGACGACCGAGCCGACGACGGTGCCGTAGCCGCAGGCAAACGCCCGAAGCTCGATGTCGGTCACGTCGTCCTCGAGCCGCCCGCCGTTCGGGAAGCCGGCGAGGTCGCCCTCGAGCACGCCCAGCCGGTTGCCCGCTAGCCGATGTCCGCCACCCCGTCACCCGTGTTGTCGACCTTCAGCTCGTAGAGCACCTCGCGTGGGGGTCGGCCGGATCCGGTCGACAAGCAGGCCGGGAAGCTCGCTACGTAAGAGCCTCTCAAGGGCCTGTCCGAAAAGTGGTCGCGGTGGATGGCACGCGACACGTGCTGCGAGGCAAGGACGCAAGGAGCGCCCAGATACGGGCATCTGGGCGCGACCGAGGACGCCGCCTCGTGATGCGTGGCGCCTGCCAGGCGCCCTGATCCACCTTTTGCACAGGCCCTTAAGCGGCCAGCCGCTCGAGGTGCCGCTGGGTGCGCGCCGCGGTCGCGACAGGCTCGCGCCGAGCAGGGATCAGGAGCCGGGAAGCCGCCCAGCCGGCGAGCACGACAGCGCCACCGGCCACGGCGTCGAGCAGGAAGTGGTTCCCGGTCGCGACGATGATGAAGAGCATCACGGCGGGATAGACGGCGCCGACGAGCCGGAGGGCACGGCGGCGCGCCAGCCACGCGACCGCGCCGCCGACGAGCAGGGCATAGCCGAAGTGGAGGCTCGGCACGGCCGCGATCGGGTTGTAGAAGCTGCCGAGCAGGTCCGAGCTCAGGTTGAGATGCGCCCCCTCGCTGACGGTGTCCGTGAAGCCGAGGTCGGCGAGCCGCGGTGGCGCGGCCGGATAGACGACGTAGCCCACCAGCGCGAGCGCGGTCGAGACGACGAGCGTCGTCCGGACGAGCGGGAAGCGGTCGCGGTGGGCGCGGTAAACCCAGACGAGGACTGCGGGAGTGAGCACCAGGTGGAGCGCGAGATAGGCGACGCCGAGTAGGCCGGCCAGGCCGGGCACGCCGAGAGCCCAGTCCTGGACGCCGCGCTCGACGAAGACCTGGAGCCGCTGCTCGGCCGCCACGATCGCCTCCGTGTTCCGCTGCGCAGACTCGAAGTCGAGCTCGCCGAAGCCGCGGATCAACTGGTAGAAGCCGTAGAGCCCGAAGAGAGCTGCGACCTCCACCGCGCCGCGATGCGGCGAGGCGACCACGCCCCGGACGGGGAGGACGGGGTGGCGCACGGGCTGCAGGTGACTGGGGTGGAGGTCGCGCTTCATGGCTCCACGCTACGCCTCCCGCGCGGCCACGTTGGTACGGCTATCCCGACCTTTTCCGTGCGGGCGGCGCGAGGCGCGGGTTTCGCTGAGCGTCGCAACAACATGGTCGTTGGACTGCGGCGTGAAGCGGAACCCATCGCTCCCCCGACCCCTGCATCGTCGTCCCGGAAGCTCCCGCGTCAGCCGGCTGCGCCAGGCTGGACGAGCCCGCTCTCGTAGGCGTAGACCACCGCCTGGACGCGGTCGCGGAGGTCGAGCTTCATCAGGATCCGGGCCACGTGCGTCTTCACCGTCGTCTCGCTGACGAAGAGATCCTTCGCGATCTCGGCGTTCGAGAGTCCTCGCGCCATGAAGCCGAGCACCTCGAGCTCGCGCGCCGTCAGCTCGCCGAGTGCGGCAGGGAGCGCGGTCTCGATCGTGCTCGGCGGGCGCCGGATGAACTCCTCGATCACCCGCTTCGTGATCGTCGGGGAGAGGAGCGCATCGCCGGAGGCAATCACCTGGATCGCCGCCACGAGCTGCTCCGGGGGCGTGTCCTTGAGGAGGAAGCCGCTCGCGCCCGCGCGCAGCGCCTCGTACACGTACTCGTCGAGGTCGAAGGTCGTGAGCATCAGGACGCGCAGGCCGGCATGACCGTCACCGACGAGCCGCCGGGTCGCCTCGAGCCCATCGAGATTCGGCATCCGGATGTCCATCAGGACGACGTCCGGCGTGTGCTCGCGCGCCCGCTCGAGCGCCTCGAGCCCATCGCTCGCCTCGCCGACGATCTCGATCCCCGGCTCCGACTCGAGAATCATCCGGAAGCCGGCGCGCACGAGCGCCTGGTCGTCCACGATCAAGACCTTGATGCTCACGCCCGCCGCCCCGAGAACGTGAGCAAGCTCATGCCGCGGATCCTGCCACGGGTAGCCGCGCCGAGATCGCGTAGCCGCCGCCCGACCGCGGGCCTGCGGTCAGGTCGCCGCCGCAGAGCGCCACCCGCTCGCGCATCCCGATCAGGCCGTACCCATCGCCGCTTCCGTTGGCGACGCCGTCGTTTCCGACCTCGACCTCGACCTCGTCGGCCCCGTAGCGGACAACGACCCACGCCCGCGCCGGGCCGGCGTGCTTGAGCGCGTTCGTCAGCGCCTCCTGCACGATCCGGTAGGCGGAGAGGTCGATTCCGGGAGGAAGGACGATCCGCTCGCCCTCGAAAGCGAGCTCGACCGGCAGCCCCGCCTCGCGGACCTGCTCGACGAGGGTCTCGAGCGTGCCGAGCCCCGGCTGCGGCGCGAGTGCGGCGGTCTCCCCGCTTCGGCGGAGGACGCCGAGCAGCCGTCGCATCTCGGTCAACGCCTGCCGGCCGGTCTCCTCGACTGTCAGCAGCGCCTCCCGCTCCCGCTCCTGCTCGGGCCGGAGCAGTCGGCGGACCGCCCCCGCCTGCACGGTCATCACGCTGACCGAGTGGGCGATCACGTCGTGGAGCTCGCGGGCGATCCGGTCGCGCTCGTCGTCGACCGCGCGCTGGGCCTGCGCCTCGCTCCGCGCCGCCCGTTCCTCCGCACGTAGCGCCCGCTCCGAATGCCTGGTCGCCGCGGCCGAGATCGCGAAGACGCCGCTGAGCGGGAAGGTGAGCCAGAGCAGCTCCGTCCACGGGACATCGGGAGCGCGGATGAAGACGGTCCAGCCGCCCACGAGGACGGCGAGCAGGGCGATCGCCGCCTGGCGGAGATCGAGCAGCGATCCTGCCGCCCAGCAGGCCAGCAGCAGGACGACGAACATCGTGTCCGTGTCGTAGGCGGCCGCCGCATCGAGCGCCGTGAGGACGAGCGCGCCTGCCGCAACGACGAGCGGGGCCGCGAACGGCGCTCGTCGGCGGAAGAGCAGGGCGCCGGCCGTACAAAGAGCGACCGCGGCCATCCGGCTGCGCTCGCTCTCGACGTTCGTCCAGATGTCGACCTGCGTCAGGACGACCCCGACCAGGACGATTCCCTCGAAGACGTGCTCCCTTGCCCACGCGAGCCGTCGCAGCATCACGTCGAAGGGCCTGTCCAGAAAGTGGTCGCGGTGACTGGCACGCGACACGTGTCGCGAGGCAAGGACGCAGGGAGCGCCGATCTGCAGGCATCTCGGCGCGACCGAGCACGCCGCCTCGCGGTGCGTGGCGCCCGCCAGGCGCCCTGATCCAGTTTTCTGGACAGGCCCTTAACGGTACGCGAGCGGCGGGCCAACGGCGTCGTCCGCTGTGACGACTCTGGAATCGTCCGCGGGAACGACGCCGAATCGGGAGCGCGGCCGATGTCGGCGAGCACGCCGCGGCGCATCCTGGACCCACGTTTGCACTCGACTCGAAGGAGACCGAACACCATGAACGCAGTCGTCGAGCTTCAGCAGCCGGCCCGCGTCGATGCGGGCATCGATGCGCGCACCGTCGTTGCCGCGCAGGATCTGACCCGCACCTACGGCGTCGGCGAGACCGCGGTGGCGGCGCTCCGCGGCGTCTCGCTGGAGATCCCACGCGGGCACCTGACCGCGGTGATGGGCCCATCCGGCTCCGGCAAGTCGACGCTGATGCACATCCTCGCCGGCCTCGACAAGCCGTCGAGCGGCACTGTCGAGATCGACGACGTCGAGATCACCAAGCTGAAGGACAACGAGCTGACGAAGCTCCGCCGCCGGCACATCGGCTTCGTCTTCCAGTTCTTCAACCTCCTGCCGATGCTCTCGGCCGAGGAGAACATCACCTTGCCGCTCTCGATCTCGGGTGCGAAGATCGAGCGCGAGTGGCTCGAGGAGCTGCTCGACGCGACCGGTCTCGCCGATCGCCGGCGCCACCGCCCCGCCGAGCTCTCGGGCGGCCAGCAGCAGCGGGTCGCCGTTGCGCGGGCGCTCGTCTCGCGGCCAACCGTGCTCTTCGCCGACGAGCCCACGGGCAACCTCGACTCGCAAACCTCCGCCGAGATCCTCGGTCTGCTCCGCGGCGCCGTCGAGACGTACGGCCAGACGACGGTGATGGTCACGCACGACCCGAAGGCGGCGACGATCGCCGACCGCGTCCTCTTCCTCGCAGACGGCCTGATCGTCAAGGAGCTCGGCCGCTCGTCGCAGGCCGAGATCCTGGAGACCCTGAGCGAGGTCGGACGATGAGACGGGTCGCGATCCGCGGTCTCCTCGCCCGCAAGCTCCGCTCCGCGCTCACCGCCTTCGCGATCGTCCTCGGCGTCGCGATGGTGAGCGGCACCCTCGTGCTCACAGACACGATCGAGAAGGCGTTCGACTCGATCTTCTCGAGCTCGTACGCGCAGACCGACGCCGTCGTGAGCGGGAGGAAGCTGGTCGAGTGGTCGCAGACGGGCAAGGCGACCGTCTCGCCGGATCTGCTTCGCCGCGTCCAGGCGCTGCCCGAGGTCGAGGCGGCCGCAGGGACGATCCTCGACATGTCCGGCGATGCGAACCAGGCGAAGATCCTCGACCGCGACGGCGAGGCGATCCAGGGCTCGAATCCGACGTTCGGCCTGGGCGTCGATCCCGGGGACGAGCGGTTCAACCCCTTCCGGCTCGTCGAGGGCGACTGGGCCTCCGGGCCGAACGAGGTCGTGATCGACCTGAACACAGCCGACGCTCAGGGATTCCGCGTGGGCGAGCGGGTGAAGGTCGCGGGCGAGGGTCCCGTACGAGGCTTCACGCTCGCCGGGATCGTGCGCTTCGGCGACGTCGACAGCCTCGGCGGAGCGACGATCGCGCTCTTCGACGTGGCGACGGCGCGGCGGGTCCTCGACAAGACCGGCTTCGACGCGGTCGCCGTGGCGGCGCGGGACAACGTCTCCGCAGAGCGGCTGATCGACGCGATCTCCGTGGCGCTGCCGAAGTCGGTGGAGGTCAAGACCGGCTCCGAGCAGGCGGCAGAGGACGGCGAGGGCGTCGGCGAGTTCGTGACGTTCATCCGCTACTTCCTGCTCGCCTTTGGCGGAATCGCCCTCTTCGTCGGCGCCTTCGTGATCTTCAACACACTCTCGATCACGGTCGCGCAGCGGACGAAGGAGCTCGCGACCCTGCGGACGCTCGGCGCCTCGCGCCGCCAGGTGCTGCGCTCGGTCGTCCTGGAAGGGGCCATCCTGGGCGTCGTCGCCTCGGCCGCCGGGCTCGGGTTCGGCGTCCTGATCGCGAAGGGGCTGACTGCGCTGATGCGCGCGGTCGGGCTCGAGCTCCCGCAGGCGAGCATGGTCTTCGCAACGAGGACGGCCATCGTCGCGATGCTCACCGGCACGATCGTGACCCTCTTCGCATCGGTGTGGCCGGCGGTGCGCGCGACCCGCATCTCGCCGATCTCTGCCGTGCGCGAAGGCGGGGTGATCGTGAAGAAGCCGTCGCGGAAGACGCTCGTGGTCGGCCTCGTCCTGTCCGCGCTGTCGGTGGCCGGCCTCGTCAACGGCACGCTCGGCGACGATGTCTCGGCGACCGTCCGGGTGCTCGGGGTCGCCCTCGGCGTGCTCGGCCTCTTCATCGGGATCGCGCTGATCGCACCGCGGCTGATCCGACCGCTCGCCCGCCTCGTCGGACTGCCCGGCGCCCGTCTCGGCGGCACGGCCGGCCGGCTCGCCCAGCAGAACGCGATCCGGAACCCGGGCCGCACCGCCTCGACCGCCGCTGCGCTGATGATCGGGCTGACGCTCGTCTCGTTCGTGGCTGTCTTCGGGAAGGCGCTGCTCGCGAGCGACGAGAACAACCTCCGTAAGCAGCTCGGCACGAGTCACGTGATCAGCTCGCAGAGCGGTTGGGACACGGTTCCGCTCGGCGCCGGCGAGGCTGCGGCCGCCGCCGAAGGCGTCGAGCTCGCGTCCGCGATCCGCGGCGATCGAGCGCAGCTCAGGGGTGGCGGCGAGGTCGACGTCAGCGGCGTCGACCCGGCCACGATCGGCCGGGCATACAACTTCGAGTGGATCGAGGGTTCCGAGGCCGCGCTCGCGTCACTGGCGAGCGGCGGCGCGATCGTGCGCGAGGGGCTCGAGTTGCCAGGGGGCGGCAAGGCCGGGGTCGGGGACCGGATCAGGTTCCTGACCCCGGCCGGCAAGCGTGTCGAGACAGTCGTTCGCGGGGTCTACGAGAGGCGCGGCGACCTCGATCAGCTCCTCGGCCAGGTCGTGCTCTCGCAGGAGGCGTTCGACCGGTCGTTCCCGCGGCCGGCCGACCTGCTGACGCTCGTCCAGGCCGACTCGACGGCGGGGCTCGAGCGGGCGCTCGCGGCCTACCCCGACGCGAAGCTCCAGACGGGCGAGGCGTTCATCGCCAGTTGGACGAAGTGGCTCACCGACGTGATGAGCCTGTTCTACGTCCTCCTCGCGCTCTCGGTGATCGTCTCGCTCTTCGGGATGGTCAACACGCTCGTGCTCGCCGTCTTCGAGCGGACGCGCGAGCTCGGGATGCTCCGTGCGGTCGGGATGACGCGCCGACAGGTGCGGCGGATGATCCGGCACGAGGCAGTCGTGACGTCGCTGATCGGCGCCGCGCTGGGCTTGCCGCTCGGCGTCGCGCTCGGCGCGCTCGTGACGCAGTCGCTCTCGCAATACGGCGTCAGCTTCTCGCTGCCGGTGGTTCCGCTCGTGGCGTTCGTCGTCGTCGCGATCGTGGCCGGAGTCGCGGCGGCCGTGCTGCCGGCGCGGCGAGCCGGCAGGCTGAACGTGCTCGAGGCGCTCCAGTACGAGTAGAGGAGCGCGCGCAGGACTGTGGAGCGGGCGTGGGGGCGCGCCCGCTCCACAGTAATCTCCCTCGGTGCTCCTCGCGATCGACCAGGGGACCACCGGGACGACGTGCCTCGTCGTCGACGAGACGCTCGCGATTCGAGGGCGCGGCTATCGTGAGCTGACGCAGCACTTCCCGGCTCCCGGCCTCGTCGAGCACGACGCCGACGAGATCTGGCGGACCGTGCTCGCGGCCGCGGAGGCAGCGCTCGCCAATGCGGGCGTCGGCGCGGGCGAGCTGCGCGCGCTCGGAATCGCAAACCAGCGTGAGACGACCGTGCTCTGGGATCGCGCGACCGGCCAAGCGGTCGCACGGGCGCTCGTCTGGCAGGACCGGCGCACCGCGGCGCGCTGCACCGAGCTTCCCGCCGAGCTGATCCGGGAGCGGACCGGGCTCGTTCCCGACCCGTACTTCTCGGCGACGAAGCTCGAGTGGTTGCTCGGGCGAGCAGAGTCGGTTGGCGACCTCGCCTTCGGCACGGTGGACTCCTGGCTCGCCTGGAAGCTGACCGGCGAGCACGTCACCGACGTCTCGAACGCCTCGCGGACGATGCTGCTGGACCTCGACGCCCTGGCCTGGGACGACGAGCTGCTGGCGCTCTTCTCGGTGCCGCGCTCGATTCTTCCGGAGATCGTCTCCTCCAGCGGCGAGCTCGGCGACGCGAAGATCCTCGGCGCGTCCGTACCTCTCGCGGGGCTGGCCGGCGATCAGCAGGCCGCGCTCTTCGGCCAGGCCTGCTTCGCGCCCGGGCGCGCGAAGGTCACCTACGGAACGGGCGCGTTCGTGCTCGCGAATGCAGGCGCCGAGCGGCCCCGCCCGGCGCCGGGAGTGCTCGCCACCGTCGCCTGGCGGCTCGGCGACGAACCGGTCGTGTATGCGCTCGAGGGCTCCGTCTTCGTGGCGGGCGCGGCGATCCAGTGGCTGCGCGACGGACTGGGACTGATCGAGGACGCGGCGGAGACGGAGGCGCTCGCACGTTCGCTCCCCGGGAACGACGGCGTCCACTTCGTCCCCGCGCTGACCGGCCTCGGCTCGCCGCACTGGCGGCCGGATGCTCGCGGGCTGATCTGCGGTCTGACCCGCGGGACCCGTCGCGAGCACTTCGCCCGAGCCGCGCTCGAGGCGATCGCCTTCCAGACGAGCGATGTGCTGACCGCGATGGAACTCGACCTCGAGCTGCTCCACGCCGACGGAGGCGCCGCCGCGAACGCTTTCCTGTTGCAGTTCCAGGCCGACGTGGCGCGGGTGCCCGTCGAGGTACCGGCCGAGCGGGAGGCGACGGCGCTCGGGGCGGCCGCGCTCGCCGGGCTCGGCGTAGGAGTGTGGGTCGACACGTCGGAGCTCGAGCCGGTCTGGCGCTGCGCGGCGCGCTACGAGCCCGAGCTGGATGCGGCCGAGGCAGAGCGACTCGTCGCGGGCTGGCACGACGCTCTCCAGCGAACGCTCGCGTGAGCGTCTACTCGCCCCGCTAGCGCGCCGTCTTCGGCGCTGCGAGCTCCACTACGGCGACGACGCCGTCGACGCCTTCGACTGGCAGCTCTACACGCCTTGGGAGCTCGAGGACCTGGGTGCGCGTTTCGAGCTCGCACCGCTCGTCCGGATCGCTTCGACCGACGCTCCGACGATACGCCTCGTCCCCCAGCGCGATCCCGAGTCCTCCGCAGGGCGGACGGCAAGATCGGCGCTGCGGGCGAGGTGGAATCGTTTGCGCGGCTGACGAAACGGCCGCCTCGCTCGACGAGAGTTCGGGTCAGATTCCAACGACCCGAAAGGAACCAAGATGATTCGCAAAGGAGATGTGATCGAGAATCCGGTGACCGGCGAGCGGCTCCGGTTCCTCGAGACCTCGAGCGAGACGAACGGCGAGTCCGTTCTGGTCGAGGTCGCCGTGCAGGCAAACGGCTTCGTGGCCGCCGCCCACCTGCACCCGAACCAGACCGAGCGCTTCGAGATCGAGTCGGGCGTCGTCGCGTTCAAGCTCGACGGCAAGGAGCTCGTCGCCCGCGTCGGCGACACGGTGATCGTGCCGGCCGGAATCTCGCACAAGTTCTGGAACCCAGGCGACACCGAGGCGACCTTCGTCGTCGAGGTGAAGCCGGCCCTCCAGTTCGAGCGCCTGATCGAGACGATGTTCGGGCTCGCGGCCGACGGCAAGACGAACCGGAAGGGGATGCCGAATCCGCTCCGGCTGGCCGTGATCGCAAACGCGCACTTCGAGGACGTGCGGCTGCCGTTCCCGCCCGCTTGGGTGCAGAAGGCCGGCCTCGCGATGGGCGCCCCGCTCGGCCGCCTGCTCGGCTACGAGGCGCAGTACGACGGCGGCGCCGATGAGGCCGCGCTCGCCCTCTAACTGGCCAAGAAGGACGTGTCCTAGGGACTGTCCCTCGGACACGTCCCGCGCAGACGTGCCGCTCCGAGACACGTCCGGGGTCAGAGCCCGGACGTGTCCCTCGCGGACGTGCCGATTCGAGACATGCCTAGGGCCAGCCCCTGGACGTGTCCGAGAGGGGCAGGTCGCGGCGAGCCACGTTCCGGGCTCTAAGTCCTCGACAGCGGCCTCGTGAGCTGATGCCTAGCGAGGCGCGGCGAAGGAGACGACGGCATCGATCACGAGCGAGAGCCGTCGCCCCTCGTCGGTCAGCCGGTACTCGACCCGCGGCGGCCGGGCGTCGATCACCTGCCGGACGAGCACGCCTGCCGCCTCGAGCTCGACGAGTCGCTGGGCGAGCGTCCGCGGCGGGATCTCCCCAACCGCTTGCTTGAGCTCGTTGAAGCGGAGCGCCCCTTCCGAGGAGGCCCAGAGAATCGAGATCGTCCAGCGCCGTTCGAGGAGGTCCGCCGCCCGGCGGACCTCCTCGGGAACGGGCTCGCAGCGCCTACACCGCATGGAGCGAAACGGCGGGCTCGAGCGCGAGCTCGAGCACCTCGTCGAGCGAGATCACCGGATGGAACGTCAGCTCGTCGCGGACGTGCTCGGGCACGTCGTCCAGATCCTGGCGGTTCCGCTCCGGGATGATCACGTCCGTCAGTCCCGCGGCGTGGGCCGCGAGCACCTTCTGCTTCAGTCCGCCGATCGGAAGCACGCGACCCTGCAGGGTGACCTCGCCGGTCATCCCGACCGTGTGCTTGACCGCGCGACCCGAGAGGAGCGACGCGAGCGCAGTTGCCATCGTGATTCCGGCGCTCGGCCCGTCCTTCGGGATCGCGCCCGCAGGCACGTGCACGTGGAAGGCCCGCTCGAAAGCGTCCTCGTCGACGCCGAGCCCGTCCGCCCGCGAGCGCAGCGACGAGAGCGCGATCTGCGCCGACTCCTTCATCACGTCGCCGAGCTGACCGGTGAGGACGAGCTTCTCGGCCCCCTTCGCGGACGTCGCCTCGACGAAGAGGACGTCGCCGCCCGTCCCCGTCACGGCGAGCCCGGTCGCGACCCCCGGCACCGCCGTCCGCTCCGCGGCCTCGCGGTAGAACTGCTGCCGGCCGAGCGCCTCGCGCAACTCGTCGAGCCCGATCGCCACCGGCGCGTCGACCTTCGCCGAGGCGATGCGCGTCGCCGTCTTGCGCAGCAACTTCCCAAGCTCGCGCTCGAGCTGCCGCACGCCCGCCTCGCGGGTGTAGTCCGTGATCACCGTCTCGAGCGCGATGTCGCCGATCGCGACCTCGTCCTCGCGGAGCCCGTTCCGCTCGCGCTGGCGCGGCCAGAGATAGCCGCGGGCGATCCCGACCTTCTCGTCGACCGTATAGCCGTCGAAGCGGATCACCTCCATGCGGTCGAGCAGCGGGCCGGGAATCGTGTCCACCATGTTCGCCGTCGCGATGAAGACGACCTCGGAGAGATCGAGCTCGACGTCGAGGTAGTGATCGCGGAACGTCGAGTTCTGCGCCGGGTCGAGCACCTCGAGCAGTGCCGCCGACGGGTCGCCGCGCCAGTCGGCACCGACCTTGTCGACCTCGTCGAGCAGGATCACCGGATTCATCGTCCCAGCGTCGCGGAGCGCGCGCACGATCCGGCCGGGCAACGCGCCGATGTACGTCCGCCGATGGCCGCGGATCTCGGCCTCGTCGCGGACGCCGCCGAGCGACATCCGCACGAAGTCGCGGCCGAGCGCCCGCGCGATCGACTCGCCGATCGATGTCTTGCCGGTACCGGGCGGGCCGACGAGGGTGAGGATGGCGCCGGAGCGCTTGTCCGGCTCGATCCCGCGCTCCTCGCGCAGCTTTCGAACGGCGATGTACTCGACGATCCTCTCTTTGACGTCGTCGAGCCCCGCGTGATCGGCGTCGAGCACCTCGCGGGTATGGAGCGGGTCGAGCGTCTCGTCCGAGCGTTTGCCCCACGGCACCGCGAGCAGCCACTCGAGGTAGTTGCGGATCATCGAGGCTTCGGGCGAGCTCTCCCCCTGGCGCTCGAGCCGACCGAGCTCGCGCTCCGCCTGCTCGCGCACCGGCTCCGGCAGCTCCGCCTCGGCGAGCTTCTGTCGCAGCTCGGTCACGATGGACACGTCATCCTCGCCGAGCTCCTTCCGGATCGACTCCATCTGCTTGCGGAGGATGTACTCGCGCTGCTGCTTCGCGGCGCCCTCCTCGACGTCGTCGCGGATCCGCCGGCGCACCTGCATCTCCGCGAGCCGCTCGCGCTGGAGCTCGATCGCGAGCGCCAGCCGCTCCTTGATGTCGACCGTCTCCAGCACCCGTACCTTCTGGGCGAAGCTGAAGTCCGGCGAGTAGCCGACGGTGTCGGCGAGGGCGCCCGGCTCGGTGATCGAGCGGACGAAGGCCGAGATCCGGCCGTCGTCGCCGCGCAGCTCGAGGATCTCCTCGACGATCGCGCGGTACTCCCGCTCGAGCTCGCGGGTGCGGCCGTCGGCGGTCTCGTCGTCCGGGCGCTCCTCGACCGCCACGCGCAACCGTCCGCGCGCATCGGTCTCGGCAGCGCCGGCGAGCCCGCGATGGAGACCGGCCAGGGCCACCGCGCGGCCGCCGCCGGGAAGGCGAACGCGGTCGGTGACCTCGGCGACGGTTCCGACAGCCGCGTAGTCGTTCTCGTGCTGCGGGACGAGGAGAACGCGGTCCTCGGAGCCGACATCGACGCTCAGAGTCAGGGTGAGATTCATATTCGGGAAGACGACGACGTCCTCCAGCGGGACGAGCAGCATCGTGCTCACGGGCAACACTCTCCTTTTCGTACTGGCGCCTGCCAGTTACTAACTACAAAAAGGGTACCGACATTCCCTCCGGGCCGGCAAGATCTCAGCTAAACCCGCGTATGATCGGCGCGTGCCCCGAGCGACGCCCCTCGCCGCGAGAAACGACACCCCCAGGGTCGGCGCCCGCGTCCGCTCGCTCCGCCGCGAGCGCGGCCTGACGATCGAGCAGCTCGCCGCGGCGACCGGATTGACGAAGGGCTTCATCAGCCAGCTCGAACGCGACCGAACCGCCCCGTCGCTCTCCTCGATCGCACGGATCTGCGATGCGCTCGGCGTCCGACTGAGCACGATCTTCGAGCGCGAGCCGGCACCTGCCCTCGTTCGGCGACAGGAGCGCCCGCCGGTCGAGTCGTCCTTCCCGACCGAGAGCCACCTCCTCTCCTCGCGCGACGAAGCGCGCTTCCAGGCGATCGAGTCCTTGGTCGCGCCGGGCGAGGGCGCAGGCGACGAGCTGACGTCGCTTCCCGGCGAGATGGAGTTCGTCTACGTCCTCGAGGGCTCGCTCGAGCTCCGCGTCGGTGACGAGGTGCACCTGCTCGAGCACGGTGACGCGCTCACCTACCAGCTCGCGAAGGCGCACACCTGGCGCAACGCCTCCGACACCGAAACGCTTCGCGTGCTCTGGGTCGCCGTCCCGAATCCGTATTGACAATCGCCAACTGGACGTGACCCTTCGCAGGGCCGGCTCGCAGGATGCGCGCGACGTCGCGGAGATCTGGCACCCGGGCTGGCGAGATGCGCACCTCGGGATCGTCCCGCACGAGCTGGTTCGGGCTCGGACCGAGGCTTCGTTCTACACCCGAGCACCGGCACGAATCGGCGACACGACGGTGGCCGTCGTCGACGGAGACGTCGCCGGCTTCGTCATGGTCGTCGACGACGAGGTCGAGCAGGTGTACGTCTCGGCGCGTCACCGGGGAACCGGAGTCGCCGCAGTCCTGCTGCGTGAGGCGGAGAGCCAGGTCAGAGCGAACGGTTACGGGAAGGCCTGGCTCGCAGTTGTCGCCGGCAACGCGAGAGCGCGCGCCTTCTACGAGCGAAACGGGTGGTGCGACGAGGGGCCGTTCGACTACCTCGCCGCCGCGGAGAATGGGCCGATCCCGGTCCCCTCTCATCGGTATACGAAGCTCCTCTGAAGCCGAGCGGCTCGGGGCTCGTCATCCCGGCGCGGTCGGACGCGAGGCGTAGCCTTGACGGGATGGCGATCGTCGCCCACCTCGACCTCGATGCCTTCTTCGCGGCGGTGGAGGAGCTCGAGAATCCGGAGCTCCGGCGGCGCGCGCTCGTCGTCGGCGGCGACCCGCGCAGCCGTGGCGTCGTCGCGACCGCGAACTACGTGGCGCGCCAGTTCGGGATCCACTCGGCGATGAGCTGCGCAGAGGCGCTGCGCCGCTGCCCGGAGGCCGTCTTCGTCCGGCCGCGGCACACGCTCTATCGCGAGTACTCGGCCGAGGTCTGGACGGCGATCCGCGAGGTCGTCCCGGTCGTCGAGCGGACGGGACTCGACGAGGGCTACCTCGACCTGACGCCGCTGGCGGCGGACTTCGGGCGCGCGCGGGCGCTCGCCGAGGCGGTGCGGACCTCGGTGCGCGCGGCGACGAGCCTCTCGTGCTCGCTCGGCGTGGCGCCGACGAAGGTCGTCGCGAAAGTGGCGTCCGACCGCCGCAAGCCGGGCGGGATCACGGTCGTCCCGGCCGGCACGGAGGCCGCCTTCCTGGCGCCGTTTCCGGTGCGCGTGCTCCCCGGAGTAGGCCCGCGGGCGGAAGAGCGTCTGCACGCCGCGGGAATCGTCACGATCGGCGGGCTCGGCGTCCTCTCCGATCTCGATCTCCGCGCGATCCTCCCCGGTCAGGTCGGCCGGCTGCTGCGCGACCGTGCGCTAGGGATCGACCCCCGCGGGCTCGAGCTGACGAGCGAGCGGATCTCGATCTCCGTCGAGGAGACCTTCGAGCGCGATCTGCGCGAGCGCGACCTTCTCCACGCCGAGCTGCGACGTATGGCCGACCGGCTCGGGGAATACCTCCAGCGCGACGGCCTCTCGGCCAGGACGGTGACGACGAAGCTGCGCTATGCCGACTTCTCGATCCGCAGCCGCTCGGCGAGCCTCCCGGTCGGGATCGACGACGCCGAGCGGATCGGCGAGCTCGCGTGCTCGCTCCTCGACCGCGGCCTCCGCGACCGCCCGGGCGCGCTGCGACTGGTGGGCGTCGGCGTCTCCGGCCTCAGCGGCTACCGACAGCTCACGCTCGAGGAGGCGTCCTGAGCACGATCGGCGACCGATTCGCGAGACGAGGGTTAGGGTTCATTCGTGGCCGGTGTCAGGACTGGGCGAGCAGAGGATGCGTCCCGGATTGCGCAGCTTGCCGAGCTGAAACGCGAGCAGTACGAGACCTACGCGCCGGTTTTTCACCGCCCGAAGCCGGATACGCGCGAGCTGCACGCTTCGTTTCTTGCGAGTCAGGTTGAGATAATCGAGAGACACGTCGCGCTCGTTCACGAGGCGGACGACGGCCACATCAACGGCTTCCTGATCGCGACGATCGTTCCACCACCGCCGGTCTACGATCCCGGTGGCCTCACCTGTTTGGTAGACGATTTCGTGGTCGATCCACCCAGTCTCTGGGCGTCAGCAGGCCGCGAGCTTCTGGACGAGGCAACCCGTATCTCGAAACAGAAGGGTGCGGTGCAAACGGTTGTGGTGTGCGGGCCGCAGGACGCACCGAAGCGAGCGATGCTTGTCGCCTCTGGTCATGCCGTGGTCTCCGAATGGTTCACTAAGCCGTTCTGCCTTGATTGAGGACACTCGTCCGGCTCGCCGCGTTCGGGGCAAGAGCAGCCTCACCTGGCTCGCCCACACGAGGCCGAATATCTCCCGCGCGACGTGAGGATTTGCGCCAACCCACGACCTGACCCCTTCGCGCGATCGCGCGAGCAGGTCATTGGCCTCGAGATGCTCGCGCGCGACTTCGGCGGCCGGGCTAGGCCAAGAGCTCCGCGAGCTCGTCGTGGCCGGCAGCTCTGGCAAGCTCGGCGGCGGTCTTGGCGTCGTCGGTCTGCGCGGCCTTGTCCGCCCCGTGCTCGAGCAGCGACTCGACGCTCTCGCGGTCGGCATTCTGCGCGGCGGCATGGAGCGGCGTGAAGCCGCCGCGCTGGCGCGCGTTCGGGTCGGCGCCGTGCTCGAGGAGGAGCGCCACGAGCTTCGAGTGGCCGCCGGCTGCGGCGCTGTGGAGCGGCGTGACCTCCACCTCCGGGTTGCGCGCGACCGCGTTCGCGTCGGCGCCGTGCTCCAGGAGCAGCGCAGCGGCGTCCTCGTGTCCGAAGAACGCGGCGAGGTGGAGCGCCGTGAAGCCGTCGCTTGCCCGCGCCTGTGCGAGCTCGCGATCGCCCACGAGCAGCGCCTCGAGCCCGCGCGTGCGCCCCACCGCCGCCGCGTCGAAGACGTCGAGCGCCGGGTTCGCGTCGAGCAGGAGCGTGGCGATCTC
>JANDLU010000074.1 GCA_024330215.1 Candidatus Gaiellasilicea maunaloa
ATAAGGATCCGGCCGCGAAAGCGGCTGCTCCGGCAACCGTTCTCGCATCCGCTTTGATGGCCTTATGATCTACTCCGAGTAACACGTCGGCGCGGATCGACGGAGGAGCGGAGATGCGCAGAGCGTTCATGTCAATCGAAAAGGGCTTTACGACCTATTCGGAGGGTATGACGCGTGTCGCGGACAACGCTGAACTTGGGGATCCTGGCGCATGTAGACGCCGGTAAGACAACGCTCACGGAGCGGCTGCTCTACGCCGCGGGCGTCATCGACGAGATCGGCAGCGTCGACGACGGCACGACCCAGACCGACTCGCTGGCGCTGGAGCGGCAGCGCGGTATCACGATCAAGGCCGCGGTCGCGTCGTTCGCGATCGACGATGTCACCGTCAATCTGATCGACACGCCGGGCCATCCGGACTTCATCGCCGAGGTGGAGCGGGTGTTGCGCGTGCTCGACGGCGCTGTGCTCGTGATCTCCGCCGTCGAGGGCGTGCAGCCGCAGACACGCGTGCTGATGCGGGCGCTGCAACGGCTACACGTGCCAACGCTCGTCCTCGTGAACAAGATCGACCGTCGCGGCGCGAGCGACGAGCGCGCTCTCGAGGCGATCTCGGAGCGACTGACGCCTGCGATCGTCGCGATGGGGTCTGTTGACGGCCTCGGAACAGGAGCTGCCCGGTTCAGGCCGTGGGGCGCCGACGACGCCGTTCTCCGGACGAGGCTGACCGAGGTGCTCGCCGAGCAGGACGAGTCGATCCTCGCCGCGTACCTGGAGGACGACGCGATCGCGTATCGACGGTTGCGCGAGGAGCTCGCGAGGCAGACGGGGCAAGCGCTGGTGCATCCCGTCTTCTTCGGATCGGCGATCACGGGCGCTGGTGTTGATGCGCTGCTGGCCGGGGTCGTGGAGCTGCTGCCTGAGGCACAAGGAGACGCCGACCGCCCCGTGGCGGGCACCGTCTTCAAGATCGAGCGCGGTCCTGCCGGCAACAAGATCGCCTACGTTCGCATGTTCTCCGGCACCGTCCGAACACGCGATCGGCTGCGGTTCGGCCGCTACGCCGAGGGCAAGGTGACCGCGATCAGCGTCTTCGATGGCGGCTCAGCCGTTCAGCGTGCGTCCGTCTCCGCCGGAGAGATCGGAAAGCTCTGGGGGCTCGCCGAGATTCAGATCGGCGACCCGATCGGCGCTCCGCGGACGGCCGCGGCCGAGCACTACTTCGCTCCGCCGACGCTCGAGACGGTGGTCGTTCCCTGCAATCCCGACGACAAGGGGGCACTCCGCGTCGCGCTCGCCCAGCTCGCCGAACAGGACCCGCTGATCGACGTCCGGCAGGACGACGCCCGCCAGGAGCTCTCGGTGTCGCTCTACGGCGAGGTTCAGAAGGAGGTGCTTCAGGCGACGCTGGCCGGCGACTTCGGCCTCGACGTCGGCTTCCGCGAGACGACGACGATCTGCATCGAGCGGCCGATCGGCACCGGCGAGGCGGTCGAGCTACTCCACGCCGACTCGAATCCGTTTCTCGCCACGATCGGGCTACGCATCGATCCTGCGCCTCCCGGCTCGGGGATCGACTTCCAACTGCAGGTCGACGCTCGCGCAATCCCGCTCTATGTCTACAAGAAGGTCGAGAGCTTCACGAAGAACATGGGTCTGTACGTCCGCCAGACGCTGCAAGAGGGACTCTTCGGTTGGCAGGTCACAGACTGCATCGTGACGATGACCGAGTGCACCTACAGCGTCCCTGACGGCCCTCCATCAAGACGGGGACCGCTCAGCACGGCCGCCGACTTCCGAAAGCTCACGCCGATCGTCGTCATGCGTGCACTCAGGGAGGCGAGGACGGTCGTCTGCGAGCCGATCCTCCGAGTCAGCCTCGAGCTCCCGACGGACACGATCGGAGCCGTCATGCCCGCATTGGCGCGGCTCGGCGCTGCCGTCGAGACGCCGTCGCTGCAGGGAAGGCTCTCCGCGATCGAGATGGTCTTACCCGCGGCGCGCGCCCATGAGCTCCGGCGACAACTGCCGGGGCTGACGGGCGGCGAGGGCGTGCTCGAGTCCAGCTTCGCCGGTTACCAGCCGGTGAGCGGCGACCAGCCGACCCGGCTGCGGACCACGGCGAACCCGCTCGAGCGGGCGAGTCCATGATGCACCTCGGGCGACGCGCTATCCGTTCCACGAATGACCAATGGCAGACGGGTGAGTAGTCGCGGGCGCTCTCCTGCAACCCGTCGGAGTGGGCGCAGGTGTTGTGGCGATCTAGATGGTCGTTCACGAGCCCGTCGTCGCGTGCGCCGACGGGCTCGATCGACTCGTCACTCGGAATCAGTTGACTGGGTTGTGGTCACTTCCCGGCTCGATGTCGATCTCCACGGCGATCGTCGATGGGGCGGCGATCGTGCTCGTGGTGGACAACGGGATGGAAGGAATGATTCGCATGCACCAGCGCCTGCCAGTCCGGATCGACGTCGGAGGCCGCATTTTGGCTCAGGTTCGACTGGCCGGAGCCGTCCGCGTTCATCACGAACACGTCGGAGTTGCCAGCGCGGTCGCTATCGAAGGCGATCTTGCTCCCGTCCGGCGACCAGGTCGGGCTCCCATCGCCGGCCGGATTCTGGCTCAGGTTTGCCTGGCCGGAGCCGTTCGCGTTCATCACGTACACCTCGGCGTTGCCGTCGCGGTCGCTTCCGAAGGCGATCTTGCTCCCGTCGGGCGACCAGGCCGGGCTCCCGTCGCCGGCCGGATTCTGGCTCAGGTTCGTCTGGCCGGAGCCGTCCGCGTTCATCACGTACACCTCGAGGTTGCCGTCGCGGTCGCTATTGAAGGCGATCTTGCTCCCGTCGGGCGACCAGGCCGGAGTCTCGTCGCTGGCCGGGTTCTCGCTCAGGTTCGTCTGGCCGGAGCCGTCCGCGTTCATCACGAACACCTCGATGCTGCCGTCGCGGAAGCTTCTGAAGGCGATCTTGCTCCCGTCCGGCGACCAGGCCGGGCTCCCGTCGTCGGCCACGTTCTGGCTCAGGTTCGTCTGGCCGGAGCCGTCCGCGTTCATCACGTACACCTCGAGATTGAAGTTGTCGCGGTCGCTCATGAAGGCGATCTTGCTCCCGTTCGGCGACCAGGCCGGCTGGAAGTCGAACGCCGGATTCTGGGTCAGGTTCGTCTGGCCCGAGCCGTCCGGGTCCATGACGACGATCTCGAAGCTGCCGTCCAGATCGCTAGCGAAGGCGATCTGCCCGTTTCCTCCCGGGAAGGCGGCCCCGGCCGACCCCGCGCCGGTGAGCAGGACGGCCGCCGAGGCCGCCGCAAGCAACGCCGGCATGAGCCCAGCACGAACGAGCTTGAACACGCTCCACCCCATGGCCATCGTGGCGATCCTCTCGAACGCTCGCACATCGCACGCTGTCCGTCAAACCGTCGTAGGTGAGGCGTGCCGGAGAGAGCGTCGCGCGACCGAGGCGTCTTCGAGACGGTCGTCGGGAGCTCCAAGTTCGTGAGCGAATCCACACGCGCCGCTGATCCGGCGCTCATGCGTCGGTGCAAGCGTTCGCCGCCCATCGAACGGCGGCCTCTTGCGCCGAAGGAGACACGCTCATGAACTGGAGAACTCGCAGAAGGCTGGCCGTCTTACTGCTGGCGCTGACCGGCTCCCTCGCCGTCGCCGCGTCCGCGCTCGGTCAGGAGATCACGCCGCCGCCGCCGTCCGTCGGCACGAACGTCCCGGCCAGCTACTTCGGGCCGTTCCCGTCGCAGATCGACCGGAAGCTCGTCGGCCCCGTGCAGCTCCTCCGCTCGGGAACGCTCGACGTGCGCAAGGCGACGATCGAGATCCCGCTCTACCTGGGTCACCTGCAGGACGGTCGCAACGTCTGGTACATCCTCACCGACACGACCGACAAGGACAACGCGGAAGCGCTCGGGCTGAACCACTCCGCGAAGATGCACTACGGCAACATCGGACGCGCGACTCGCGTGGGCCGGCTCGACAAGGAGGCCGGGCTCATTTTCGACAAGGGCGCGGTCGACTTCTCGCCCAAGCGGATGCTCGTTCCCGGCAAGGGCGCGAATGCGTTCCCGCCGAGCGTCGCGCATCCGGGCTCGGTCGGCGACGCCGACTACACGCCGTTCGTTCGGATCGAGAACGCCGGCGGCCACGTCTACAACGCGCCGGTCATCGCGTTCGACAAGACGGCGGCGCAGATCCGCGCCTGCAACGGCAAGCAGCCGAACTACGATCTCGTTCACGACCGCGTCGCCAGGATCTGCCCCGAGGGCAACGGCGGCGGCACCGTCACGATCAACCTCACGGGGATCTTCAGCTTCGCGAAGCCGTCGCTCTACATGAGCATGGAGGCGTCCGATCCGATGGTGGCGACGCTCGACAACGCTACGTTCGCACCGGCGATCGGCGAGCTGCCGGTCGGACGCGACGACAGCGTCTTCAGCGCGATCGAGCGGCTGTTCGTGATTGCAAACGGGCCGACCGGACGCCTGAACCCGCAGCGGCAGGGCCTGAACAGCGCGCTGACCGACACAGGGCCGGACGGGAAGCCGCTGCCGCCGCTCAACCTCGTCGGCGGCCTGCCGACTGTGGCGCTCGACTACAGCCCGGCCTGGGATCTCAACCTCGGCTTCTGGACGGCCGAGGCGATCCGCAAGGGCTACCGCTCGCGCGTGATCGACGAGTTCCAGCTCCTCGGCTATGTCGTCGGCGGGCACATCACCGGCCCGATGGGGAAGCCGTTCGGCTCCACCGGCATCGTCGTCAACTGCCCGATCGTCGCCCGGCTCCTCTAAGGCCCCTCAACGAGGGCGACAACGACCGGCGATCCGTGCGGCGGGGAGGCTCCCGCCGCACGGATCGCCGGAATCGGGTCAGACCGGAACCAGCTTGTAGCCGACGTCGCGCACCGTCACGAGCCGGGTCGGATGCGCCGGATCGGCCTCGATCTTCTGACGCAGGTTGTAGACGTGGACGTCGCACGCACGGGCATCGCCGACGTAGAGCGTGTCCCAGAGGTGCTCCATCACCTGAACCCGCGAGTAGACCTGCTCCGGCCGCTCGGCCAGGAACACGAGCAGCTTCAGCTCGGAGCGGGTGAGCTCGACGGGCACGCCGTCGATCTCGACGCGGTGGCGGGCGAGATCGATCCGGAGGCCGCCGAGCTCCCGGACGGCGCCGCTCACGGCGGCCCGCTCGAAGTCGCGGCGTCGCAGGACCGCGTGCACTCGACCCACGAGCTCTGCGACCGAAAACGGCTTCGTCACATAGTCGTCGGCCCCGACCTCGAGCCCGAGCACCCTGTCGAGCTCTGCGTCCTTCGCGGTGAGCATCACGATCGGGACGATGCTCTGCGTTCGCAGCCGCCGGCAGACCTCGGTGCCGGACAGATTCGGCATCGCGATGTCGAGGACGATCATGTCGTACGGCGTGCACTGCGCCGCCTCGAGTGCCGCAGCGCCGTCCGAGACCGAGTCGACCTCGTAGCCCTCGGCAGAGAGTGCGTAGGCGAGCGTGTCGACGATGTCTCGCTCGTCGTCCGCGATCAGGATCCGGCCGGTCATCCGCGCCTCGCAAGCGGGAGCGTCACAGCGGCACGCGTGCCCGCGCCCGCCTCCGAGTGCACCTCGATCGTCCCGTTCAGGGCGCCGACGGCCTGACCGACGATCGCGAGGCCGAGGCCGAAGCCGTTCACATCCCGCGTCTCGCCCCGGTAGAAGCGATCGAAGATCCGGGGCTGCTCCTCCGACGGGATCCCGCAGCCGGTGTCGACGAGCTCGATCGAGACGCGCTCGTCGTCGAGCGCGCGAGCTGTGATCGTGATCCGCCCCCGCTCGGTGTGCTTGGCCGCGTTCGCCGCGAGGTTCGAGAACACCTGGTCGACGAGGTCGCGCTCGGCGTGGACGAGGAGCCCGGGCGGGCAGACGACCTCGACCTCGACCTCCTCAGCGGCTCCGAGGGAGACGGCGATCTCCTCGAGCAGCGGGCAGAGCTCGACCGGCGAGCGGCGCACGTCCTCCTCGCCGGTCTGCGCGCGGGCGAGCACGAGCAGCGAGCGGGAGAGTCGGGCGAGTCTCGTCGATTGGCGGTCGATGATCGCGAGGAAGTGGTCGCGTTCGGCGGGCCGCTCCTTCGCGCCCTGCTGGAGCACCTCCACCGCACCGGAGATCGCGGCGACCGGCGTCCGGAGCTCATGGGCCGCGTTCGCGACGAACTCGCGCTCGATCCGCTCGCGCAGCTCGAGTGCCGAGACGTCGGTGATCACGAGCAGGGCGGTCCGGAAGCCCTCGCCTGCGGGGATCCCGTAGAGCGTGTAATAACGCTCGACATCCGGCGCGACGCGCGCTCGCGCGACGTCGTTGTCGGCGCCGAAGAGCGCGGTGCAGAAGCCGCGAAGCGGGAAGTCCGGCCAGGGATCCGGGAGTGCCTCGCCCTCGGCGAGACCGTCGAGTAGGCGCAGCGCGGCGTCGTTCGCCGACTCGACCCGCAGCTCGGAGTCGATCGTGACGACGCCCTGGTCCAGCCGTTCGAGCGTCCGGCGCAGCCGCAGCCGCTCGGTCTGGATCCCGTCGAACGACTCCTGCAGCCGCAGCCGCATCCGGTCGAAGGTCTCCGCCAGCATCCCGATCTCGTCGCCCAGACGCGAGTCGATTCGCCGCGAGAAGTCGCCTGTCTCGATCGCCTGCGCGGCCTTGGCGATCCGGCGCAGGCGCCGGGCCGTCAGCGTCGCGATCGCGAGTCCTGCGACACCGCCGAGGACGATCGCCCAACCGACCGCCGAGGCGATCTGGTCGCGGATCATCGTCATCGTCGACCCGTAGCCCGGCTGGAGCGAGTAGGTGAGGAGGGCACTCGCCCGGTCCCACGGCATCGGCAACGCGACGACCGTGACGCGGCCCTGCTCGTACGAGCGGACGTAGCGCCTGCCTGCGAGGGCCGCGTCGACCGCGTTGTCCGCGTCGGGTACGGAGCCGAGCTCGGTCTGCGAGGTGCGACCGGCGGTGACCGGGCGCCCGCGGCTGTCGAGGACGAAGAGCGCGAGCCGCCGGCGAGCCGAGACGATCCGGATCGCGTCGTCGAGATTCCCACGCAGGAGCGCCCGACGGAGCGCTGTATTCGCGGCCACGCTCTGCTCGACTGCGCGATGCTCGGCGTCCTCGCGGAACGCCCCCTCCGACCGGTTGGCCATTCCCTGCGCGACGGCGACGGCCGTGGCGGCGGCGATGAGGGCAAAGGCGAGCCCCAGCCACCAGCGCATGCTTACTGTCAACGCCCGCATACGGGTAGGACATCCCCGCCGTCGAGCCGCGCGAACCGCTCGCCACCGAGATGTGAGCAAACGTTCAGAAAGGGGAGACAGCCCGCTCATACCGGCCCGCGAGCATCGACCTACGACCGAAGATGCAGTCGTCGAAGCCCTCAGACCGGCAATTGTCAGGAAACGTTAATCTGCGGCCCTCGCGCGGCCGGGAACCTGTGCGGACGTGACGGCGACCTCATTGCACAGCGTCCAGGGGCTCAAGCTCGAGCGCTTCTTCGCCGAGCTCGGCGCGAAGGCCGAGCACCTCCTCTGCACCTCGGACATCGAGCCCTACCGCCTCCGTGACCTCCTCGCGCTGGCCGACCCGGAGCTCCGAGCGAGGTGGGATCGGCTCGCCCTGGGCTACACCGATCCCGGCGGGATGCCCGCGTTGCGCGAGGAGATCGCCGGCATGTATGCGGGAATCGCAGCCGACGAGGTGGTCACGTTCGCCGGCGCCGACGAGGCGATCTTCCTGGCGCTGAATGCGATCCTGCGGCCGGGCGACCACGCTGTCGTCACCTGGCCCGCATATCAGTCGCTGCACGAGGTCGCCTCCGCGGCCGGAGCCGACGTCACCCTCGTTCCACTCGATCCCGACGGCTGGGAGCTCGATGTCGAGGAGCTGCGACGCGCCGTGCGCCCGACGACTCGCGTCGTGATCGTCAACTTCCCGCACAACCCGACCGGGGCGCTTCCGAGCCGGGAGACGCTCGACGCCGTCGAGGCGATCGCGGCCGAGGTAGGTGCGCACCTCTTCTCGGACGAGGTGTACCGCCACCTCGAGTACGACCCGGCCGACCTGCTTCCCGCTGCGGCCGAGTACGGCGGTCTCGCCGTCAGCGTGGGGGTGATGTCGAAGTCGTTCGGCCTCGCCGGACTCCGGATCGGCTGGCTCGCGACCAAGGATCGCGAGCTGCTGCAGCGGATCTCGATCTACAAGGAGTACCTGTCTTCGTGCAACAGCGCTCCGAGCGAGCTGCTCGCCCTCGTTGCCCTGCGGGCGCGCGAGACGGTTCTCGCCCGCAGCGGACGGCTGCTGGCGGAGAACCTCGCGCTGCTCGATCCCTTCTTCGCCGAGTGGGAGGGCGTCTTCGAGTGGATCCGGCCGCGGGCGGGGTGCGTCGGCTTTCCGCGGCTCGACTCCGCGTTGCCGGTGAACGAGCTCGCGGTCAGGCTCGTCGAGGAGGAGGGCGTGCTGCTCGTACCCGGCTCCGTCTACGACTATCCCGGCAACCACTTTCGGCTCGGCTTCGGGCGGGCCGACCTCCCGGTCGCCCTCGCCGGCCTGGAGCGGTTCGCCCAGCGCGAGCTCGCGAGGCACGTCGCATGATCGAGGTCGTCCTGCCCGTGCTGAACGAAGCCGAGGCGCTCCCGTGGGTGCTCGGTCGGATGCCCGACGGCTACGCCCCGCTCGTCGTGGACAACGGCTCCACCGACGGCTCGGGTGCGCTGGCTGCCGCGCTCGGAGCCCGCGTCGTCGTCGAGTCGCGTCCCGGCTTCGGAGCCGCCTGCTTCGCCGGCCTCGAGGCGGCGAGCGCGGACGTCGTCTGCTTCATGGACTGCGACGGTTCCCTCGATCCTCGCGCGTTGCCGTCGGTTGCCGCGACCGTGGTTGGCGGAAGCGCCGACCTCGTACTCGGAGCGCGGCGCCCGGCCGCGGGCGCCTGGCCGGCGCACGCGCGCGTCGCGAACCGGCTGCTCGCGCTCGAGCTCCGCCGCCGCACCGGTCTGAAGCTGCGCGATCTCGGGCCGATGCGGGCGTCGCGTCGCGTGCCCCTACTCGCGCTCGGGATCGCGGATCGTCGCTTCGGCTGGCCGCTCGAGATGGTTCTTCGCGCCCACCGAGCCGGTTGGCGAATCGACGAGGTCCCGGTGGAGTACCTCGCCCGCTTCGGGCGCTCGAAGGTGACGGGAACCGTCCGAGGCACCCTGCGGACCGCTGCCGACATGGGCCGTCTCCTTCGATGAGCGTCCAGCTCACGATCGCGGCGAAGGCGCCGCTTGCGGGCCACGTCAAGACGCGGCTCGCTGCCGCCATCGGCGATGCAGCTGCCGCAGAGCTCTATGGGGCGTTTCTGCGCGATCTGGCCGCGCGGTTTCCCGAAGCGGCTTGGTTCGTGTCTCCGCTGGCCGAGTGGGAGAAAGCAACAGACTGTTACCTGGGTCGTTCGGCGCTCCTGCTGGAGCAGCCTCCCGGCGACTG
Source organism: Candidatus Gaiellasilicea maunaloa (assembly GCA_024330215.1). Classification (GTDB taxonomy): domain Bacteria; phylum Actinomycetota; class Thermoleophilia; order Gaiellales; family Gaiellaceae; genus Gaiellasilicea; species Gaiellasilicea maunaloa. Next base: position 9,508 of record JANDLU010000074.1, read on the forward strand.
GACGGAGCGGCAGCGTGCGTTCTTCCGCGGCGCCGCAGCGCGCGGCGAGGAGCGGAGCGTCCTCGTCGCCTCCGACTCGCCGCAGCTCCCGGGAGCGATCGTCGCCGAGGCCTTTGCGCTGCTCGACCGGCACGAGCTCGTGCTCGGCCCGGTCACCGATGGCGGCTACTATCTGATCGGGATGCGCGGCTGGCACGACGTGCTGGCCGGGGTCGCCATGAGTACGTCTTCCGTTCTGGGCGAGCTCGTGAGCGGCGCCCGAGCGCAGGGTCTGCGTGTCGCCCTCGTCGAGCCGACCTACGACGTCGACGAGGTCGAGGATCTGGAGCTGCTCGCACTCGACGCGGCGATGCGCGACGACCTGCCGGCCACGCGTGCGGCTCTCGCGGCGCTCGAGGTGACAGCATGAAGCTCCGGGCCATCGCGACCGGCGCCGTCGCCGGTGTCCTCGCGATGCTCGTCTTCGCGGTCGCCGCGCTTCTCCTCCGCTCCCTGGGGGTGCCGCTCCCGCTCGAGCTCGTCTCCGACCGCGTCCTGCCCTTCCTCCCGGTCGAGACCTTCCTCAAGCTCGTCAGCGCGATGGGTGGCTTCGTCGCGGGGAAGAAGATCGGATTCTTCGCCTTCTTCCTCAGTCTGATCGCGATCGGGGCGGCCATCGGCGCCGCCTACGGCTTCGCGGCAACGCGCGTCCGGCCCGCCCGGCTGCTGCTCGGCCTCGTCGCCGGCGCCGTCGTGACGTGGCTGCTCATGCTCGCCCTGCTCTATCCGGCACTCGACTCGAACTATCGTGGCCTCCCACCCGGACGGGCCACGCTGGCGACTGCCGTTGGCCTGCTCGTCTTGCTCACGCTCGTCGCCGGCTCGCTCGCCTTCTTCCATCGCATAGCGACCCAGCCGCGAGCGAGCGAGCCCGGTACCGACGACGGCCCCCTCCTGCGCCGGGGCCCCGTCGTGCTCGGGCTCGCCGGCGGCGCGCTCGCGCTCGCCTCGGGAGGGCTCGTGACGAGGCTCTACCGGCGCTCGGCGATTCCCTACGACGGCTTCGAGACGCGCGCGGCGAAGCTCGACCCGATCACGCCGAACGAGCGCTGGTACGTGGTCACGAAGAACTTCGTCGATCCGCGCGTCGACCGCTCGCTCTGGCGACTCGAGGTGCGGGGAATGGTCGAGAACGAGAGCTCCATGTCGTTCGAGGAGCTCGAGGCCATGCCCTCGGTCGAGCAGGTGACGACGCTCGAGTGCATCTCGAACGGGATCGGGGCCGGGTTGATCTCGAACGCCGTCTGGCGCGGCGTCCCGCTCGCCAGCCTGCTCGAGCGGGCCGGCGTCGAAGGCGGTGCGACCCATCTCTTCGCGCGGGGGAGCGACGGCTACGGCCATGGCTTGACGCTCGAGAAGGGGATGGAGGAGACGACGCTCATCGTCTACCGGATGAACGGCGAGCCGCTTCCCGACCGGCACGGCTTTCCGGCGCGGCTGATCGTCCCCGGCGGCTACGGCGAGATGAGCGTCAAGTGGCTCGACCGGGTGGAGGTCCTCGACGAGCCCGAGCAAGGCCTCTACGAGAGCCAGGGCTGGCGCGCCGAGCGAGTGCACACGATGTCGCGGATCGACCGGCCGCTCGGGCGGCGGAAGCTGAGAGTGGGCCGGCCGGTGGCCGTGAACGGCGTCGCCTTCGCCGGCGACCGGGGGATCGAGCGCGTCGAGCTCAGCACCGACGGTGGACGAAGTTGGCGCGAGGTCGACCTCGACTACCGCGCCTCGAAGCTCACCTGGGCCCTCTGGAGCGGCGAGTGGACGCCCGAGCGCGCCGGGATGCACGAGCTCGTCGTCCGCGCGACCGACGGCGAGGGCACGCCGCAGGAGTCGAAGAAGCAGCCGATCAACCCTGACGGGGCCAGCGGCTATCACAAGATCAAGGTCGAGGTCGGCGAGGCGTGAGAACGCGCGCGGCGCTCGACCTCGGCGTCCTCGCGGTGCTGGGCGGCGCCTGCCTCGCGAGCACCGTTTGGCTCGGCGGGGAGCTCGAGCCCGGAGACTTCGGCCGGCCGCTCGGCGTCCTCGCCGCTGTCGCGGCGGCGATGCTCCTGCCCTACGTCGCGGCCGTCGCCTGGGTCGTCTGGCGCCGCCCTCCGCGCCGTGCGGCGCTCGTGCTCGTCGTCGCCGTGGCCGCGATGCTGCGGCTCGTGCTCGTCTCGGGCGAGCCGGCGCTCTCGAACGACGTCTACCGCTACGTCTGGGACGGTCGGGTGCAAGCGGCGGGGATCAACCCGTACCGCCACGCCCCAGCCGATCCCGAGCTCGCGTTCCTACGCGACGCGGAGATCTCTCCGCGCTTGAACCGGATCGGCGTCCCGACCGCGTACCCGCCTGTCGCGCAGGGTCTCTTCGGCGGGCTCTACCGGCTGCATGCGGACAGCGTTCCGTGGACGAAGCTCGCGATCGTCCTGCTCGACCTCCTCGCGGTCGGCCTGCTTGCCTACCTGCTCGCCCGGGCGCGACGCCCGCCCGCCTGGGCGCTCGTCTACGCCTGGCATCCGCTCGTCGTCTTCGAGCTTGCCGGATCGGGGCACGTGGAGGGACTCGCGGTGCTGCTCGTCCTCGGAGCGCTTGCGGCGGCGTTCTCTCGGCGCGCCGTCGTCACCGGCGTCCTGCTTGCCGCGGCGGCTCTGGTCAAGCCGTACGCGCTCGTGCTCGCCCCTGCTTTCCTGCGGCGGGGGCGAGACCTTCCTACTGTGCTCGCGGCCGGCGCGCTGACGGTGGCGCTCGCCTACGCGCCGTTCGCCGGCGCCGGACTGCGCGCGCTCGGCTACCTGCCCGGCTACCTGCGGGAGGAGGGCTTCACGTCCGGCTACCGCTTCTACCTGCTCGGGCTCGTCGACGGCGATCCCTCCGCTGCGGTCATCGCGCTCTACGTCGCCGCGGCGGCTGCGCTGCTGCTCGGAGTCGCCGTCTCGTTCCTGCTGCGCCCGCCGGGGTCGGCCGGGGCTCTCGCCGAGCGCGCGCTCCTCCTCTTCACGACGGTCTGGGTGTTGACCTCGCCGACCTATCCCTGGTACGCGCTCCTCGCCGTCGCGCTCGTGCCGCTCGCCCGAGGCGCGGTGCTGCTGCCGGGAGCTGCGATCGCGCTGCTGGCGCCGTTCCTCTACCTGCACATCAGCGTCGCCGCGCACCCGGACTGGCCGAGGCATGTCGTCTATGGCGGCTGCACCCTTGCTCTCGTTGGCGCGGCGGCCTGGAAGGCCCGCTCCTGGCTCGTTCAGCGCAGCGGCGCGGTCGCGAACTCGCGGATACCCTCGGCGAACGAGACCTTCGCGCGAAAGCCGAGCTCGACCGCGGCCCGCTCGGTCGAGGCGAAGACGTGACGGACGTCGCCGAGGCGATAGTCGCCGGTGATCTCCGGTTGCTCGCCGCCGAACGCCGCCGAGAGCTCGCTCGCGAGCGCGCCGACCGTCTGCGGCTCGCCGCTCGCCACGTTGAAGCTGCCCGGCGCCGACGAGCCGAGCGCGAGGACGTTGGCCGCGGCGACGTCGCGGACGTGGACGAAGTCGCGGAGCTGTCGGCCGTCCTCGAAGACTTGCGGCGCCCGCCCGGCCTCGAGTGCGCTCCGGAAGATGCTCGCGACGCCGGCGTAGGGCGTATCGCGCGGCATCCGCGGACCGTAGACGTTGTGGTAGCGGAGCGCGGTCACCGCCGCCCCCGTCTCGCGCGCGAACGCCGAGCAGAGCTGCTCCTGCTGCGCCTTCGTCGCCGCGTAGACGTTGCGCGGGTCGATCCGTGCGTCCTCGGGGACGGCTTCGGGCGCCAGCGAGCGGCCGCAAAGGTGGCACGGCGGCTCGAACGCGCCCGCGTCCAGCCGCTCCCGTTCCCGCTGAGCCGGCCGGACGAGGCCGTGCTCCTCGCAGCGATAGCGCCCTTCGCCGTAGACGACCATGCTGCTCGCGAGCACGAGCCGCGCCGGCGCGGGCCGCCGCGCCAGCTCGCGCAGCAGCGTCGCCGTGCCGAGATCGTTGTGGCCGACGTAGTCGACGACGTCGCCGAAGTCGCTGCCGAGACCGACCATCGCGGCCTGGTGGCTGACGGATTCGACGCCGTCGACGCACTGCGCGACGAGCTCGGGGTCCCGGACGTCGCCGAACACGTACTCGACCGCCGGGTTCAGGTACTCGGGTGCGCGCTCGTGCGAGAGCGGATGGAGGAGGTCGAGGACGCGAACGCCGGCCCCGCCTGCGACGAGCTCGTCGACGACGTGCGAGCCGACGAAGCCGCAGCCGCCGGTGACGAGGATCGTTGCCATCTCGTGCGCGAATCTTCACACGCCTCCCGTCGCAGCGATCGAGGATGCGCGTGGTAGCTCCGAGGTCGGTGCTTCGCGTGGCGCCCGCGCTCGCCGTGCTGGTGGTCGCGATCGCGGGCTGCGGCGGCGACGGCGGCGGTGGGCTGGGCGGGAGCGCGGACGTTGTCGAGCTCGCGGCGACGGAGCTCGAGCCAGCAGAATCGGGCCCGCTCGTCTGGATGGCCGAGGAGTTCCGGCTCGATCCGGGCGAGACGCTGGAGCATGTGCACGAGTTCGCGTTCGCCTACGCGCGTGCAGGGACGCACATGCTCGGCATCGAGGGCGAGCGGCGAACCCTCGAGCCCGGCCGGGGAGCGGTCGTTCCCGCACGGACGCGGCACCGGCACCAGCCCGCGGCGTCGACAGGCGCGGGGTCGGCCGGCACGACCCTCTGGGAGATCCGGCTCGCGGCAGCCGGAGCTCCGGCGACTCCGGGCGCACGCCGGATCTTCCGCAGCGAGCCACTCGAAGGCATTCCCAAACGGGCGCGCGCCTCGTTCCTGCTCGTCCGGATCCCGCCCGGAGGCGAGACGAGCGTGCACACGCACCCTGGTCCCGAGCTGATCTACCAGGTCGCGGGCCGGATTCTCTACCAGAACGCGCTGATCGGCACCGTCGAGCTGGGCCCGGGCGGCCTGGAGGGGATTCCGCCCGGAACGCCCGTGCAGAAGCGCAATCGCTCCGACGCGGATGCGGAGTTCCTCTCGTGGTTCCTGGTCGACCCTGCGGCGGCTTTCGCGCCGGGCGCGGAATTCCGATCCGAGGGCGCCGAATCGTGAATCGGTGCGATCGCCGCTGAGGATCCGATCTTGCGTTACCTGCTCAGCCCGCGGAGCAGCACGCCGAGGATCCCTTTCTCGCCCGCGCTCGCGTCCTTGCGAAGAAGCTCGTCGATCTCGGTTCCGACGAGGAAGATGATCGAGGCCGTGTAGAGGTAGGCCGCGAGGATGAGGAAGACGGTGAGGGTCCCGCTCGCGGATGTGAAGTCCGCGAACGTGCGGACGTACCAGGCGAAGAGCAGCGACTGGACGATCCACGCCGCCACGACGACGACCGCGCCGACGCTCGCCCACCGCGCCTGTCGGCGCTCCGCCGGGCCGTAGCGGACGAGCAGGCCGACCGCGAGCCCGAGCACGATGACGGCGAACGGCCAGCGGACGATGAGCAAGAGCACATGACCTGCGCCGCTGCGATCGAGCCGCGGGCCGACCGTGATCGCGAGAACCGAGAGCACGAACGCAGTGGCCACGGAAAGAGCGAGGGCGAACGAGAGGCTCCAGCGGCGCAGCAGCGTCCGCTCCTCGTCGGCCTCGTAGATCGAGTTCATCCCGCCCATGCAGGCGCGCACCAGCCCGGCGACGTACCAGACCAGCAAGGCCCCGGCGAAGCTCGGCAACACCGGGTTTCCCTCCATCATGATCTTCTCGACGGCGGTGTCGATCGCGACGAACGCCGTGGAGGTGAAGTTGCGTGCGACGACTTGCTTGAGCTGATCGTCCCAGACGTTCGAGAGCCCGAGGACGCCGGGCAGCGCGATTCCGAAGAGGGCGAGCGGCACGAGGGACTTCAAGGCTTGGAAGGAGATCGCGCTCGCGTTCGTCAGGATCCGATGCCGGTCGAAGACTCCGATCCACAGGTCCAGGGCAGCGCGTAGGCGTTCCTGCAGCGGCGGAGAGATCGACTTCACCACGCGTGGCGTCTCCGCGGATGCCGGCTGGAAAACTCGGGAGGCCGAGCCCGTCTGAGCAGAGAGCGATCTCGTCAGGGCCGGCCGGCGGCTGCCGCTGCGAGCACACGTATCGGCGAGG
>JANDLU010000075.1 GCA_024330215.1 Candidatus Gaiellasilicea maunaloa
CACGGCTCCAGCGTGCGCTCGACGGGTGCTCTCCAGCGCCCGAGTTGCGCTACCATTCGCCCCCCGGCCGAGGTGGCCGCTTCTTTTCATGAGCACGATCATCCAGAGCATCGAGCAGCGCCAACTGCGCCCGGACGTGCCGCTCTTCAAGGCGGGCGACACTGTACGCGTGCATTTCCGCGTGATCGAAGGGACGCGCTCGCGTCTTCAGGTTTTCGAAGGGGTCGTGATCAAACGGCAGGGCTCGGGCGTCCGCGAGACGTTCACCGTGCGGAAGCAGTCGTTCGGGGTGGGTGTCGAGCGGACGTTCCCGCTGCACTCGCCGAAGATCGAGACGATCGAGGTCGGTGCGATCGGCGACGTCAATCGGGCGAAGCTCTACTACCTGCGCGGCAAGATCGGCAAGAAGGCGCGGATCCGTGAGCTGCGCCAACCTGCCGGTGCCGGCCGCGCGCAGAAGAGGGACGCCGCGGCAGCGCGGCAGGAGCCGGCGGACGTTCGTACAGCCGCCGACGCCGCTGCCGAGTCGACGGCCGAGTAGACCGATGCGCCTGCTCGGGGCGCTCGCAATCGTCGTGGCGCTGGTCGCCCTGGCCGGCTGCGGTGAGGACGCGCAACAACGTGCGGCACGCGAGGAGACACAGGCCTACGTGACCTCGCTCGACGACGCCGAGCGATACGAGATCGCGGAGTCGCATTGCACGAACAGCGCTCGGACAGGCTGGTTCGTGATCGTGGAGACGAACATGTTCGTGTGTTCCGTCCGGCTCACGACAGGAGGCTGCGACTGGTTCCGCGTCGACTCGGGGACCGACGGCACGAGTGTACGCCTCGCCGAGCCCGACGCCGGCTGCGCCCTGCCGGAGTAGACAGACAGTCGACACACTCTCGTGACGGAGTCGTGACGGACCGTCCGATCTCCGCGGCTATCCTCGCCGCATGGCGCGCACGAGCGGTCAACGGCTTCTCTCTTTCGACCGCAGGCTCGACGCGCGCTTCGTGGCGGGTGCGGACGAGGCCGGACGGGGCTCGTTGGCAGGACCGCTCGTCGTCGCGGGAGTCCTGCTCGACTACGACTGCTTGCGCAACCATCGCGTCCGCCCGCTGTCGCTCCTGAACGACTCCAAGCAGGTGGCGCCCGAGGCTCGGGAGGAGCTCTTTCGCGCGGTGGTCGGCTGTGCGGCGCGGATCAGCGTGCGGGTGATCCCGTCGACGGAGATCGACCGGAACGGTCTCCACCGCTCGAACCTCTGGGGCCTGCGATCGGTGCTCTCCGACCTCTCGCCTCCGGCGGAGGTCTGTCTCGTGGACGGCTTCCGGCTCGGCCCGACGGCGCTTGCGCACCGGGCGGTCGTCGACGGCGACACGAAGAGCGCCGCGATCGCCGCCGCCTCGATCGTCGCGAAGGTCACTCGCGACAGGGTGATGCGCCGGCTGGATGCGCTCTACCCTTGCTACGGCTTCGCCCGTCACGTCGGCTATATCACTCCCGGACATTCCGCCGCGGTGCGAACGCACGGCCCGTGCGATCAGCATCGACGCTCCTTCCAGGCCCTCTGCTACGTCGTCGACGAGCCGTTGCCGGTGGTCGCGGCCTGAACACACGGCGTGTCGGCGAGCGGTTCGAGAGCCGCGCCACGCTCCACTATCGGCTGCGCGGCTATCGCGTGCTCGGAGCGAACGTCTGGGCGGGCGGTCACGAGCTCGACCTGATCGTCCGGCGCGGGCGCCGGCTCGTCTTCTGCGAGGTGAAGGGCAAGGCGACCACCGCCTATGGCCATCCGCTCGAGATGGTGACGCCGGAGAAACGCCGCCGCGTCAGGCTCGCGGCGGAAACCTGGCTCGCCCGCCATCCCGAGTGCCGAACGCTCGATTGCCGCTTCGAGGTCGTGGCCATCGAGGGAAGGAGGCTCGAACGGGTCAGCGTCGAGCTCTAGACCAGGGCGTTGCTGCACCGCCGGATTAATCGTCGCGCAATGCGGACTCTCCGGCCCGATGGCTACGATATCCCTGCCGGAAGGCACTATCCCCGAACGGGTGCGCTCGTCAGGACGGCTTCGGCCCGGGCGCACCGGCCACCGGCAATCCGGTGGCGGGAGAAACTTCCGACTGAATCCCGAATCAGTCGTCATTCAGCCGGAAAGGAACTCCGAACACCCATGTCGATCACTCGCACACGCTTCGCCACCCAGACCCGCACGTGGGTGATCATCGCCGGTCTCGCCGCGCTCTTCATCGGGCTCGGGGGCCTCGTCGGCGGCTCGAACGGGATCATCCTCTTCGCGGGAATCGCGGTCCTCTTCAACCTCGTCATGTTCTGGTTCTCGGACAAGCTCGCGCTCAAGGCGAGCAAGGCGCGTCCGGTCGACCGCAGCGAGGCGCCCGAGCTCTACCGCGACATCGAGGAGCTCGCGGGCCGCGCGGGCGTCCCGATGCCGCGCGTGTACCTGATCCCGTCGGAGCAGCCGAACGCGTTCGCGACCGGCCGAAGCCCCAAGAAGGCCGTCGTCGCAGTCACCGAGGGCCTGCTCCGCTACCTGCCGCGCGACCAGGTGCGCGGCGTGCTCGCGCACGAGCTGGCCCACATCTCCAACCGCGACATCCTCGTGATGACGATCGCCGCGATGATCGGAGCGGCGATCTCGGCGATCGCCAACATCCTCCAGTTCTCGATGCTCTTCGGCGGGGGCGACGACGAGGACTCGAACCCGCTCGGAATCGTCGGCGCGCTCGTCGCGATCATCGTCGCGCCGCTGGCCGCGATGATCCTCCAGCTCGCCGTCTCGCGGCAGCGCGAGTACCTCGCGGACGCGACCGCGGCGCAGTATCTCGGCGAGGGCAGGCCGCTGGCCGAGGCGCTCGGCACCCTCCAGAAGGGCACGGAGGCGGTGCCGATGAATGTGAACCCGGCGACCGAGGCGCTCTATATTGCGAATCCGCTGCGCAAGGTCGGGATGGCTGCGCTCTTCTCGACGCATCCGCCGATGGAGGAGCGGATCCGTCGCCTGCACGCGCTCGACGCGGCGAACGGGATCCACTACTAGCGTGCGCAAGGGCGGTCTCTGGCAGCGGCTGAAGCGGGCTCTCGGGCTCGCGCCGCCGCCGGAGCCGCCCTCGACGCCGCCCGACGAGGAGCCTGCGCTCGTCCCGACGGGTCCGCCGAGGCGACCGCTCGGGAGCGGCGCCGTCGCGCTCGAGATCCCGGACGAGTCACGGGACGTCGACGCCCGAGGTCGCGAGAGCTAGAGTCCCGCGGGGCCGTCCGGGACTCTGCATAGAGTGGCCGTCCGATGGCTGCTCCGACCCAGGAAGCGCTCTATGCCGAGATCGACCTCGAACTGTCGTGGTCCGAAGGCGATCTGCCTCAGTTCGAGCGTACGAAGCACGTTCATGGCCTTCATCCGTATCTCGGGAAGTACATTCCCCAACTCGTAGATGTCTTCTTGAAGCGCTACTTCGTCCCTGGCGATTGCATCTACGACCCGTTCGTCGGATCGGGCACGACGCTCGTCGAGGCCAATGTCTTCGGGGCGGAGACCATCGGATGCGATATCTCTGCGTTCAATTGCCTTCTGTCTCGCGTGAAGAGTTCGCGCTACGCCCTTGGCGAACTCGAGCTGTCGCTCCGAGGAGCGCTAGAGGAAGCCCGGCGGCGCTATCCGATTATGGATCCAGAGCCGAGCGCCTGGTTGAGAGAATGGTTCGCACCTCGGGCGCTCGGCGAGCTGCGTGCGTTTGGGAGCGTCATCGAGCGGCTCGAGACCGCTCAGGCCGATGTGGCTCGCGTGATTCTCTCCCGTGCGGCTCGATCGGCCCGACTCACGACACACTTCGACCTCGATTTTCCGCGAAAACCAACGACCCATCCCTACTACTGTCACAAGCACAAACGCACCTGTCGGCCCGTCGACGAGGCGGCAAAGTTCCTGACTCGTTATTCAAATGACACGATGCGCCGTATCCGCGAGTTCGCTGACCTGCGCACGGAGTGCTCGGTGACGGTTCTGCATGCCGACTCTCGTACCGTGGAGCTGCCGACCAGGCCCGATGGGGTCATCACGTCTCCGCCATATCCCGGCCTGATCGACTACCACGAGCAACACCGTTACGCCTATGAGCTTCTCGCGCTCGTCGATCGGAGAAACGAAGAGATCGGTGCAGCGGCTTCTGGCCGAAGCAGGTCCGCGCTTGGCGCATACGTTGACGCAATGAGTGAGGTCTTCGCGCATACTCGCTCGCAGCTGGCGGCGGGCGCCTGGGTGCTCATCGTCGTCAACGACTCGCATAGCCTCTATCCGGAGATTCTCGAGAACGCCGGACTTGCTCTCGAGGATCGAATCACTCGCCACGTCAATCGCCGGACTGGGCGGCGCGCGGGCGAGTTCTTCGAGGACATCCTCGTATGTCGTGGGCGGTAGGCCCATTTCTTGATCGCCCCGGCAACACAGGAACAGGTGCGCGTGTTGCTTCGCGCTTTCATGGATGTTTGGATTGCGAAGCAGCACGAAGAATTAAGGCGGATCGAGCAAGAAGGTTCCTCCCCGGGCGGGATCCTGGCTCCGTTCCACGACGCGCTTGTTCCCGGTATTCGCGGACTCGGCGAGCGTGGTTTCTCGACTGCGCTTGGAAATCTCCACGAGAGGATTGCGTTCATCGTCGCCAGCGATGCTCACGCAGAGGCACGCCGAGCCTACGATCTCACGGGTAGCCTGCCCGTTCTCGCCCGCGAGTTCATCACGCAGCGCATCGCTCAACTCGAGATCGGAGCCGCCGCCCCTGATCATACGTTCGAGCGTCAGCAACTCCTGCGCTCATTCGGCGCCGAGGTCAGCGGCGCGACGCGTATCGATCTCTCGATTCGGACGCATGATGGTGACGAGCACTACTTCGAAATGAAGAGCGCGAAGCCGAACAAGGGGCAGTGCATCGAGATGAAGCAGCGCCTTCTCACCGCGCTCGGTATTCGTCGTAGCGCTCGCGTTTTCGTCTGGTGGGGCATTCCCTATAACCCATACGGGACGGCGTCGGCCTATGCTCACCCATATCCGCTCCGATACTTCGACTTCAAGGATGACGTCAAGCTCGGACCCGAGTTCTGGAACTTCATCGGTGACGACGCCGATACATTCGAGCTGCTGCTCGATCTCTATCGGCAGGTCGGCCAGGAATACACGGTGAAGCTGGATGAGCTGCGCTCTGCTCTTGCGGGTCGGGCCGTGTAGTCCGTCACACTTCGAGCACAGAGCTGGCACAAACACGCATCGGTTTCGCGCGTAGCGTCGAAGCGTGCTCGCGCGCGCCGTCACCCACGCTCTCGTCGGACTCGAGCCGAGACGCGTCGAGGTCGAGGCGCACCTCGAGCGCGGGATCCCCGGCTTCGCGATCGTCGGCCTGGCCGACCGCGCCTGCCAGGAGGCGAAGCACAGGGTTCGCAGCGGTATCTCGTCGGCTCTCCTCGAATGGCCGCTCGATCGGCGGATCACGGTCAACCTCGCGCCGGCGGGGCTGCGCAAGGAGGGTTCGAGTTTCGACCTCTCGATCGCCCTTGCCGTCCTCGCCGCCTCCCGTCAGGTGCCCGCCGAGCGGCTCGCCGAGCACGCTGCGGTCGGGGAGCTCGCGCTCGACGGCCGGATCCGGCCCGTGCGAGGCGCCTTCGCCGTCGCCGAGGGTGCGCGCAGCCTCGGGCTGGAGCTGATCCTCTGCGCGCCGGAGTCCGCCGCCGAGGCCGAGCTCGCAGGCGTCCAGGCGGTGCCCGTGCGCCACCTCGGCGAGGCCGTCGCCTACCTGCGCGGAGAGTTGCAGCCGGCGCCTGTGGAGTCGCCCGACGAGACGGTAGAGCCCGAACTGCCCGACCTCGCGGACGTGCGCGGGCAGGAGCGGGCGCGACGAGCGCTCGAGCTTGCGGCTGCCGGCGGTCACAACCTTCTGCTCGCGGGGCCGCCCGGCACGGGGAAGACAATGCTCGGCCGCAGACTGCCCGGGATCCTGCCGCTTCTCGCGCCGGCTGAGGCGCTCGAGGTAACCCGCATCCATTCGGTCGCGGGGCTGCTCGCACCCGAGCGACCGCTCGTCCTGCGGGCGCCGTTTCGCGCTCCGCATCACAGCTCCTCGACAGCCGCGATCGTCGGAGGCGGGCCGGGGCCGCGCCCAGGCGAGGCGAGCCTCGCACATCGAGGCGTGCTTCTCCTCGACGAGCTACCGGAGTTCCAGCGGCCTACGCTCGAGGCGCTGCGCCAGCCGCTCGAGGACGGGATGATCGCGATCGCGCGGGCGAGCGGGCAGGCGCTCTTCCCGGCTCGATTCCAGCTCGTGGCGACGATGAATCTCTGTCCGTGCGCCGGTCGTGGCGATCCTGCGGCCGAGTGCTCGTGCTCGCCGCAGCGGCTGGCCGCTTTCCGGGACAAGCTCTCGCGCGCCCTGCTCGATCGCTTCGATCTCGTGGTGACGGTGCCGCGGCCGAGGGCCGCCGAGCTCGCAGCCGGGCCGTCCGAGGCATCTCAGCCGGTGCGAGTGCGTGTCGCCGCGGCGCGCGTCCGCCTTCGGGAGGCGGCGCCGCTTCGCACGAAGGCCGCGGATGAGCTGCTCACGCGGGCGGTCGAGCGGCTGCCGCTGTCCGGACGAGGTCGCGCGCGCGTCGCTCGGGTCGCCCGCACGGCCGCCGCGCTCGCCGAGTCGGATGCGGTCGAGTCGGAGCACGTCGCGGAGGCGCTTGCCTACCGCTCGCCGAAGGAGCTCGCCGCGTGAGTGGGGAGCTTGCCCTGGCGTCATTTGCGGCCGCGACGGAGTCGCATCTGATCGCGGAGCCGCGGAGCGTCCGGTTCGCGCGCTTCAAGGCATCGTTCGACGCGGCAGCCGAGCACCGGCGGCTCGCCGCTCGGGGCTACCGGTTCCTCGCTCGCTCCGATGGCTCGTTTCCGACGCTGCTTGGTGCGATCCACGATCCGCCCCCGGGACTCTTCGTGCGAGGCACGGGGGCGACGGAGCTGCTGAGCAAGGACGCCGTTGCGGTGGTGGGCGCGCGGGCTTGCTCGCCGTACGGTCGGCAGGTGGCTCGTCGGCTCGGCCGTGAGCTTGCCGCCGCCGGGCTCGTCGTGGTCAGCGGGATGGCTCGTGGCGTCGACGGCGAAGCCCATCGCGGCGCGCTCGAGGCCGGCGGGCTCACGATCGCGGTTCTCGGCTGTGGGATCGATCGCGACTACCCAGCGGCGCATCGTCCGCTTGCGCGTGAGATTGCCGAGGCCGGCCTGATCGTGTCCGAGTACGCGCCGGGTGTCGAGCCGGCGCCATGGAGATTTCCAGCACGAAATCGGATCGTCGCCGGCCTCTGCGCGGCGACGATCGTCGTCGAGGCACGGGAGCGCAGCGGCGCTCTGATCACGGCCGATCTCGCACTCGAGGAGGGCCGGGAGGTCTTCGCCGTTCCGGGCGAGATCACCTCGGCGCTGTCCGACGGCTCGAACGCGCTGCTTCGGCTCGGCGCCACCCCCTGTACCGGCTCCGCGGACGTGCTCGAGAGCTATGGACTCTCGCCTGCGGACGAGCACGTTCTCGAGCTCGGGGACCAGGCGGCCGCGGTGCTCGAGCGCGTGCGGGAGTCGGCAGCGAGTGCCGACGAGCTCGGACGGGCGACCGGGCTCGGCGCGGGCGAGCTGGCGGGCGTCCTGACCGAGCTCGAGCTCGCAGGCGCGGTCATCGTCGAGGAAGGGATCGTTCGTGCGTCCGGTTAGCATCGCCGGATGGCCGATTCCTACTGGCTTGCGGAGCCCGCCGCACCTCTGCGCTCGCGGCGACTCCACGGTGTGCCGGAGGTCGAGATCGTCGGCGGCGGCGTCACGGGCTGCTCGTGCGCGCTCGCCCTCGCCCAGACGGGGGTGCGCGTGCGCCTGCATGAAGCCCGGACGATCGCCGGCGGCGCCAGCGGGCGGAACGGCGGCTTCGCCCTGCGCGGAGGTGCGATGCCGTACGACGAGGCGCGCACGACGCTCGGGCCGGACCGCGCGAAGGCTCTCTGGACCCTGACCGAGCGCGGGCTCCAATCGATCCGGGCGCTCGCTGGCGACACCTTCCGTCAGACCGGCAGCCTCCGGCTCGCCGCCGACGCATCCGAGCGCGCGGAGCTCGAATCGGAGTTCCAGGCCCTCGACCAAGACGATTTCGCAGTCGAGTGGCTCGACGACCTGGCGCCACAGCTCGAAAGGTTTGCCGGGGGTATCCGACACGTTCCGGACGCCGCGATCCACCCGGCTCGCTGGGTGCGACGGCTCGCCCAGCACGCAGTCGATGCTGGGGCGGAGCTGCTCGAGGGCTCTCAGGTCGAGAGCCTGACGAAGCTAGGCGCCGCGACCGTCGTGATTGCGACCGACGGCTACACGAACGGGCTCGTCCCAGAGCTGGACGCCGTCATCCGCCCGATCCGCAATCAGGTCGTCGTTACGGAGCCGCTCGCGAAGCTGCTGTTCCCGCTTCCACACTACGCCCGCCACGGCTCCGACTACTGGCAGCAGACTCCAGATCGCCGGCTCGTCGTCGGCGGCCGCCGGGACTCAGACGCAACAGAGAACACCGGCGAAGAGGCGCTGACTCCGTTGATCCAGAAACGGCTCGAAGCATGCATCGTCGAGCTCGTCGGCCGGCTCCCGGCGATCAGCCACCGCTGGGCTGGCATCTTCGGCTCGAGCCCCGACGGCCGCCCTCTCGCGGGCCCGGTACCCGGACGGGAGGGGCTCTGGGTCGCGGCCGGCTACTCGGGCCACGGTAACGTGCTCGGGTTCGTCTGCGGCCAGCTCGTCGCGACCGCGATCGTGGGCGCAGCACCATCCGAGCTCGAGCTCTTCGACCCGGCCCGGATCCTTGCCAAGCCCGCCTAGAGATCGATCCGAACGAGGTCGAGCTCGTCTGCGCGCGCAGAGGCAGCGATCGCGATCGCCAGGTCCTGAATCGCGAGGCCGGTCGAGTCGAACAGGGTGATGTCGTCCCGCGCTCGCCGGCCTGGTGCCTCGCCGAGGAGAACCGCCCCGAGCTGAGTCACGTCCTCCCGGTCGATCGCCCCCGCTGCGACGGCTGCCGCGAGCTCGCCGCCGTGGCTCGCCTGCTCCCACTCGTCGCAGAAGACATGCGCGCGGGCGATCTCCGCGATCGCGATCTCGGCCTTGCCGGGGCCGTCCGCGCCCATGAGACTGACGTGCTGGCCCGAACTCAGCGAGCTTTCTCGGAGCAGGATCTCCCGGCCCGGCGTGACGGTGACGAGGAGGTCGGCGGCCAGCGCCTCCTCGTGGCCGGCGGCCACCTCGGCGCCAAGCTCCGCGGCCACGGCCGCGGCGCGAGCCCGATCGCGATCCCAGATCGAGACCGAGCGGCCGCGCGAGACGAACGTCTGCGCAGCCGCCTTCCCGTTGACGCCGGCCCCGATCACCGCGGCGGTCTTCGCGTCCGGCCGGCCGAGCACGTCGGCGGCGATCACCGCTGCTGCGCCCGTCCGTAGTGCGGTCACCGACCCCGCATCGAGGATCGCCTCGACCATCCCGGTGTCGGCGTTCGATAGCACCACGAGACCCGTTACCGTAGGGAGTCCGAGCGCAGGGTTCCCGGGAAACGATGTGACCCACTTGAGCAGCGCGTGCCCGGCTCCCAGTGCCGGCATCGCCCGGAAGTCGCCGGCCGGGTAGTTGGTGACGTAGAGCTTCGGTTGCATCGTCCACTCGCCCCGCGTATGGGCGACGAACGCATCTCGAACAGCCGTGTACGCCACCTCGGGCGGTACCGCCGCCGCAACGTCGCGCGCGCTGAAGAACGGCACCACAGGGGGAAGGGTAGTTGCACAATTGGCACGAATCCGTTGCACATTCGTGCCTGTGCCGGTGCGAAGATAGCCCCACCCAAGAGGGTGGGGGGTTGGTGGCGGGCCTTCGTCCCACCACCAACTGCGGCATGCCGGCGAAGGACGCTGAGTCTAGAGCGCCTTCACCGCTGCTGCGAGCTGGAGCACCGAATCCTTGGCGTCGCCGAACAGCATCTGCGTCTTGGCATCGAGGTAGAGCGCATTGTCGATCCCGGCGAAGCCCGTACTCATCCCCCGTTTGAGAACGACGACCGCGGCGGCGCGATCGACGTCGAGGATCGGCATCCCGAAGATCGGGCTCGTCGGCGTGTCGCGAGCGGCCGGGTTGGTAACGTCGTTTGCGCCGATCACGAGTGCGACGTCCGTGCGCGCGAACTCCGGATTGATCTCCTCCATCTCCTGCAGTTGGGTGTAGGGCACGTTCGCTTCGGCGAGGAGCACGTTCATGTGCCCCGGCATGCGACCGGCAACGGGATGGATCGCGTAGCGGACGTCCACTCCTCGCGCCTCGAGCAGGTCTGCGAGCTGCCGGACGTCGTGCTGGGCTTGAGCCACGGCGAGCCCGTAGCCCGGAACGACGACGACCCGGCGGGCATACGTGAGCATGATCGCGACGTCGTCGGCGGTTGTCGCCCGCACCGTCCGCCCGTCGTCGCTCACTGCCGTCGCCGCCGAGCCCGCGACCACCTTCCCGAACGCGCCGAAGAGGACGTTGCCGATCGTCCGGTTCATCGCCTTCCCCATCAGCAATGTGAGCAGCGTGCCGGACGCGCCGACGAGTGCGCCGCTGACGATCAGGACGTTGTTCTCGAGCTCGAAGCCGGTCGCCGCCGCCGCGAGCCCCGTGAAGGCGTTCAGGAGCGAGATCACGACGGGCATGTCCGCGCCGCCGATCGGGAGCACGAAGAGCGTGCCGAAGGCGAGCGCGCCGGCGATCAGGGCGACGAGCAACCACTCGCTCTCCGCTCCCGCGACGATCGCGACTCCGCAGCCGACCGCGCCCACGAGGACGAGCGCGTTCACGAGCTGCTGCCCGGCATAGGTGATCGGCCGACCCTGGATCAGCTCCTGCAGCTTCGCGAAGGCAACGAGCGAGCCCGAGAACGAGATCGCGCCGATCAGCGCCGAAAGCCCGATCGCGATTCCCACGTCCGTCGGCAGGCGGCCTTCGCCAGACGCGCGGTTGTGGAACTCCGCGAGCGAGACGAGCGCCGCCGCGCCGCCGCCGACGCCGTTGAAGAGCGCGACCATCTGCGGCATCGCGGTCATCTTCACGCGCCGCGCACCGACCACCCCGAGCAGGCCGCCGAGCACCATTCCGACCGCGATCAAGCCATAGCCGACGACCTCGGTCTGAGCGAACGTGACGACGATCGCGAGCAGCATCCCGGCCGCCCCGATCTGGTTCCCGAGGCGCGCTCGGGCCGGGGAGGAGAGGAAGCGGAGCGCAAGGATGAAGCTGACGATCGAGACGAGATAGAGGAGCTCAGTCAGGGTTTCGTTCACGCGGCTCCCGCTTCTTGAACATCTCGAGCATCCGGTCGGTGACGACGAAGCCGCCGACGACGTTCGCCGAGGCGAGTACGACGGCGACGAACCCGACGACCCGCGTCAGCCCGTCCGCCTCGTCCATCCCGGCGACGAGCATCGCCCCGACGATCACGATCCCGTGGATCGCGTTCGTGCCGGACATCAGCGGCGTGTGCAGCAACGTCGGCACCTTCGAGATCACCTCGAAGCCGAGGAAGACCGCGAGCACGAGGATCGTCAGCTCGATCACGAGGGTCGCGTTGTGACTCACGCCGCCTCCCTCGCCCCTGCGTCGACGTCCTCCACCCAATCCTCTGCATCCGCCAGCCCGATCGCGCCGACTACACCAAAGCCGCTTGACAAACGCATTAGGCTGCGACCCCGCTTCGCGTCACGCGAGTCCCTGCGGTGATCTCGTCGGCGAGATCGAGCGCGAGCTCACCGTTCGGCGCCAGATGCTGCAGGAGCGCCGAAACGTTGCGCGCGTAGAGCTGGCTCGCGTGGTAGGGCATGGTCGCCGCCAGGTTGGTGAGGCCGACGATCGTGACGCCGCAGCGGACGATCTCGGAGCCGGGCTCGGTCAGCTCGCAGTTTCCGCCCGTCTCGGCGGCGAGATCGACGATCACCGAGCCGTGACGCATCCGCTCGACCGCCGACGCCGGGATCAGGAGCGGCGCGGGGCGCCCGGGGATGAGCGCGGTCGTCACCACCACGTCCACGTCGACGATCCGATCCTCGAGCGCGGATTGCTGCTGCGACTGCTGCTCGGCGCTCAGCTCCACGGCATAGCCACCTTCCGTCTCCACTCCCCGCACCCCGAGATCGAGGAAGGTCGCGCCGAGGCTCTCGACCTGCTCCTGCACCACCGGCCGCGTGTCGAACGCCGAGACGACCGCGCCGAGCCGGCGAGCGGTCGCGATCGCCTGGAGGCCGGCGACGCCGGCGCCGAGCACGAGCACCTTCGCCGGCGCCACGGTTCCGGCCGCGGTCATCAGCAGCGGAAACAGCCGTGGGAGCCGGTCGGCAGCGAGGATCACGGCCTTGTAGCCGGCGACCGTGCTCTGCGAGGAGAGCGCGTCCATCGACTGGGCACGCGTGATCCTCGGCACCGACTCCATCGCGAACGCATCGATCCCCCTCGCGGTCAGGCGCTCGATTCGCGCCGGATCGCCAAGTGGATCGAGGAAGCCGATCAGGATCGTGCCTGGAGCGAGCGCGTCGACCTCCTCGGCGCTCGGCGGAGCCACGCGCACAACGGCCGCGGCGTCGCGGTAGAGCGCTTCGCCGGAGACGACCGACGCACGCGCCTCGGTGTACGCGTCGTCCGCGAAGCCTGCTTCGAAGCCCGCCCCTCGCTCGACGGCGACGTCGAATCCGGCCCCTTCGAGCCGCGCGACCGCGTCGGGAACGAGGGCCACGCGTCGCTCGCCGGCAGCCGACTCTCTGGGAACCGCGATCCGCACCGAGCGGAACTCTACGGCGCCGGCCGCTGCGAGAGCGAATCCAGCCGACGAGTCGCACGCCCTCGAACCTCCGAGCGGAAAGGCATAGAGGTCGCCCCCCGGCTCTTTCTAGACCATGTATCGATCCATCGATACATGGTCCAGCTTCGAGCGCGTCCGTCGAATCACCTCGTCGGTGAACTCGCTGGAGCTCGCGTGCCCGGCGAGATCCGCGGTCCGAACACCCTCCGAGACGCTCTCGAGGCACGCCTCGCGAATCGCCCGGCCGGCCCGCTGGGCCGGCTCGTCGGCGTGGGAGAGGAGCGCGGCACCCGCGAGGATCATCGCCATCGGGTTCGCCACGTCCTTGCCGAAGAGTGCCGGCGCGGTGCCGTGCGCCGCCTCGGCCAGCAACGCCTTCGGGACGTAGTTCTCGTCGAAAGCGACGAGGAGCGACTCCGAGCCTGCGATCGAGCCGAACAGCGGCAGCACGAGATCGGAGAGGATGTCGCCGTCGCGGTTCAGAGCCGGAATCACGAGTGGGGCACCGGTGTTCTTGAGCAGGAGCGCGAAGGTCGCGTCGATCAGCTGCGGCTCGTAGGGCACGTCGGGATGTCGCGACGCGGCCGCGTCCATCTCCTCCTTGAGCATGCCTTCGTACGTCGGGCTGACGGTGTACTTCGGCCCGCCGAAGACCTTGGCGCCCATCCGCTCCGCTTGGCGGAAGGCGAACTCGGCCACCGAGCGGCAGATCCGCCGCTCGATCCGCTCGGTCCGGAACGCAACCTCGTCCTCGCCGTCGCCTTCGCGCCACTCCTCCGCGCCGTAGGCATCGCCGACCGCCATCCGGACGACCGAGATCGGGGCGTGAGCTCCCCCGACGGGGACGATGCCGGGGATTCGCCGGCCCGTCCGGACGATCACCTGGCCGCCGATCTGCTCGCGCAGGAGGCGATTCGGAGAACCGACGTCGCCGCGCGCCTCGGGGGTCACGGTCGCGGCCTTGAGCCCGAGCCCCGACTCGCGGATCGCCGCCGCCGCTGCCAGGACGACGCCGTTCTGCGTCTCGCGACGTCCCGCCAGCGAGAGGTCGTACCGCGGGAGCTCGAGCTCGAACCCGATCACGTCCGCGGCGAGAACGCGCAGCGACTGCTCGAGCAGCTCCTGCCCGGTCTCGTCGCCCTCGAGCACCACGATCTTCCGCGCGTCCATCGGCGGCGGATTCTACTGACGGCTTTCTGGGAAGATGCCGCCGATGGCGCGCAAAGGAGGATGGCAACGTGCCGGAGGTCAGCGGCGTTTCCGCTACCTCGACGCGCGCGGGAATCGGATCGACGATCCAACGAAGCTCGAGCGGATCGACCAGCTCGTGATCCCGCCGGCCTGGCGTGACGTCTGGATCTCGCCGCGCGGCGGCGCGAAGCTGCAGGCGACCGGGCTCGACGTGGCCGGACGCCGCCAGTACCTCTATCACCCGGAGTTCCGCGCGCAGCAGGAGCAGGCCAAGTTCGACAAGCTCGTCCGCTTCGCCGAGCGGCTTCCCGACTTGCGCGCGACGATGGCGGAGCACATGCTGCTCGAGCCGTACGAGCGCGAGCGCGTCTGCGCGATTGCGGTCCGGCTGATCAACCTGGGGTGGTTCCGGGTCGGCTCCGATCGATACGCGAAGAGCTCGCGGACCTACGGCGTGACGACGCTCTTCAAGAGCCACGTCTCGGTTCGCGGCAAGCGGGTCGCCTTCAAGTTCCGCGCGAAGCACAAGCTGCTCGTGCGCACGACGCTCGTGGACGAGGAGCTCGCGACCGCGATCCGCGAGCTGCTCGACCAGCCGGGCGGTGCGCGGCTCTTCCGTTACGGCGAGCCCGGTGAGCGTTGCAACCTCACCGGTCAGGTCCTGAACGACTACATCCGCGAGTTCATGGGCGAGGACTTCACTGCCAAGGACTTCCGGACGTGGGGCGGGACGCTGACCGCCGCGATCGCGCTCGCCGAGCACGGGCCCGTCGACGACGCGAAGGGAGAGAAACGGGTTCTCGCCGCGGTGATGCGGGCGGTCGGCGAGCGACTCGGGAATACCGCAGCGGTGGCGCGCTCGTCGTACGTCAGCCCCGCGGTCGTGGAGCAGTATCTCGACGGACGCACGATTGATGACTTTCGCCCCCGACATTTGCGGATCGTCAAGGCGCGGGATATCGATCTCGACCCGGAGGAGCAGGCGCTGCTCAGCCTCGTGCGATCGTGGCGAATACGACGTAGTCGACAGGCTGCGTGATTTCGAGCCTCGTTTTCTGTATCGTTGCGATCGTCTTTTCGGAATCCAAGGAGGAACCGCTGTGGCTCGCAAGACCGTTCTCGTGTCCGACATGTCCGGCTCGGAGATCGCCGACGGCAAGGGTGCGACGATCCGCATCACCTTTCACGACGCGCGCAAGGGCGTGCGCGAGCTCGACGTGACCGACGCCGAGGCCGAGAAGATGGGCGGCCGCCAGGTCGCGCGCCGCGGCCGCCGGCCGAAGTCGGCGACTGCTTAGAGACAGGGGAACGGCGGCG
>JANDLU010000076.1 GCA_024330215.1 Candidatus Gaiellasilicea maunaloa
ACTGATCACCTGGCGGATGGCAACCACCGAGGTCCAAGCGGGATAGGCTCTTAGCAGATGATTCGGGCTTGCCCGAGTACCAGCCGATCCGGTCTGTCACGCCGGAGGTCGCGGGTTCGAGTCCCGTCGCTCCCGCCTCTTAAAGTGCCTGTAAATAGGCCATTCATGTTGTCCGTTTAGACGCACATTTTCGCTTCGTGGCCCAAACGTCATGTGATTGGTGCCAGACCGATCTGGGCGCGAAACCGCTGCAAATGGGCGATATCCTCACGAACAGCGCTCTGGGCGTTTGTGCCACGAACCTCAGTCCGGCCGGAGAGAGCCTGAGATAGCCGCAGGTGCTAGCGCACTGATGAAGCGCCGATCGTCTGCCAGGACTGCCAGGTGATGCGGAGGATGATCAGGGTGATCGCGAGGCCGATCAGGGGATCGCCGAGCTCGAAGCCGAGCGCGACGATGATCGCGCTGCCGACGACTCCAAGCGAGACGAGTCCGTCCGTGCGTGCGTGGTAGCCGTCGGCGACGAGCGCGGGACTGTCGAGGCGCTTGCCGGCGCGGAGGCGGATCAGGGCGGCGATCTCGTTGCCGATGAATCCGACCGCTCCCGCAGCGGCCAGGGCGCCGAGGTGGGAGAGCGGCTGCGGGTCGATCAGCCGCTCGATCGTCTGCCAGAGCGCGACGCAGGCGCTGACGAAGATCGCCGCGACGACGAAGTAGCCGGCAGCCTTCTCGCCACGGGCGCTGCGCAGGAAGAAGGCGACCCCGAGTGGCAGGGCGGTCAGGGCGTCGCCGAAGTTGTGGATCAGATCGGCGAGCAGCGCAACGCTGTTCGTGGAGAGGAAGACACCGATCTGGATCAGGGTGGTGGCGAGGAGAACGACGAGGCTGATCGAGACGGCCTTCACCCCCTCGCGGGAGCGAACGATCGACGGGTCGACGAGCCCGTGCGAATGTCCATGCCCACCGGCGACGTCGTGGCTGTGGTCGTGCCCGCCGCTCATCGGGAGCCCGCTCGTGTCGCACCGACGGGATCCGGGAAGCCGAGCCGGATGTGCTCGACGTGGTAGATCGCCTCTTCGAGCAGGACGCCGACGTGGCTGTCGTGCAGCGCGTAGATCGTGCGACGTCCGGAGCGCTCGCCGACGACGAGCTCGAGATGACGCAGCAGCCGCAGTTGATGCGAGACCGCCGATTGCTCCATGCCGACGGCTTTGGCCAGTACACCGACCGAGCATGGAGACTCTTTCAGCCGCGCGAGGATGCGGACGCGGCTCGGGGTCGCCAGGGCCTGCATCGTCTCCGCGACTTGGCGGGCGATCTCGCGGTCAACCGAAGCGGGGCTTTTTCGACCCTGAACGCCATGACCCATGTCGGGGCAGGATAGCATGACGATCTATTCATACTCGCACGACTTGAGGACTCTCGGAGCTCGCTGAGCTCCCAGCCAACAGCCTGCACCAAACAGCGAATGGAGCGACCCACATGGCGCTTCTCGAGGACAAGGACTTCGCGGCCGTCACTGCCCGAGCGATCGGTGACTCGTTCGCGCAGCCCGATCCGGTGCGACGATCGCACGCGGACCTGCGCGAAACAGCGCGGACAACGACGCGTCGTGACCCTGCGACGTCGTATTCCCCTCTCCCCTCCGCGGAGGAGTCCCACCAAACCGAGCCGGCGGCTAGGAGGGATTGCAGCATCGCAGTTTGCAGACCCACGAACCTCGCCGATTGGAGCGACGAGTCTTAGGTGCCGGCCTCGTTCGCGACCGGGTCGCGAGTCGCAACCGCACGGTAGTTCGCGATGCTCGTGGCGATCGACCAGATCACGAGCGCCAGGACGCCGGGAAAAGAAGCCGAAGCCGAACACGCTGTCTTCGCCTGTTCGCGCGATCAGCGTGAGGAACGTGATCAGGAATGAAATCGCGCCGAGTAGCGCGACCACGCCAACCCAGCGCGCGAGAACTCCGCTCCGCAGTGTCAGCAGTCCAGCAGTCATCAGTAACGCGGCAAACCCCATTGCGGAGACGAGGAAAGGCCCGGCCGAGGCGGTTGTCACCGCTCTACTCACCACGGGGTCGGCGTCGGCACCCTCGGAAGTCGCAGCGGCGATCATGACGATCGCCGTCACCATTCCCGCGATGCCGGTCACGGCACCCGCGAACGCGCCCCGTGCGAGTTGTGGAGAGCCGCGAACCGTGGTCTCCGCACTTCCCAGCACACTCCGAATCGTCCCTGCGAAGTGGAGGAACACGAAGCCTGCGAGCAGCATCGCGAAAGCGCCGATACGACTCTTCCACCGGTTGTCATCCGCCCACTCCGTCCACTCCTGGTCTGCCGCCGCGTAGTCGGGCGCGTCGCCGCCGCTCGCGAACCACCCGACGAGAAAGAGCACCGCAAACACGACGCCGGACAGGGCGAGAAGACGCTGCCACGACGGTGGAAGAGTGTCAGGCGGCTGCATCACCGCGCCAGGCTGGGCGAAGGATTGGAGAGTCCTTCCTGAACCCCCAGACGGCGCAGTAGATGCCAAGGAACGCCTCCCAGATGAACTCGGGAATTACCAGGACGTTCACCAGGCCACTTGAGTCCCAGGCGTCGAAGAGCACGCCTATGTTCCCAATCAGGAGGAGTGGCCCCCCGATCAGTCCGAGCCAGGCCATGCGGCGCGGGACGAGGCCGGACCTGTACATCAGGTAGCCGAGGATCAGCCCGTTCCCGAAGGGAACGACGAGTCCGGGGCCAAACAGGAACGTCCAGTCCTTGAGCTGCGCGAGCGAGACCGCGAGGTCGGCCGCGTCAGGAGAGTCCTGGCGCAGGCTCACGACCCCGAGCACAAAGATGATCCCGGCCGCGATGAAGACGCACTCGATGATCCGAGCAGCGACGTAGCCGATGGCGAGGGTCTCGTTCTGCCGCCTGGCGACCCGGTAGAGGACGACGGCCGTTCCGACGTTCGCGATGACGAGAAGAAAGTCCAAGAAGTGCCCAGGTAGATCTGGTTGTCCTTCCCGCCACCAGCGACGTAACCGGCCGGATCGTCGAGAACCGATTGGAAGAGAGCGAGCGCCGAAATCGACGTGATGAACGTGATGATGAACAGCACTCCGAATATCCGGGCATCGCGCTGGTCTTCGGCCACTCCCTGACTTCCTCCGATCTCCCGCGATCCGGGAATAGAGTCGACGATGCGGCGACCCTACAACAGAAAGCACTCTCGTAAAGACGCTGGAGCGAGGGCAATTCGCACCCGCCTTGCGGGTTCCGCGCGCACGACGCACTCGAGGTCGATCGCGAGCGGCAGGACGAAGCCGTCGTTGTAGCGGTGTGGTCGCCGATCAGCTTCACACGGCCTGGCGCGCGTAGCGCGCTCGGGCTCGATCGGGTTGGTGAGCGTGCCGCTGCCGAGCTCACCGGCGGCGACCCAGCGCATGGTCGCTCGCGCGCGGAGCGGCGGCGCGAGGTGCACGTGTAGGTGAGCGCCGGGGTGCACAGAGCATGTATGGGAACGGCCGTTCGAAGCGGCGATCGTAACGGCCGAGCACGTCACCGAGGATCGCGGCGAGGCCGTCGCGGGCCGCGTCGTCCAGCTCCGGCACGCCGGAGACATGCTCGTCCGGGACGATGAGGAGGCCCTACGGACATGCCGACGCGTACGGCACGTACGCGACCCAGCCGTCCCGGGCCGTCCCGGGCCGAGACGACCCCACTCGCCGGTCAGGGTGTCGTAGCGGAGCTCCGCCGCACGCGGAGTCATGAAACTGCGACGGCTGCCTCGGCGTGGAACCGGAACCGATCGACGACGGGCGTGTGCCTGCGCTCGAGCCGGCCGATCTCGTCGCGGTGGAGGTCGTATATGCCCATCTGGACGAGGTACTTGTCCGCCGGCTTGATCCCTTCGCGGTAGTCCCAGTCGACGAGATCGAACAGGGGCCACCAGGTGTAGCCGACGACGTCGATGCCGTCGTCGCGGAGGCGGAACAGCGTCTCCACGGAGGCGTCGAGCCAGGCGACCCGATCGGCGACGGACCCGGTCTGGCTCGTCTCGGTGAGAAAGACAGGGGCGCCGTACCGCGCCGCGAACGCACGCATGACCTCCGCGAGCCCTTCAGTGCCGCCATCGATCCGGGGCCAGGCGGAGCGGGCGCCGTTCGTGACCTCGACCGTCGTCAGGTGCGGGTAATAGTTGACGCCCATGACGTCCGGGTTCGCGGTGTTGTCGCGGCACCACGCGAGGTCGTCGTCGCCGAATCCGTTCGCGCGCAGAAAGCCGCTCAGCTCGTGGTCGTCGTCGACGCGCCCCGTCAGCAAGTCCTCGATCAGAAAAACACGGTTGCGGAGCAGCACGAGCTCTTCGGACGCAGGCTCGCTCGGGAGAGTGAATCGTTGCGTCGCCTCGACGTGGACGAAGGTCGACTCCCCGCCGGTAACGGCGTCGATCGCGGCCTGCGTCGCGACGATTCCCCGGACGAGTGCGCGGACCAGCTTGACGAAGCCGTCGGCGCCGCTGAGGTACGGCGGCCAGCGGGCCTCCTCGCCGCAGAAGATCGCATTGATGAGCGGCTCGTTCAGGGGCGTGAACGCGGTCAGCCGTCCGCGGTATCGGTCGGCGACCGCGGCCGCGTACTCGGCGACGACGTCGGCGTAGGACGCGTTCAGGAACTGGTTGTCGAGCCAGAGCGGCGTGCCGTAGTGCATGAGGTCGACGATCGTCTCGAGCTCGAGCTCGTCGAGCTTGTCGACGACGCGGTCGAGCCAGCTCCATGCGAAGCGCCCGCGCTGGGGGTTGACGAGATACCACGGGATGCCGTAGCGCATCGCTGTCGCGCCGCTCGCGCGGGCGAGCTCGAGATCGGTCGACCACATCTCGTAGTGCTGTGTCAGCTCGTACTCGTCGAGCGCGCGGCGGCCGACCGCCGTTTGCGGGACGAAGGTGTCCTCGATCCCGACCGCGAAGCGAAAGCGGCCGTCGGCGAACTGGTTTGCCAAATCGAACTCCTCCTACTTTATTCCGGTGGTTGCGATGCCCTCGACGAACTTCCGCTGCACGAGCAGGAACATCACGATCATCGGCAGCAGCGCCAGGATCGAGCCGGCCATCAGCAGCCCGTACTCGACGACGTGCTCGCCCATGAAGAGCGCGAGGCCGGCCGGCAGCGTCTGCATCGACGTGTCCGTCGTGACGATCAGCGGCCAGAGCAGGTCGTTCCAGTTGTACATGAAGTGGAACAACCCGAGCGTGAGCAGGGCCGGGAGCGCGAGCGGCATCACGATCTGGCGGTAGATCCGGAACTCGGAGGCGCCGTCGACGCGGGCGGCATCCTCGAGGTCGCGCGGGATCGAGATGAAGAACTGCCGGAGGAAGAAGATCCCGAAGGCGTTCGTCGCGCGCGGGACGATCAGCCCTTGGTGCGTGTTGATCCAGTCGAGCTGCGTCAGCAGGGAGAAGAGCGGGATCAGCGTCACCTGGAAGGGGAGCATCATCGTCACGAGGATCGCGAGGAACAGGACATCGCGGCCGGGGAACTCGAGCCGCGCCAGCGCGTACGCCGTCAGCGAGTCGAAGATGAGCGAGACGATCGTGACCCCGCCGGCGAAGATGAGCGTGTTCAGGAGCAGGCGCGCGTAGGGAATCCTGTGCCAGATGTCCGAGTAGTGCTCGAGCGTCAGGCTGCGCGGGAAGAGCTCGGGTGGGTACTGGACGATGTCGGTCTCGAGCTTGAACGACGTCAACAGCGTCCAGATGAACGGCAGCAGTACGACGAAGGCGACGAAGCCGAGGACGAGGTAGGTCGTCAACCGCAGCAACCGGAGCGCGAGATCTGGGCGAGGCCGAGGCGGGGTGGCCGCTTCGGGAATCGTGGCCACTAGTACCGCACCAGCCGGCGGTTGAAGTAGCGGATCTGGAGCAGGCTGAGCGCGAAGACGAGCAGCACGAGCACCCAGGAGACCGCCGCCGCGTAGCCCATCTGGAACTCGCTGAAGCCGAGGCGGTAGATCATCATCACGAGCGTCTCGGTCTGGAAGAACGGCCCGCCGCGCGTCATCACGAAGATCTGGTCGAACGCCTGCAGCGCGGCGATGAGCGCGATCACGAACACGAACATCGTCGTGTTCGTGAGCAACGGCCACGTCATTGTGCGGAAGCGCGTCCACGTCGTCGCGCCGTCGACCTCGGCCGCCTCGTAGATCTCTCGCGGAATTCCCTGCAGACCGGCGAGGTACATCACGGTGTAGAAGCCGACGTTCTTCCAGACGCCGACGACGATGACCCAGATCATCGCCCACGTGGGCTCGCCGAGGCCGCCCGTTTGGATGCCGATCTGCTCGAGCCAGTACGGGACGATCCCGATGTCCGGGTCGATCAGGAAGGTCCACGCGATCGCCGCCACGGCGAGCGACGTGATCACGGGCAGGAAGATCGCCGCGCGGAAGAACTCGCGTCCGCGCACCTTGCGGTTGAGGAGCAGCGCGAAGACGAGCGCGAGCCCCACCGAGACCGGCGTCGTGATCCCCGCATAGAGGATCGTGTTGCCGAGCGCGTTGTGGAACGCCTCGTCGTTGAGGAGCTTGCGGTAGTTCTCGAGCCCGACCCAGTTGCTCTGAAAGACGTTGAAGTCGGTGAACGAGATCCGGAGCGCCTGGGCCATCGGCCAGACGATGAAGACGCCGAGGATGATCAGGCTCGGCAGCATGAACGCGTACGCCGTGAGCGTGCGCCGGCGGTACAGCCGCGAGCGGCGGAGCCGCCTGAGCTCCATGCGGAAGCGGCCGCGAGGCGTCTGCCCCGCGACCGCCTCCAGCGATCCGCGCACCTCGGTCAAGCGGCTACTTCAGCAGCGGCTCGAGCTGCTTGGACGCCTTCGTGAGCACGTCTCTCGTCGAGCCCTTCTTGTTGAGGATCCTCTGGATCGACGACTCGAAGACGTTGCCGTTCACCTGCGAGAAGTTCTTGACGTTCCGCAGGTAGAACTGCGACTGCCCCGCAAACCTCGCGAAATCGGCGACGTAGGGGTTCTTCTCGAACGCCGAGGCGGGGATGTCCGTACGCGTCGGCGGGAAGCCGCTGCCGAGCGCCCACGAGATCTGCGAGGGCTTCGAGTTCCAGAACGTGATCCACTTGTAGATCGCGGTCTTCGTCTCCGAGTTCGTGCGGGCGCCGACGGCGTAGTGGACGCTCGTTCCGAGTGTGACCTGGCGCTTCGGTCCCTTCGGCACCATCGCGAGGCCGAAGTCGATCCCGGCCTTCTTGAACCCGGTCGTCATCCACGGCCCAACGACCTCCATCGCGGCCTTCTTCGAGAGGAAGAGGTTGTCGGCGTCCGCGCCGGCGAGCCCGACCGGGGAGATCTTCTTGTCGATCACGAGCTTGGCCCACTGGTCGACGGCCGCGATGCTCGCCGCCGAGCCCAGCATGGGTCGCTTCCCGTCGGCCGAGACGACGTCGCCGCCGTTCCCCCACAGGAGGATCGGCCACATCGGGATCGTGGCATGGTCGGCGATGGCGTACCCGTACTGCTCGGGCTTGCCGTCCTTGTTCTTGTCGATCGTGAGCTTGACTGCAGCCTGCTGCCACTGCGCCCACGTCTTCGGCGGTCCCTTCACGCCGGCTGCCTTGAACATGCTCTTGTTCCAGTAGAGGAGCAAGGTGGTGAAGTTCATCGGCACGCTGTAGTACTTGCCATTCCACCTACCCGCGTTGACAGAGGAGGCGACGAGCTTGCTCTTCTGGAGACCCTTCGAGTAGAGGTCATCGAGCGGCGCGAGCACGCCCTTGTCGGCGTACTGGGGCATCTGGGCCGCGTCGAACCCGACTAGGTGGGGGCCTTTGCCGGAGGCCCAGCTCGGGAGCAGCTTCTGGAAGAAGACGTCCCACGGCATGATCGACATGTCGATCTTGATCTTGCCCCTGTTGGCGGCATTGAACTTGTTCACGAGCGCCTCGAGGGCGGGTCGGTCAGGGCCGGTGAAACCGTTCCAGAAGGTGATCGTCACCTCCTCGCTCGTCCTATTCAGCGCATTCGTCTCTGCCGGCCGGCCGGACGCGGTGGCGGCGAGCACCGCCAGCGTCACGCCCGCGAGCAACAGGGCTATCCACTTCTTCGCACGCATGCTTGACATCCCCTTTCTTGTCCGGCGGCTGTCTGCCGCCGGCTAGGCCCGTCACAGTGGTACGGCTCGTGCGATTAGGTCGGGTCGCTCGGCACCTCCTTCGAGGGGTCGGCGAGCACAACTCGGGCGACGCGCGTTTTGAGGCGCTCGAGCAGCTCAGGGTCGGCGCGGCCGACGTTGGGCGAGTTCGTCAGGAAGCGGAGCCCGCGCCGGTCGCGCAGCTGCCTCGCTACAGCCCACGTCGTGGTTCCGGCCGACAGGGCGATCGTCATGTCGTCGTGAACGAGGTCGACGGCGGAGCGGGCGATCGCCGTCTTCGCGCCGTGATGCAACGATCGCCGTGCAGTGAACTGCAGCTCCTGTGCTCGCCGGAGCGGGACGACCGCCGAGGGCGCGTGACCGTCGCGCGCCCGCGTCTGGAGCTCGAGGCGAGCCGTCACGCGGTGGTTCCCCGCTGGATGCGTTCGGGGGGGCATCCGCACGAGGCGCGGACGATGACCGTCGTCGGGAGCTCGCGCTGGACGGGCTGCGGTTGCTTGCCGGCCATCAGCTCGAGCAGCCGCTCCGCCGCCAGGCGCCCCACCTCGACGAGGTCGGCGCACACGCTCGTCAGCTGGGGATGCATGACTCGCGCGAGCCCGATGTCGTCGTAGCCGACGACGGCGAGGTCCCGCGGCGCGTCGAGACCGTGATCGCGCATCGCTTCGATGGCCCCGAACGCCATCTGGTCGTTCGCAGCGACGATCGCGTCGAGCGCCGGCCCCTCGAGCAGCTCGAGCGCCGCCGCATGGCCGCCCTCCTGCGAGTAGTCGCTCTCGACCACGAGCGACGGGTCGTAGGCGACGCCGGCCTGCGCCAGCGCCGCCCGGAACCCCTCGTGCTTGTCGATCGCGGACTGGTGGTCGAGCGGCCCGGCGATGTGGGCGAGGCGTCGGTGGCCGTGCGCACCCAGGAGGTGCTCGGTGAGGGCCTGGAAGCCGCCGAGGTCGTCGATGCCGACGCAGTGGAGGGAGGGGCGGTGGGGACGCCGCCCCACGAGCGTGACGGGATAGCCCGAGGCGGCGAGCCTGTCGACGTTCTGGTCGCGCACGGACGCCGAGGCGACGATCACACCGTCGGCCTGCCGGCCCTCGAGGATGCGCAGGTACGCCGGCGCTTCGTCGTGCTCGGCCGGCGCGGTGGAGAGGATCGTCGTGACCCCGTGCTCGTTCGCTGCGGCGGTGATGCCTTCGAGCAGATCCATGAAGACCGGATGCGTGAAGACGTGGTGGCTCGTGTGCGGCACGACCACCGCGAGCGCGCCGACGCGTTGTGCGCGGAGAGCGCGGCCGCTCGAGTTGGGGACGTAGCTCAAGGCAGCCGCCGCCTGCCGAACGGCCTGCTTGGTCGAGGCCGAGACGCGTGACTTGTCCGCGAGCGCCATCGAGGCGGTGCTCACGGAGACGCCCGCGAGGCGCGCGACGTCGCGGAGAGTTCGGCGCGGCGCGAGTGGGGACGGGGCCGCATCCTCGAATATGTGGGTCGTCACCCGACCGTCCTCGCAACATTGTGCAAACGTTTCGACATCGCGTGAGCGGGATCATCTGACATATTCCGCTGACGTGTCAAATCGATTCGACAAGCCCAGGCCGTGAGCGAGGAGCTCGCCGAAAAGCGGCGCCGCCTGCTCGCCCTGATCGAAAGCGAGGATCTCGACGCGGTCGTGCTGCGGCGTCCCGCGAACATCGCGTGGTACTCCGGCGGCGGACGGACCCACATCGTCGCCACGACCGAGGTCGGGGTTGCCGACGTCGTCGTGACGCGCGAGGGGCACGAGGTCGTCACGGCTGTGAACGAGGCCGCGCGACTCAGGGTCGAGGAGCTCGGCACGCTCGAGGCACGTTTTACGGTGCTCCCGTGGACAGACCCACGGGAGCGGTCGCTTCCGAGCGGCAGCCGGGTCGGGTGCGACACCCCGCTCCCCGGCACGCGCGACGTCGGCCACGCAGTCGTCGAGGCACGACGAGCGCTCACGCCGCCGGAGGTCGACCGGTACCGGGTGTTGGGACGCGATGCCGCCGCGGCGATGACGACCGCAGCCTTCGCGCTCGAGCCGGGCGGGACGGAGTTCGAGGCCGCGGCGTTGCTTGCCCGCTCGTTACAGGAGCGCGGCATCGACCCGGTCGTCCTCCTCGTCGCCGGCATGTCGCGACTGGGCGTCCATCGGCACCCGCTCCCGACCTCGGCGCCACTCGGCCGACTCGCGATGCTCGTCACCTGCGCGCGGCGCGGCGGGCTGATTGCGAGCCTGACGCGATTCGTGAGCTTCGGGCGCCTCGACGAAGCTGTCCGCGACGCGCACGAGCGGCTCCTCCACGTCGACGCGGCATTCGTTCGAGCGACGGTCCCGGGGCGCGCGGTTGGAGAGGTCTTCGCCGCTGGGATCGCGGCATACGCAGAGCACGGCTTCGAGGCGGGCGAGTGGCGGCTGCACCACCAGGGCGGTCCGACCGGCTACGAGCCGCGCGACTACCTCGCGACGGCCGAGTCCACCGCGACTGTGGTCGAAGGGCAGGCGTTCGCGTGGAACCCGAGCGTCCTGGGGCTGAAGTCGGAGGACACGTTCGTCGCAGGTGCTGCGGCGCAGGAGCTCGTCACGGTCGACGGTGCCTGGCCGGCCGTCGGGGTAGACGGGATCTCCCGGCCGCTCGTCCTCGAGCGCTAGCTCAGAGACCCCACTGGGTCTCGCCGGCCGACGGGTAGTAAGCACTGTCGCCTCTGCGGAACGCGTCGAGGAACTCTGCGAAGCCGTGTCGGGGCGCGAAGCCGAGGACCCGCTTGGCCTTCTCGATCGGCCACAGCGTGGCGCCCCAGACGAGCTCGCCGAGATCGAGACCGTGCTGTGCGGCGAGCTCGAGCGTGCCCGGCCAGTGTCGCCCCAAGAGGGTCTCCGGGGCCGCCGCGAGCTCCGCGACGTCCCCCGGTTTGAACGGTGTCTCCGCCATGACGTCGAAGCAATCGAATCCACCTAGCGGCTCGTGCTCGAGCGCAAGCCCGACGGCCTGCGCCACGTCGCGGACATCGACGCCTCCAAAGAGCAGCCGGAAGCCGTATCGCTCGAACGTCTCGGGTACGAACATCCCCAGTCGAAGGGCGACAGTGGGGATCGCCTCGACCCGGGCGTGATAGCGCGCCAGATCCTCGGAGAGGGCTTTCGAGAGGCCGTAAACGTCGCGGGGCGAGACAGGCGTCGCCTCGGTGATCGAGGCGGGCTGCTCGACGGCGTGGCCGTAGACACCCATCGTGCTGCAGAGGACGACGCGCGCCGGTCGAGCGGCGTAGACGTTGAAGGTACCGCTCACGTTCGTCTCCCAGAAATCGTGTGCGGAAACCGTTGGAGGTGGACGCCGTGGAGCGCGGCGGCGTGCACGACGGCGTCGACATCCTCGACTGCGCGTGTGACGTCGTTCGCCCGGCGGACGTCGCCGCCGCCATGCTCGGGCCGCAGGTCGAGCTTCGTCACCTCGTGTCCGGCCGCGCCTAGCGCGGGGATCAGCGCGCGGCCGAGGCTGCCGCCTGCACCGGTGACGAGGACGCGCACGTCAGAGCACCGTCTGCGGCGCACACGTCGGCCCCTGCACGTGCGGCTTGCCGTCGCGCCACTCGAGCCGGTCGATCCAGAGCGAGCGGCCGGGGGCGACCGAGCCGACCTCCCCCGGTGCCCACGCGTGATAGGCGCCGTCCTGGAGCCACATCGTGGACGCCTCGACCGTCGTCCCCTCCCAGCCAACGTCGTTCGACCCCAGCACCTTTCGCTTGCCGACGAGCCGCGCGAGCACCGCCGGCGCCTATGTCCACCCGCGCAGCGCCCACGGCGACGGCTCGGGCATCGCGTCCGGACCCGGCCGCCAGTGGACGAGGTCGGTCGAGCGGAGCGTCCGGACGTTCTCGGTCCTGCCGTTCGTCCCGTAGGCCATGTACTCGTC
Organism: Candidatus Gaiellasilicea maunaloa; assembly: GCA_024330215.1. Taxonomy (GTDB): domain Bacteria; phylum Actinomycetota; class Thermoleophilia; order Gaiellales; family Gaiellaceae; genus Gaiellasilicea; species Gaiellasilicea maunaloa. Next base: position 12,074 of record JANDLU010000076.1, read on the forward strand.
GCCGACGCGCAGGACGAACGGATCCGGGAAGTCGCTCGGGAAGACGGGGTTCCGGAACGTCTGGGGAGGCTCGCTGCCGCCGCAGCCGGTAACGAGCGCGCAGAGCAACAGAAGCCTCGCGGCGAGCGCCGGCCCTAGACTCGGCCTCCGCTCGTGGCCACCTACGTCAACCCCGTCTACGGCGAGTACTTCGCCGATCCCTTCGTGCTGAAGCACGGCGGGCGGTACTTCGCGTACGGGTCCGCGCCGCTCGCCGGGGGAACCGTGCCCGCCCTGGAGTCGGACGACCTCGTCGACTGGCGCGCGCTCGGGCACGTCCTCGAGCCGCTGCCCGGCGAAGAGCCGCTCAGCTACTGGGCGCCGGAGGTCGCTTTCGCCGATGGACTGCTCCACATGTTCTACTCGGCGGGCGGGGCCGAGGGAGAAGGACATCGGCTTCGCGTCGCAACAGCCGAGGACCCGCGTGGCCCGTTCCGCGATCGAGGTCTCGTCGCCGGTGCGGTCGACGGCTTCGCCATCGACGCTCACCCGTTCCGGGACGACGACGGGGAGTGGTACCTCTTCCACTGCCGCGACTTTCTCGACGGCAACCGCCCGGGCACGGGCGTCGTCGTCGACCGCCTCGTCGAGATGCGAGCCTTGGCGGGAGATCGCCGAACGGTGGTACGACCGTTTGCCGACTGGAACCTGTTCCAGCGCAACCGGCGCTGGTACGACCGCGACTGGGAGGCGTGGTACACGGTCGAGGGCCCCTTCGTCCGCAAGCAAGGGCCGCACTACTACTGCTTCTTCAGCGGCGGCGCCTGGCGGGAGCCCAGCTACGGCGTCAGCTACGCGGTCGCTCCCCACCCGCTCGGCCCCTGGGAGGTCGCGCAGGGCGACGGGCCGCTCATCCTGGCGACTGCGCCCGGGGAGGTGCTCGGTCCAGGTCACGCTTCCGTCGTCTCCGGCCCGGACGGAGAGACGGACTGGCTCGTGTACCACGGGTGGGACCCAGGGGGGAAGATGCGGCTGATGCGGATCGACGAGCTACGGTGGACGCCTGACGGTCCTCGCTGCGACGGTCCCAGCACCCAGCCGCGACCTGCGCCGCGCTAGCGGGCGCCGGCGAGGGCCGGTGCCGACAGCAGAGCGTCGCCGCTGTCTGGATCGAAGAAGTGGAAGCGCTGCGGATTCACCGTGAGCTGGAGTCTGCGGCCGGGCTGGGCGCCGGAGCGAGCGTCGATGCGCGCGGTGAAGAGGCTGCCGCCCTCGCGCAGGAGGCGGGCCTCGTCCCCCTCGCCGACCGCGACGCCGGCGGCTTCGACATCGATGGGCTCCGCGTCGACGCCGAAGATCGCATGGAGCTCGGCGCCGAGCTCCTCGACGACCGCCACCTCGACGTCCACCGTCGGCAGACCCGGCTCGGAGAACGCCACGTCCTCGAAGTCCTCCGGGCGAATTCCGAGCAGGACGGGCCCGTCGTCGGCCGGGCGGCGCTCCCGGTCCAAGGGGACGCGAAACCCCGCGAACTCGACCTGGCTGTCGCGGATGTCGGCCTCGACGAGGTTCATCGACGGCGAGCCGATGAACGCGGCGACAAAGAGGTTGACCGGCGAACGGTAGAGCGCCTGCGGCGTGTCGAGCTGCTGGATCCGACCGTCGCGCATCACGACCACACGCTGACCCAGGGTCATCGCCTCGACCTGGTCATGGGTGACGTAGACGGTCGTCACGCCGAGCCGCTCGTGCAGCCGCGAGAGCTCGGCCCGCATCGTCACCCGCAGTTTCGCGTCCAGGTTGGAAAGCGGCTCGTCCATCAGGAACGCCTGTGGCTCGCGGACGATCGCACGGCCCATCGCCACGCGCTGTCGCTGGCCGCCGGAGAGCGCGGCGGGCCGGCGCTCGAGCAGCTCCTCGAGCCCGAGCAGCTTGGCGACGTCGTCCACGCGCCTCCGGATGTCGCGCCTGTCGGTCTTCCGGACGCGCAGCCCGTAGCCGAGGTTGTCGCGCACGGTCATGTGGGGGTAGAGCGCGTAGCTCTGGAAGACCATCGCGATGTCGCGGGCGCCGGCGCGATCCTCGGTGACGTTGCGGCTGCCGATGTGGATCGAGCCCGAGGTGACCTCCTCGAGACCTGCGACCATCCGGAGCAGCGTCGACTTGCCGCAGCCCGACGGGCCGACGAGGACGAGGAACTCGCCGCTCTGGACGGTGAGATCCACGTCGGCAACGGCGCGAACGCCGTTCGCGTACACCTTCTCGACTCCCTCGAGCACGATCTCGGCCACAACAGGCTGGGTTATCGCCGCCCCACCGCCCGCTGTCAAGGTTTCGGTTGCGAAACGGAACCAAGCTCTATCTGTCGATCGTGAACCGCCACCCCGTCAACGCGTTCTCGACGAGCATCTCGATCGCGGACGGTGGGACGATCGGCGCTACCGCGACGGCGTACACCGTCAACTCGAGCGGCTATCTCGACGCGAACTCGTGGCAGAACCCGACGGGAATCGCGGCGACGACGACAACACCGGCGGTGGGCGCGTCGTTCACGTACAGCTTCCCCGCGCACTCGTACACCGTCCTCGTGATCGACACGAGCGCGGCGGCGGTGACCGTGCCCGCCGTGTCTGGCCGCGTCACCAAGGCCGACCCGAGCGAGCTCTTCGACGCAGCGACGTACGAACGGCTCCGGGTGAAGGCGGCCCACGACCCGCAGAACCGCATCCGCGCCAATCACTCGGTCTCGCCCCGAGGGGATGTCGGTTTCGCCGTCTCCACGGGCTACGCGACGGCCCCGCGTCGACGATTCAGTGCCTCGTGCATCGAGCGGACGACGAGGGCGCCGTCTCCGACGGCTGACGCCACACGTTTGGTCGAGCCGCTTCGCACATCCCCGATCGCAAAGACATCCGGTCGAGTGGTCTCCAGAAGCAAAGGCTGGCCGTCACCGTCTCCCCGATGTTCCGCAAAGCTCTGATGACGCCGTGCGTCTTCGCCGGTGACGATGAATCCCTTGTCGTCGAGACCGACGAGGCCGCCGAGGTCCTCGGTCCGCGGGGAAGCGCCGATCATGGCGAATACCGCGGTGGCGCCCAGTCGACGCTCGGTCTGATTGCGGTCGACGACCGTGACCCCGTCGATCTCACCGCCGCCGTGGAGGGCCTTCACTCCGCATCCCTCATGAATCTCGACATTGCCGGCGGCATCGATGCGATCAATGAGATAGCGAGACATGGTCGCGGTCAACGCCCGTCGCACCACCAGATGGATGCGCCGGGCGTAGGAG
>JANDLU010000077.1 GCA_024330215.1 Candidatus Gaiellasilicea maunaloa
GACCCGGCCCGGCGCCCGCGGGGCGTTGCTCATGTCCGCGTGCCTCCCCGTCTCGGAGTTCGGAGCCGCATGGCCAGAGGGCGTCCCGGTGCAGGTGCACGGCAAGGACAGCGACCCGTTCTTCGACGAAGACCTCGAGGCCGCGCGCGCCCTCGTCGAGTCGACCGACCGGGCCGAGCTGTTCCTCTACCCAGGGGAAGAGCACCTCTTCGCCGACTCCTCGCTCCCGGCATACGACGCCGCCGCCGCGGCGTTGCTCACCGAGCGAGTGCTGGCGTTCCTCGCCACAGTGAAGGCGGCAAGGGGAGACTGACAGCTCTCATCGGGGAGGGAACCTGGCTCGCGGACCGCGAGCTCTCGAGACGATTGCCTCCGCGATGACGGGCGCTCGCTTCGTCCATGATCCGCTCGAGATCGCGGGGTGGGAAGTCGCGCACTGTGCGAACGAGGTGCGAACATCGCCCCGACCACGCGCGTCTACACGCGGGCTACGCATCACCGTCAGATTCCTCCGGCTTGCGCGGCTCTCGTGCCTTCCCAGGCCCGCGCGTGGCCGGGCGTCCTCCCCAGAACCTGCATGGTAAGGAGGGGTCGACACTGCGAGAGCGGAGACTGACGGAGGCCCGCCCGAATCCGTTCGGGCGGGCGTCGGATGTGAATGGCCGCCTCTCAGCGGGTGCGAAACGAGCCGGACGAGAGCGTCTGGTTGCCGCTGCGCTCGATCGCCAGCACCTCCCATTTGTACGCGGTGCGTGGCTCGAGGAAGCCGTCCGGCACGGCGATGCTCGTCACCGCCTGCGGCACGTAGATGCTCAGCCCGAGCTTCCCGATCATGTGCGGGTCCGGCGCGACGTCCTTCTCAATGATGAGCTGGTACGCGATGATCGTCACCGGCTCGCCCGTGATCGTCTCGGAGACCGGCTTCCAGCGGGCGACGACGCCGCGCACCGGGACGATGGCGCCTTCCTCGGGAGAAACGAGCTTCGGGCCGGCCGGGATGTCGTGCGTGAGCCAGGCGGTGCCTGATGTGTGGCCGAGGCTCTTGCCGTTCTCCTGTGCCGGACCAGCAATCGTGTAGTTGCCTTCCGGCAGCTTCGCAAGCACCTCGTCGATCGGGACGTCGGCGTTCGCCGGCTCGACGGACTCGAAGAACAACTCGGTCAGCCCCAGCTTGGCAAGCGTGCCGCGGGCTTCGAATGTCAGCACCTGGCCGCCCGGCCCGCGCGCGTCGAGCCGTCGCCAGCCCTCGCTGTCGACGTACCCCTGGAAGCCGGTGTCCTCGTCCGTCGCGTTGTGCTCGATGTTGAGCTTGGCCTCTTTCAGCGGGATCACGGCGGCCGAGCCGGCGGCGGCGCGCGCCGGCGATTCGGACCCGGAGCCGGCGTACACGGCGGCCGCTGCAATCAGGGCAGCCGACAGCAGGGTCAAGAATGTGGGGCCAAAGAGTTTCATAGGTACCTCCGTGGGTTGGGGAGCCTGTCTGGTCCGACGCTACGGCCCCCACATGAGACCGCCGTGAGACCCAACGGCCCCCGACCCCGCGCGCGGCACGCGGCACGCGAAGGAGGCGCCGATGGCACGCTCGATGTCCCACCGCGGCGATGGAACACCTCGGCAGGGGCGCGCACGGCGTCGGTGTCGAGGTACCGGACTTTCTCAAGTGACTCCTCGACAGCGGGATCCGGCAGGGCGCGGCAGCGAGGGAATCGCAAGCGTGGTCAAGGTTCTGAAGCAGCCAGCGATGCCGACGCGGCGCTACACCCGTGGTAACGAATGCGACCTCAGGGCGATGCGCGTCGAGTCGCCGGCACCGCACCTAGCCGTGCGCCTCGGCGGCCCGTTGCCTCGCGAGGACAGCCAGACTTACGGGCGTCTCCTCTCGAGTCATCTGGGGCTAGGTTCCGGGGACAGGTTCACCGGCCATCGCTGATCTTGCGCGCCATGTCCTTCGACTCCGCGCGGTACCAGCTGCCGTTCTCGAAACGGATGGCCGGGTAGAGCGTGCCCGGTTCCTCGAGCACTGCGTGGCGGTTCTTGGGCCGCCACGGTCCCACCGCGACCTCGTAGGGGATGCCCTGGTCGTCGAGTGCCTTCTGCACTCTCCAGCAGAGGCCGAACTTCCAAGGGGTTTCCGCAGCGGTGCAGCTTCACGCCCATCTCGGCCTCCTGAGTGCGGGGCGAGGAGAGCCTGTGGCAAGGAGCACGACACCGGTGACGATCAGCCAGAAAGACCACGCGATGTAGGCGAAGGGCACGATCGCGCCGGCCAGCTTCCATCCGTCTTGGTCGAAAGGGCCGACGAACTCAAGCGAGCCGACGATGAGGAGTCCGCCGATCGCGACAGCCGGCCACGAGTCGAGCGCCGACGACTGCAGCGTCGCGATCGCCACGAGCACGGTCCAGATACCTGTGAAGAAGGTAGCCGAGGCACTCGCCGTCCGCGACGCCGAGGTAGCGGTTGAAGGAGTCGAGCAGGACGACCGTGGCCTCGCGTGACGCCGGGGTGGTGTCAGGATTCTCGTGGCGCACGACTGCCGCCAGGACGCCGATCGTTGTCGTCACGGGGACGATCTGGAGCTCGTCGCCGGGTCAGCACTTGGCCGAGCAGTACGGCAAGCGGCAAACAGGACGGCGGTCAGCATGAAGCCGTACCAGACGAGCCTCAGCCGCAGCCCGCCGGCGTGAAAGCGGCTCGGAACATCGCCGACGAGGTGTCGGAGCACGGCCGGGTAGTCGAAGAGACGCCCGAGCAGGTAGAAGCCCGTGTTGAACGCGATCGGGAAGGGCGATCAGCAGCACCCCGCCGCCCCCGGTCGAGGCTCAAGTCGAGTGCGCCCCTGATTCCGTCCGTCGGAACATCCAAACGAGGAGCAGGCCGGTCGCGAGTGCGTACAGGAGCACGCCGCTGGCGCCGAAGTTCGTGAACCGCTCGTCGATGTTCGCCGAGATCACATAAGAGCTGATCAGCCAGGCGATCGCCCAGACGGGCGGGTTCGCTGCCACCCACCACGCCGCAACGGCGATACCTCCTCGTGCCAGCACGAGCGCCTGCAGCCCTCCTACCACGACGCCGGTGACCGCGCCCATGAGCATGAGCTCGCCTCGATCGATCCCGTAGTCGACAAGCGCCGCGCCGACCGCGAGGCCAACGCCCATGCCGATGCTCGTCGCTGCGATCCAGAGCCACGAGACGAACCGCCTCAGTGCGAGCCACTGGGCGGCTCCGACCACAGCCCCCGCGATCAAGCCTCCGGCGATCGCTGCGCCGACTGAGTCGACCGCGCCCACGGCCAGGTTCGCGATATAGCCGCCGATCGGAAAACCTAGGAGAGCGGCGAGCGGCCAGGCCCAGACTCGGGGTCGGTTGAGCGTTCCCACCGTCGCCGGCTGGGAGCTGGTGTGCGATACGGAGGTCATCGTTGTCCTTTCAATGAGCTCAGTGACCTCGGGTCGGCAGGATGTTGCCCCTAACCAGTCGCTGGGGCAGAACTCTCGGGCGGCTTGGTGGCGGCGGCGGCCGGCTCCGCGGCGGCCTGTCCTTCGACGTGGACGTCCGGAAGCCAATGGAGCCAGGAGGGGAGGTACCAGTTCCAGTCGCCTAGGAGCTTCATGCTCGCCGGCACGAGAATGGAGCGGACGATCGTCGCGTCGACGAGGAGGGCGACGGCGACGCCGAAGCCCATCTGCTGGAACATCACGAGGTCGCCTGCGGCGAAGCCACCGAAGACGGCGATGATGATCAGCGCCGCTCCGGTGATCAGGCGGGCGGTCGAGCCGACGCCGAAGGAGACGGCGCCCGCGGTATCGCCGGTCTGGCTGTAGCGCTCCTTGATCCGGCTGAGCAGGAACACCTGGTAGTCCATCGAGAGGCCGAAGAGGACCGAGAAGAGGAAGAGCGGCACCCACGCCTCGATCGTGTCGACCTGCTGGAAACCGAGCAGCCCGTCGCCAACGCCCTTCTGGAAGACGAGCACGAGCAGACCATAGGCGGCGCCGACCGAGAGCAGGTTGAGCGCGATCGCGACCGCGGGGATCACGATCGAGCGGAAGGCGACCGTCAGCAGGATGAGGCTGAGGCCGAGCACGAAGGCGAACACGATCGGAAGCCAGTTGCCCACGATGTCGAAGTAGTCGACGCTCTCCGCCGTCGCTCCCCCGACGAGGACGGTCGTCTCGAGGTCGCCGAACGCCTGCGGGATCAGGTCGGAGCGGAGGTGGCGGATAGCAGCGGTCGCCGCGGTCCCGTCCGCGTCGCCCGCAACCGGAACCGAGATCAGAACGGTGTCGCCGCCGTCAGAGACGGGCTGTGCAGGCGAGCCGAAGGCGTCCTGGTTGGCAAGGCTCGCTGTCAGCTCCGCGATCGCAGTCTGCACCGGCGCGGAGCCGACGTCGCCTTGGACGACGATCTGGGCCGGGTCGACCCCGGTGCCGGGGAAGTCGCGGTTGAGCGCGTCGAAGCCCTGCTTGGACGGGAAGCGGTCTGGCAACGTGCTCAGCCCCGAGAAGCCCGTGTCGATCGAGAACAGCGGAATCGTCGCCGCCAGTAAGAGCGCCGTCGCCGCGACGAGGCTCAGGAGCGGCCGGCGCATCACTCCGCCGACGAGCCAGGACCAGAAGCGGCCTTCCGAGCCGGCGCTCGAGATCGCCCTGCGGCCGATCACCGGGATCCGCCCGGCGTTGACGCGGTTACCGAGCAGGCTCAGCACTGCCGGGAGCAGCGTCAGCGCGGCGAGCACGGACACGATCCCGACGAGGATCGCGCCCAAGGCGAGGCTGCGCAAGATCGTGTCGGGCACGAGCAGCATCCCGCACATCGCGAGGACGAAGGCCATGCCGCTGAAGAGCACCGCGCGGCTCGCGGTGGCGCCGGACGCGACGATCGCGTCGATCTTCTCCAGCCCGCGCCCTCGCTCCTCCCGGAAGCGGGAGAGGATGAAGAGCGCGTAGTCGATCCCGAGCGCGAGCCCCATCGCCGAGATCATGTTCACGACGAAGAACGAAACCTCGAACGCCTGCCCCACCAGAGCCGTCAAGGCAACAGCGATCACGATCGAGAGCAGTCCCAGCAGCACCGGGACGAGGCCTGCTACCACGGCCCCGAAGACGAGCAGGAGGATGATCAGCGCCGCCGGCAGCCCGATGAACAGCTCGCCCTTCTGCAGATCCTCCTCGGAGAGCTTCTCGAAGTCGGCGTCAGCGGTGAGCGAGCCGGTGATCGAGACCTGGAACCCGTCCTGCCCGTCCGCCGACTGCACCAACTCGACGAGCGGCGCGACCTCGTCGCTGCGCATCACGAGCGGCACCATCGTCGCGTGGCGATCCTTCGAGACCAGCGCCTCCTCCTCCGAGGCGTAGTAGCTCTGCGCGTCCGCGACGATCCCGAGCGCCTCGCCGCGCTCGCTCAGCTCCCTCACCTTCGCCTCGAAGGCAGGATCGTCGACCGTGTAGCGATCCGAGCGCACGACCACGATCTCGCTCGGCGTCGGCTCGGGTGGGAAGCTCTCGTGGATCAGCGCCTCCGCCTGCTTCGACTCCGGGTTGCTCGTGACGTCGCCTTCGCTCGTGAGCGCGTCTCCGAGCAGGAGCGCGATCACGATGAACGAGACGAGCACGGCGACGAGCCACCCTGCAAGTGTCCGCTTCGGATGACCGGCGCAGGCACGCGCGAGACCGTCGGTGGAGAACGACATGCTGTCAGCTCCTTCCGATCACGCTCCGAGCCGACCGCCTGGCCAACGCGCAACGCCGGCCAAACGGCTGGCAGCCGGACCCCAGAGCACCGCGCGGAACTTCAGCGGAGCTACGGCGACGCTATCACGGCACGGCTGCGAAACGAGCGTTCTCACCGAGCGACGAACATGCGACCGGATCTTACGATCGCGCGTGCTGCGCTCATTCGCCGACGGCGTGCGCGAGCGCCGACGGCGTCTGGCGGCCGACGATCGCGGGGGCCTCGTGGACGAGCTCGTCGTTCTCGAGGGCCTCGACCATGAACAAGGCGAAGTCGACGCGACGCGTCTTGTTGCTCTCGAGGATCGGGTCGCCCACGTGCCGGCTCCAGACGGGCAGGCCCTGGCCCGCGCCCTCCTCGAGGTCGCTGCCGCGCACGAGGGTCCAGCGCGTGTCGCTGGCGAACACCCGCCGGCATGCCTCCACCTGGTCGTCGAGGTCGGCGAAGCGCGCGAGCTTCGCGAGTGGGCCGGCGATCTTCACGAGCGCCTTGAGCTTCCACGAGTAGACGTCTTTGCCGTCGAGGGTGATGTGCCACCCGGACGAGAAGACGAGGCGTGCCCCCTGAGGCGCGTGGTCGAGCACCGCCTGGGCCGTTCCCGTCGAGTACCCGTGGATGCCTCGCGGCACGAGCACGACGAGGACACTGTCGCACCCGGCGACCGCTTTCTCGATCACCTCGCGGTCGTCCGTCGCTCCCGGAATGACAGTGATGCGCCCCTTGAACGCGTCGAGCTTCCCCACGCTTTGCTCCCGGCAGACGCCGACCACCTCGTAGCACCGATCTAGCGCGTGCTCGACCATGTACTGCCCGAGCTTCCCGGAGGCACCGACGATGCAGACCCTCATTGCGTGCCTCCCGCAACGCGCGCAAGCCGTGAAGCCGCCGTGAGGCCCTGTGCTTCAGAGATCAGGTCTTGGACGATCATGGCCGCGGCGCTCGAGCCCGCGGCGACCGCGTTCGCCACGGACGGCAGCTGCTGCGAGCTGACGTCGCCCGCAGCGGAGAGGCCGGGCACGCTGGTGTGGAACATCGGGTCGACCTCGATCGCGTCGATGGCGACGGGCCCCGGGTCGCTCGCGGCCGCGCCGAGCTGCTCGGCGAGTGCGGAGCGTTGGTGCAGGGTGACGGGCACGAGTAAGCCTGCGCACGGGTGTTCGCCGCCGTCGGCGAAGGCGACTGCGGTCCGGGCGCTGCCTTGGCCACGGAGCTCGGCGACGCGGCGCTCGTCGACCGTGACCCCCGCCGCGCGCAGCCGCTCGGCGTCCTCCGCGTCGAGCTCTGCTGGCCCGTCGGCGAATAGCGTCACGTCGTCGCTCCAGACACGCAGTAGCAGCGCGCGCCGCGCACCTGCGGCGGCCCGGTCGAGGACGCCAAGCTGCTGGTCGCGGACCTCCCAGCCGTGGCAGAACGGGCAGTGGAAAACCGACCGTCCCCACCGCTCCGCGATCCCGGGCAGCGCGGGGAACCGGTACTCCATCCCCGTGGCGAGCAGCACGCGCCGCGCCGTCTCGTGAGAGCCGTCGGCCAGCTCGAGCACGAAGCCCGCCTCGTGCCGCTCGCCGCCCACGACGTCGCCGGAGCGCCGCTCCACGGTCGGGTAGGCCGCCAGCTCCTCGCGCCCGGCGGCGTAGAACGCAGCCGGCGGGCGACCGTCCTGGCCGAGCAGGCCGCCGATGCCGTCGGCGGAACTGTTGCTCTGACCTCCCGCGTCGACGACCAACGTCCGCTGCCGGGCGCGGCCGAGCACCAGCGCAGCGCTCAGCCCGGCGGCACCCGCGCCGACGACGATGCAGTCCCAGAGCTTGTCCATGCCGTCAGAGTACGGTGAAAAACCGGTCCTGCCACCGGCAGCCACACCCCAAGGCCCGCCTGGTATTCAGGCGGGCCTTCGGTGCGTTAGGCGGTCGGCACCGGATCCGTCGACACCGCCGCGGACGTGGCGGGCGCAGCGGGGGGCTCGGTGCTTCCGGGGTCGAGCCGAAACGGCGGGTAGGTGTCGGTCATCAGGCCTGCGTAGGCGATGACCCGGAAGACCCAGCGGTTCAGGCCGAGGACGAAGTCGTAGAGCGGTCGGGGGTAGCGGCCCGTGAAGAGCAGTGCAAGGCCGGCGAAGAGGACGAGCAGCCCGATCAGGCCACCGCCGGAGGCGTAGAGCAAGCCGTCGCCGTCATCCGACCAGGCAGACCAGGCTCCGCCGGTGAAGATCGCGACGATCAGGTAGTGCGGGATCGCGAGCAGCCACCACTTGACGAGGACAAGCCCGCGCGAGAGCCGCTCGGGATACTCGACCTCGAGCCTCGCCGGATAGGCCGGGTCGTCCGCGAGGGAAAAGGGCGGGTACTTGTTCGTGCCGAGGGCGCTGTAGGAGTAGAAGCCAACCCGCCACGACCAGCGGAGGACGCCGACGTTGAAGTCGAAGATCCTGCGGGGATAGCGGCCCGTGAAGAGGATCGCGAAGCCCGCGACCACGGTCGAGGCCACGAAGCCGATCCAGAGGAAGAAGAGAACGATGAAGTGCGGGATCGCGAGCAGCCACTTGAAGAGCCACTGCCAGCGGGAAACGTTGGGATCGAGCTCGCCGGTCAGGCGAAGCGGAAAGGCGGTTTGCGGGGAGGTCATGTTCTGGTGCTCCTTCGATTCGGTGGATAGGACGGGGCTTACCGGCTGGTTGACTTACGCCGGCTGCGGGGCGGGGTCGGGGGTTGCCTCCGACACGGGCGACGGTTTGACGCGGAGGATGCGGGCGGCCCAGTCCGGGAGCCACCAGTTCCAACGGCCGAGGATGGCGACCGCGGCGGGCGCGAGGATGCCGCGGATGATGGTGGCGTCGAGCAGGATTCCGCCGCCGAGCGCGGTGGCGAAGATCTTGGCTTCGGTGCCCGGCTGGGCGGCGAAGGCGACGAACGCGAGCCCCAGGATCAGCGCCGCGCTCGTGACGAGCCGGCCGGTGCGGCCGATCCCCTCGACGATGGCGGTCTCGGTCGAGCCGGTGCGGTCGTACGCCTCGCTCATACGGCTGATGATGAAGACCTGGTAATCCATCGAGATGCCGAAGAGGAAGGCGAAGACGACGATCGGCAGCTGCACGTTGATCGCCTGTGTCGCTTCGATGCCCCAGATCTCGTCGGAGCCGAAGCCTTTCTGCCAGACGAGCACGATCAAGCCCCAGGCGGCGGCGACGGAGAGCAGGTTCAGGAGGACGGCTTTGAGTGGGAGGAGCAGCGAGCGGAACGCGCGGGCGAGGAGGATGAACGTCAGGAGCGCGATCAGGCCGATCAGGAGCGGGAAGTTGCTGTAGACGGCGTCGAGGAAGTCGGAGGCCTGGGCAGCCTGGCCGCCGATCGTCACCTCGGCCGGCAGCGTCTGCGTCGTTGCGCGGATGCGGTCGAGCGTCGCCCGGCCGGCCGAGGAGTTGCCGTCCTCGGTCGGGATCACCGTGACGAGCGAGGTTCCGTCGCGGCGCCAGTCTGCGGGTGCGGCCGTGCTCTGGACACCGTCGACCTTGGCGAGCGCTTCCGCGACGGCCTCCGGGTCGCCTGAGCGGACGAGCGCGTCGAACGGGGAGAGCGGGCCGGTGCCGATGCCCGAGTCCTCCAGCTTCTCGAGGCCGACACGTGCCGGCCCTTCCTGGGCGAGCGAGTTGGCGCGCGGGTTGCCGAGCTGAATCGAAAGGGCCGCGACGACGAGCACGACCAGGACGGCCGTCGAGGTCGCGGCCGCAACCCAGCGGTGGCGTACAACGAGGCGGGCCCAGGCCGACCAGCCGCGGCTGGCGCGGGCGTCGCGCTTGTTGCGAGGCCAGTCGAGCCGTGGCCCGATCGTCGCCAGCACGACCGGGAGCAGCGTGATCGCGACGGCGACGCTGACGAGCGCGATCATCAGACCTGCGATGCCGATGCTGCGCAGGGCCGGGATCGGCACGGCGAGCAGTGCGAGGAGTGAGATCGCCACGGTCGTGCCGCTGAAGACGACGGCGGAGCCGGCGTGCTGCATCGCGTTCCGCACCGCCGCCTCGTTGGTCGTGTTCGGCTGCTGCCGTTCCTCGCGCCAGCGGACGACGACGAGGAGCGCGTAGTCGATTGCGATCCCGAGTCCGATCAGCGCGACGAGGAACTGGACGATCACCGAGACGTCGGTGATGGCGGCGACCGGCCAGATGAGCAGGAAGGTGGTCGGGATCGCGACGAGCGCCATCAGCAGCGGCACGATCGCCATGAACGAGCGGAACACAAAGATCAGGACGAGAAGTGCGCCCAGCGCTGCCAGCAGGGTTCCGAGCAGGACGCCGGCGCCGTCGCCCTCGTTCTCGCCCGCGGAGGCGCGGAGTGCGTCGAGCCCCGTCACCTCGACCGGAGAGCCACCGACGGTGACGCCGGCGAGCGCGGCTTGCGCCGCGCGGGCCTCGTCCTGGCCGGGGTCGACTCCGCCCTTGGCCGGGATGTAGACGAGAGCGAAGGTGGTGCGGCCGTCCTCGGAGACGAACGCACGGTCGCGCGTCGAAGCATAGGAGGCAGTCATCGCCCCGGGCAGAGCGGCTTCGACCTTCGCGAGAGCCGCATCGAGCTGCTCGCCGACGCCGGGTGAGTCGACGGTCCTGCCGGGCGGGAGCTTGACGACGGGGACGATCGGCGCGACGTCACCTCCGTTGCCGTAGATCTCGCCGAGCTGCTCGTTCGTCTCGAAGCCTTCGCGTCCCGGCACGTTGAACTTCTGTGAGAGCGCGCTGCCCGCCGGCCCGATCGCCGCGAAGGCGGCAATCGTGACGGCGAGCCAGAACCCGAGCACGAGGCGTTTGTGATCGAGGACGAAGCGGGTGAGAACAGCCACGGGGTCTCCTTCAGAGGATTCGTACGGTGTACGAGCAAGCTACTCGTACGCTGTACGATGGCGCAAGGGGGGCTAACCGTACTTCCGCGAATGGGCCGAACCAGACAACCTGCCAAGCCTCGGGCGTCGCTGAGCAAGGAGCGCGTGCTCCTGACCGCGTTCGCTCTCGCTGCGCGCGACGGGATCGAATCCTTGACGATGCGCGAGCTCGCAGACGAGCTCGGCGCCAGCGCGATGTCGCTCTACCACTACGTCCCGAACAAGGTCGAGCTGCTCGACGAGATGGTCGACCTCGTCTTCGGCGAGATCGAGCTGCCGACCACCGACGTCGACTGGATGACCGCGATGCGCCGGCGGGCGCGCTCGACCCGTGAGGCGCTCAACCGCCACCGCTGGGCCGTCGGGCTAATGGAGTCGCGCACGACGCCAGGCCACGCCAGCCTCCGGCTCCACGACGCCGTCCTCGCTTGCCTCCGAGAAGGAGGCTTCTCGATCGAGCTGACCATCCAGGCCTACTCCGTCCAGGACGCCTACATCTACGGCTTCGCCCTCCAGGAGAAGAGCCTCCCCTTCGAGAGCGCAGAAGAAGGCGCAGCCGTCGCGGAGGAGCAGGTGCGCGAGTTCGCCGAGCTGGCGGACAAGCGGCAGATGGGCGCGCTTGCCGACGAGTTTCCCTACCTCGCCGAAGTCGTCGCCGGCCACGTCGCCAAGGTCGGCTACGACTTCGCAGCGGCATTCGAGTACGGCCTCGACCTCATCCTCGACGCGCTCGAGCAACGCCGCACGGCTGACTGATCCGTCCGCCCGCTCTGGCCTTCTACCCGCTTCGCGATCATCGACGAACGTTCAAAGCGTTCGGTCGCGCCGTCGCTCTTACGACTCTCTTGACATCGGACACTAGTGTCTGCCTTAGTAGTCCAGACAACACTGTCTGCATTAGAGAGGATGAACGAGATGCTGCATCGAAGCAAGCCCGCGACCGCCACCGAAGAAGACGCATGGCCCGCGCCACGGGCACGGCGCTGACCGCGCGGAGGCGGCCACCGGCAAGAAGAGTGGTCTGCTGCTGTTCGTGCTGCTGATCGCCCAGCTGATGGTGATCCTCGACATCACCGCGGTGAACATCGCGCTGCCGAGCCTCGCGAGCGACTTGAACCTGACCGGTTCCAGCATCAGCTGGACGATCACGAGCTACTCGCTCATCTTCGGCAGCCTGCTCCTCTTCGGAGGCCGCGCCGCCGACCTGCTCGGACGACGCCGGAATGTTCCTGACCGGCCTCGGCATCTTCACCGCATCCTCGTTCGCCTCCGCGCTGGCCGGCACCGCCGGTGCTCTCTTCGCCGCTCGAGCGGGCCAGGGTCTCGGCGCCGCGATGCTCTCCCCGGCCGCGCTCGCGATCATCATGTCCGCATTCCAGGGCAACCAGCGGGCGAAGGCGCTCGCCGCCTGGGCGCAGTCGGCGGCGCCGGTGCTGCGATCGGCGTCCTCGTCGGCGGCGTCCCGACCGAGTTCACCGACTGGCAGATGATCTTCTACGTCAACCTCCCTGTGGCCGCCGCACTCGCGATCGCGGCACTCAAGGTCATCCCGGCCGACACCAAGAAGCCTCGTTGGAGGGGTCTCGACCTCCGCGGCGCCGTGCTTGCCACCACGAGTCTCGGCGCGATCGTCTTCGCGATCACTCAGGCCGAAGGTGCTGGTTGGACGTCCGTCCAGACGCACCTGTTCGGCCTCGGTGGCCTCGGCGGCCTCGCGGTCTTCGCGGCTCTCGAGCGCCGCACCGACACACCGCTCCTGCGGATCGAACGGCTGGCCGATCGCGCAGTCGGCGGCGGCCTCTTCCTGATGCTCGCCGCAGCCGGCTCGATCTTCGGCCTCTTCCTGCTCAGCTCGCTCTACCTCCAAAACGTCCTCGGCTGGGGCCCGCTCTCGACCGGCCTCGCCTTCATCCCGCTCGCCCTCGCTGCAGGCGTCGGCGCGCACGCGTCCGGCCATATCGTCAGCAAGCGCGGCGTCCGCGGCCCGCTTGCGGGAGCCTTCTTGGTCGCCGCGACCGGGATGACTCTGCTCGCGCACGTCGGCGAGGATGGCAGCTACCTCCGCGACGTTCTGCCCGGAATGCTGGTGGCCGGACTGGGGCTCGGCGTCGCCGTCGTGTCCGTCTCGATCGCCATCTTGACCGGCGCTCGCGAGGAGGACACCGGGATGATCTCCGGCCTGAACTCGACCGGCCACGAGGTCGGCGGAACCGTCGGGATCGCGATCTTCTCCACGATCGCGGCCGGCAGCGGCGCCATCGCCGGCCCGCAGGCCGCCTCCGGGATCGCGCACGCGTTCATCGCAGCCGGGGTGCTCGCTAGTGTCGCAAGCCTCGTCGCTCTGGCAGTCCTCCCGCACGCGCGCCACTTCGTCCCCAAGATGCGCCTCAACCCGACCGCGATGCCGACCCACTGATGGCGAAGAAGACGACAACGGCCGAAGCGCCCGCCCCCAAGCGCCGTCGCGCCGACGCCGACCGTAGCGTCGCCGCGATCCTCGATGCCGCGCTCGAAGCGCTGGCGAGCGATCCCGACAGCAGCATGTCGGAGATCGCTCGCCAGGCGGGCGTCGTGCGGGCGACCATCTACGTCCATTTCCCTACTCGCGAGGCCCTGCTCGACGCGGTCATGGAATACGCGGTCGGGCAGGTCACCGACGCGATGCGAGGCGCCGAGCCCCAGCGCGGCGAGCCGGTCGAGGCGCTGGAGCGAGTGCTCCGCGCCACCTGGCGGCAACTCGCGCAGTTCCACGGACTGCTCGCACTCAACACGGCGCGGCTCTCCGCGAACGAACTCCACCGCCGTCACCTCCCCATGCTCGACCAGCTCGAGCCCTTGATCAAGCGCGGCCAGAAACAGGCCGTCTTCCGGAGCGATCTCCCCGTCTCCTGGCTACTCGCTGTGACCCGCTCGATCGTCCATACCGCAAGCCACGAGATCCGAGGCGGCCGCATCGCAGAATCCGAAGCCGAGGCGACGATGATCAGCACCATCCTCGGCGCGATTAGCGGCAAGGGCGGTCGAGCGTGAAACGGCCTCCGCGCTAGCACGCACCAGCGGCTGCGCCTGACGCCTCCGCACTGAGTGCCCAAGACAAGCGAACCGCCGGGCATCTAGCACCACGGCGGCATGCGGTGGCTCCGCCACCGAGATGACGGCTCAGACGAAGCGTCGTGCTGAAGCCTGCGCCAACCCAACCCATTTCGAACGCAAAGGAGCATCAGATGGCAACTCCCACCCTCACAGACAAGCCAAGTCATTCCTTCTCAGAGCTGGCAGCTCCGTCACCCGCAAACGCGGCGCTGTCGCTTCGCGAACGCGGCCGAAGGGTCCACATCGGCCTAATCGTCGCCGGCTCGATCGTCGCGGGCCTGGTTCTCGGGCTCGTGCTCGTCCTCGGTGTGTTCGGTGGCAGCGATGAGGCCACGATCACCGGCTCAGCGCTCATCTCGTTGGGCGCCGGAATGCTGATCCTCTTCCTGCTCGCCCGGCGTCGTACTGATCAACCTCAGCCCTGGGCGCTTGCCCCAGCCATCGCGCTTGGCGTTCTCGGCTTCGCACTCCTCATCTTCAAGCCGGGCGACCAGCTGCTGGGCTGGATGGGATGGATCTGGCCGCCGCTCCTGGCGCTCCTCGTCGCGTGGTCAGTGAGAGGCGCGCGTCGCTCGCTCCGCAACTGGTCGAGGCGCGCGCTGCTCTATCCGGCGCTTGCCATGCTCGGACTCGTCGCCCTCGGTGGCGCGTTCGAGACGGTCGCCGAGGCGACGAGCAGCAACCCGGCACCCTCGACCGGTCGCACCTACACCGTCGCCGAGCGGCAGCTCTACCTGGAGTGCTCGGGCTCAGGCTCCCCGACGGTGATCCTCTTCAACGGCCTCTACGAGCGAACACCCCATTGGGCGTGGGTCAAGCAGGGCGTCGCGGGCCAGACGCGCGTCTGCACGTTCGACCGCGCCGGCCAAGGCTGGAGTCGTGGAGGAACCGTGAGCCAGGATGCCCGTCAGCTCTCCGAAGACGCGCGCGACCTTCTCGCGGCGGCGCACATCCCCGGCCCCTATGTGCTCGCCGGACATTCCGTCGGCGGAACCTACGCGCTCGCCTACGCGATGACCTTCCCAGCCGACGTCGCCGGCGTCGCGTTAATCGACTCCGCCACGCCGTACCAGTTCGACCTCCCCGACTACCCGGGCTTCTACTCGATGTGGCGGCGCGTCTCGGCGACGCTGCCCTCGCTCGCACGGGCAGGGCTCACGCGCGTGCTCGGCGGGGGTGGCTCGTTGCCCCCCGATGCTCGTCGAGCCGCGCACGACTTCGGCGCCTCACCGCGAGAACTGCGAGCCGATCGCGTCGAGCTCGCCCAGCTACCGACTGTCTTCCGGCAAACCAAGGAACTCAAGAGCCTCGACGGGAAGCCGCTGTACGTCCTAACCGCGGATCGCGGAAACCAGGCCGGTTGGCGCGACGCGCAGCGGAAGCTCGCGACGCTCTCGACCAACAGCCTGCACCGAACGGCGACCGGAGCGACCCACATGGCGCTTCTCGACAACCAGGACTTCGCGGCTGTCACTGCACGAGCGATCGGTGACGTCGTTCGAGCAGCCCGCTCTGGTACGGCGATCGCACGCGGGAGGTTGTCCGAGATGTCGTAGAAGTTTGAGCGGCGGTCCTCCCGCCCCGTCCG
>JANDLU010000078.1 GCA_024330215.1 Candidatus Gaiellasilicea maunaloa
CGTCCAGCGTTGCGCAGGCTCTCGCCGAGCGCGACATCCATGCGCCTTTCAGGATCCAGGCGCTCGTCCTCCCCGACGTCCTCGACGGCCGCGACGTGCTCGCGAAGTCGCCGACGGGCTCGGGGAAGACACTCGCTTTCGCGATTCCGATCGTCGAGCACCTCGACGACTCGGATCCGCGTCCGTCGGCGCTGATCCTGGTGCCGACCCGCGAGCTCGCGGCGCAGGTCGCCGCCGAGCTCGAGACGATCGCCCCCGCCCGCAACCTCAAGGTGGCCGCGGTCTACGGCGGGATCTCGATCCCGGCCCAGGCGAAGAAAGCGCGTGAGGCCCACATCCTCGTCGCCACGCCCGGCCGGCTCCAGGATCTGCTGGAGCGGCGAATGGTGAAGCTCGACGCTGTCCGCGTCCTCGTCCTCGACGAGGCCGACCGGATGCTCGACATGGGCTTCCAGCCGCAGGTCGACCGGATCGTCGCCCGTCTGCCACGCGAGCGCCAGACGATGTTCTTCTCTGCAACGCTCGACGGCGCCGTCGGAGCGCTCGCCCACGCCTATACGACGAACGCAGCGCGCCACGAGGGCACGCTGCCGCCGGAGCACGAGCAGGGCGAGGTCGAGCACCGGTTCGTCTCGGTCACGATGGACAACAAGGTGGAGAAGCTCGCCGAGCTGCTCGCAGAGGATCGCGGCCTCGCGCTCGTCTTCGTGCGGACGAAGCGTGGTGCTGAGCGGCTCGTCCAGAAGCTCGCCCGGCAAAACGTCCAGGCGGTGGCGATGCACGGCGACATGACCCAGGCAGCGCGCGAGCGGGCGCTCTCCCGCTTCGAGAAGGGCGCGGTGTCGACGCTGATCGCCACGGACGTCGCCGCCCGCGGCCTCGACCTCGACGACATCACCCACGTGATCAACTTCGACCCGCCCGAGGACAACAAGGGCTACGTCCATCGCGTCGGCCGCACGGGCCGCGCCGGGCGCGACGGGATCGGGGTCACCCTCGTGCTTCCTGATCAGCAGGCCGACGTGAGCCACGTCGCCCGGATGCTGGGTCAGAGCGAGGAGTACGCGAGCGGCGGCATGAAGGTCGCCCCGCCGCGCCTCGTCTATGCCTCGAAGCGCCGCAACTCCAAATGGGGCCCGTCGCGGCCTCGCCGCAAGATCTAGCCACCGGCCTTCGGCCGGTGGTTAGGAAAAGCCAAGTAAGACGAATTAGGCTGCGGCGATGGACGCCGCCGGCCGCTCCCGGATCGCCGATCCGTCGCTCGCGGCGGCCGGCGAGCAGCGGATCCGGTGGGTCGCGAAGCACTCTCCCGTCCTGAATCGGCTCGCCCGGACGCGGCTGGCCGACGGCGCACTGCGGAGCCGCCGTGTCGCAGTCGTCGTCCATCTCGAGGCGAAGACGGCCTATCTCGCGCTGCTACTCGCCGAGACCGGCGCGCAGGTCGTCGCCGCCGGCTCGAACCCCGGCTCGACCCAGGACTCGATCTGCGCCGCGCTGGTCGCGCGCGGGCTCGAGGTACACGCCTCGCACGACGCCAGCCGCGACCAGTTCGACGCAGACCTGCTCGCGGTCGCGGACACCCAGCCGGAGCTCGTCGTCGACGACGGCGCGGAGCTGACGGCGCGGATCCTCGAGCACCGGCCCGAGCTCGCAGCACGACTCGCCGGCGTCTCGGAGGAGACGACAACGGGTGTCGCGCGGCTACGGGCGATGGAAGCCGCCGGCCGGCTCACCTTTCCGGCGATCGCCGCCAACGACGCCCGCTGCAAGCATCTCTTCGACAACCGCTACGGCACAGGCCAGTCGACGCTCGCTGCGATCGACCGGCTCACGAACCTCAACTTCGCGGGGCGCGAGTTCTGCATCGTCGGCTACGGCTGGGTTGGGAAGGGCCTGGCACGCTACGCCCGCGGGCAGGGCGGTCGCGTCACGGTCGTCGAGATCGAGCCGATCGCCGCGCTCGAGGCGCACATGGACGGCCACCGCGTCGCCCGCCTCGAGGACGCCCTGCCCGACGCAGACGTCGCGATCACCGCGACAGGCGCGATCGACGCGGTTCCCGCCGAGGCGATCCCGCTGCTGAAGGACGGCGTCCTGCTCGCGAACGGCGGCCACCACGAGCGCGAGATCGCGATCGACGCGCTCGGGCCGGGGATCGAGGCACGGCCCGGCGTGCTCGAGCACGCGATCCCCGGCGGGGGCAGCGCGTACGTGCTCGTCTACGGCCGCCAGACGAACGTCGCCGGCGGCGACGGTCACCCGGTCGAGATCATGGATCTCTCCTTCTCGGTCCAGGCGCTCGCCGTCCATCTGCTTGCTGGCGGCGGACTCGCGCCGGGACTCCACGGCTTCCCGGCCGAGCTCGACGCCGAGATCGCCCGGACGAAGCTCGCGACGCTGGGGATCGAGCTCGGCGAGCCGACGCAGAAACAGCGGGACTTCGTCGAGCGCTGGAACGTGTGAGCGGCGTCAGCCGAGACTAGGACAACGGGCGCTCGCCGGGCAGATCCTCAGGGTCGTGAGCACAGGTGTGCGTCCGTTCCACCTGAGCTCGAGGAGGAGCGAGGCGGCGTTGTTCGAGTAATCGCTCTCCCTGAGACGTCGATCGCCGTTGACTCGGTGAACAAGCACATAGCGACCGGCCGGCAGGCCGGTGAGCTCCACGAACTGACCTTCCAGATTCGGGTCGTAGTCGTCGCCATAGCCGACGGAGATGCCCTGGCGCACGGCCAAGAGGTGCGGCGACCGGAGCCCGCAGCGCCCGCGAAACACCTCTTCGGGTGGCTTTCCGGCGAGGTCGCGGTTCGCGTCGTAGCGATCGCCGAGGCAGAAGCCGGTCTTCCCGTCGCGCACCGGCGGCCCGGAGGCTCCGACGCGCCGCAGCTCGTAGAGCTCGAACGGGACGAGATGCCAATGTGCGTGGTCGGCCGAGCGCACGTAGCGCAGCATCGCCACCCCGCGCACGGTGACGGTCGAGCCGTCGACCCGCCGGACGAGCTGGTCGGCTCGCATCGGCCCGGCGGAGAGCGAGCGACGGCTGCCGTCCACGAGCAGCGGCCCGGCGCCGACGTTCGTCACCGCCGAGGCGAAGCCGAGCCGGACGACACGCCGACCCGCCCGCGTCACCTCCGTCACGACGAGCTTGCTCGGCGCCTCCTGATCGAGGTCGGGGAGCAGCTCGGCCGTGGCCGGCCAGCCGAGGCTTGCGACCGGCGCCCGTCCCGGCCGGGCCTCGCCCGGAGCAAACGCCAGGCCGAGCGCGACCGTCGCGACGAGCCCGAGCGCAAAGACGAGCGCGACGACCCCTGGCGGCGTCCGGCGCACGCTCAGGCGGCCGCACGTCGCAGCGGGCTAGCCGTCGCCGTCGTCGTTGCCGTCGTCATGGCCCTCGTCGCTGTCGTTGTCGCCGTTGGTGTCGTCACCGTGGCCGTCGTCATCATCGTCGCTGCCGTTCCCACCGTCGTCATCGCCTGGCTCGAGGGCGAAGGCGGCTGCGAGCGCGCTGATCAGGATCGTGCCATGCGATCGTCTCCTTCCGATTGTCGATCGTGTGTCGAAAATGATCCCCGCCGCCGATGCTCCACTTTTTGGACAGGCCCCTAACCGCGCGCGACCTCGGCGGCGAGCTGGGCGGCCTCGGTCGGCGAGGTGCCGACGCGGATCCCCTTCGCCTCGAGCGCTTCCTTCTTGCCCTGCGCGGTGCCCGACGAGCCGGAGATGATCGCGCCCGCGTGGCCCATCGTCTTGCCGGGCGGCGCCTCGAAGCCGGCGATGTAGGCGACGACCGGCTTGCTCATCTTCGCCTCGATGAACGCGGCCGCCTTCTCCTCCTCGTCGCCGCCGATCTCGCCGACCATCACGACGTACTCGGTCTGCGGGTCGGCCTCGAAGCGCTCGAGGATGTCGATGAACGAGGAGCCGACGACCGGGTCGCCGCCGATCCCGACGATCGTCGAGTTGCCGAGCCCCATCTGCGTCAACTCGTGCCCGATCTGGTAGGTCAGCGTGCCCGAGCGGGAGACGAGCCCGATCGAGCCCTCGGTGAAGATCTCGGCCGGGATGATCCCGACGTTCGCCTTGCCGGGCGAGAGCGCGCCGGGGCAGTTGGGCCCGAGCATTGTCACTCCCCGCGGGCGGATGTAGGTGTAGACGCGCAGCATCTCGTGCGCGGGCAAGCCCTCGGCGATGCAGATCACGGTCGCGATCCCGGCGTCGACCGCCTCGTAGATCGCGTCGGCGGCGAAGCGCGCCGGCACGAAGACCATCGTCGTGTTCGCACCGGTCTCCTCGACGGCGTCGACGACGGTGTCGAAGACGGGAACGCCCTCGACGTCCTGGCCACCCTTGCCAGGCGTGACGCCGGCCACGACCCGTGTCCCGTAGCGCTTGTTGCGGAGACCGTGGAAGGAGCCCTCGGAGCCGGTCAGCCCCTGGACGACGAGCTTCGTGTCCTGGTCGACGATGATCGCCACTACTGCTTCCTCGCTCGCAGAAGGATCTTCCGGTCGACGTACTCGTCGCCTTCGATCCGGCCGGCGAGCAGCTCGCGCACGCGCGCCGCATCCTGTTCGTTTGTCTCCGTCCTCGCCAGCCACTCCTCGAGCGGGTGCCGCTTCTCGTGGAGCTCGACCGCCTCGATCCGGAGCCCGGCCGCCTCGAGGAACGAGCGCCACTCGTACTCGGAGTAGGAGCTGACGTGGGTCGGGTCGCGCAGGCGCTCGGCCTCCTCCACAGCCTCGCTCACGTAGAGCGTGTCCTCGACGATCAGCTGCTCGCGAGCGACACGCGCCATCTCCGCGACCGCGAGAGCAATGTCCGCGAAGTGGTGCGGCGCGATCCGGGTGACGACGAGGTCGAAGGAGGAATCGGCGAACGGCAGGTGCTCGGCCGGGCAGATCACATCCGCCTTCATCCCCGGGGCCGGATCCGCGCTCACGACCTCGATTCCCGCCTCGCGCAGCCGCCGCGCGACATGGCCGCCGCCGGTGGCGACGTCGAGCGCCGTCCGGGCGCCGCGCGCCCACTCGACGATCCGGTCGAGATCAGATCCTTCACGTTGCTCCTGCGCGTTGCGGTATGCGTCTGCCCGAACACTCCAGGCGTCGCCACTAACCACAAAATGAGCATCGCTCATTTTGTGGCAGCCTCCACGGCTCTGCGCGCCCCGTCGAGCATCGTCGCCTCGGGATGCACGTTCGCGATCGCCGCGTCCGCCAGGATCCTTCGCCCTTCCTCGGCGTTCGTGCCGTCGAGCCGCACCACGATCGGCAGCTCGATCGGCATCCGCTCGAGCGCGGCCAGAATCCCCTTCGCGACCTCGTCGCAGCGCGTGATCCCGCCGAAGATATTGAAGAAGATCGACTTCACCTGCGGGTCGCGCGTGATCACCTCGAGCGCGTCGACGACCCCTTCCGCGTCCCCGCCGCCGCCGAGGTCGCAGAAGTTCGCGGCGCGGCCGCCGGCGAGCGCGATCACGTCGAGCGTGGACATCACGAGCCCGGCGCCGTTGCCGAGGATCCCGACCTCGCCGTCGAGCTTGACGTAGGTCACGTCCTTCTCGCGGGCGAGCGACTCGAGCGGGTCGGCTGCCTCGA
This sequence comes from Candidatus Gaiellasilicea maunaloa, assembly GCA_024330215.1. GTDB lineage: Bacteria > Actinomycetota > Thermoleophilia > Gaiellales > Gaiellaceae > Gaiellasilicea > Gaiellasilicea maunaloa. Next base: position 5,595 of record JANDLU010000078.1, read on the forward strand.
CGTCGCGCATCTCCGCGATCTCGGGATGCTTGTAGAGCGCGTTGTCGTCGACCGTGAACTTCGAGTCGAGCGCCTTCACCTCGCCTTCCGGGGTGACGATCAGCGGATTGATCTCGCAGAGCATCGCATCCGTGCCGACGAACGCCTCGTAGAGCTTCGCCAGGATCGCTGCGATCTGTCCCTGCTCGGACCGATCCTCGACGCCGGCGCCGTAGATCAGGCGCCGGGCGTGGTAGGGCTGGAAGCCCTCGAGCGGATCGACGTGCAGGCGGACGAGCGCGTCCGGATTCGTCTCGGCGACCTCCTCGATGTCCACCCCGCCCTGCGTCGTGAACATCAGGAGCGGCTGCTTCGTCCCCCGGTCGAACGTGATCGAGAGGTAGTACTCCTTCGCGATCTCGGAGGCGCTCTCGATCCAGAGCTTCGTGACGACGTGGCCGCGGATCTCGAGCCCGAGGATCGCGCGGGCCTTCTCCTCGGCGTCCGCCGGGTCGTCGGCGAGCTTGATCCCGCCCGCCTTGCCGCGCCCGCCGGTCAGCACCTGCGCCTTGACGACGACGGCGCCGCCGATCTCCTCGGCAGCCGTCCGTGCCTCCTCGGGGGTCGTCACATAGCGCCCGTCGGAGACCGGAATGCCGTAGCGGGAGAAGAGCTGCTTGCCCTGATACTCGTAGAGGTCCAAGAGCGGCCGCGAGTCTATCTGCGAGTCTTGACGGGATGCGCCGCCTCGTCTGCTTGCTCGTGCTCGTGGTTGCGGGCTGCGGTTCAGCGGCGGAGGAGCCGATTCCGGAGGCCCGCGCGGCTGAGCCGCAGACGGCCCAGCTCGACTGGCGCGAGGTCTACCCTGAGCGTGGCCGGCACCTCACGTTCGGAGTCGACAGGCTCGAGGTGACCGCGGCCGGCTGGTCGGCTGCGGTGTCGATCGAGAACGGCACGGGGATCCCCTTCGCGCTCGGCAAGGAGCCGCTACAGCTCGCGTTCGGACTGATGCTCTTCGAGAACGGGAACCTCGAGACTCTCGACGAGGAGGCGCGCAACGGCAGGCTGCCGCCGCTTCGCGAGGCGATCGAGATCGAGCCGCCGCCGCCCGCAGTACTCGCGCCGCGTCAGATCTGGCGGGCGACGATCTCGGCGCCGGGCTCGCTCGCCGACGACGCCTACGTGCGGATCTCCTTCGGGACGCTCGTCGCCGAGATCGAGCCGCCCGAGGGGATCCTGCCGAGCATCGTCTGGATCACCGACGAGGCCTACCGGCTCTAGCTCGAGCCTACCTTGGGACTCTTGTAACCTCGCCCGAACACCTCCGGCGAAGGAGAGACGATGGACGAGCAGAGCACGATTACCCTTAGCCCGACGACGTTGGCGGACGACGAGATCCTGACGGTGAGCGCATCGGAGACGATGCCCGGAGACGGCGATGGCGACGCCGACGGCACCGACGCCGACACGGATGCAGACGATTCCGACTCGGACGCAGACGACACGGACGCCGACACCGACGGCACGGACGCCGCGTAGCGCCCACGCGCTCGAGCGGGCGATCGCGCCGATCGAGGCCGATCGATTCCTCTCCGAGAACTGGGAACGCAGGCCGCTCGTCGTCCCGCGCGCGGAGGACGGTCGCTTCGACGACCTCCTCTCCGTGCGGGACGTCGACCGGCTGATCGCCGAAACCGCGATCCGGCTGCCCGGCTTCCGACTCGTCAAGGCCGGCGAGAAGGTCTCCGGCTATGCAAGCGACATCTCGTGGCGACCGGCGCCGTTCACGGGCGTGGCGAACGTTCGCCGCGTCCTCGCCGAGTTCGAGCGCGGCGCGACGATCGTGCTCCAGGGTCTCCACCACTCCTGGCTCCCTCTCGCCCGCTACTGCCGACACCTGGAGGCATTTCTCGGTCAACCGGCACAGGCGAACGCGTATCTCACACCGCACGGCTCGCAGGGGCTTCCGGTTCATCACGACACGCACGAGGTGCTCTCGCTCCAGGTCGCCGGCGAGAAGCGCTGGCTCGTCTACGAGCCCGCGCTCGAGCTGCCGCTGAAGACGCAGCGCTACCGGAGCGAGCTCGGAGCTCCGGGCGAGCCCGTCCTCGACATCACCCTGTGCGCGGGCGACACGCTCTACCTCCCCCGTGGCTGGCTCCACCAGGCGCTCACCTCCGAGACGGACTCGCTCCACATCACCGTCGGCGTCAACGTGCGTACGTGGCTCGACGAGGCGCGGCTCGCGCTTGAATCCTCGGCGGACGACGTCGAGTTCCGACGGGGCATGAAGGGCGGCCCGGCACCGGCGCTGCCGCCGCTCGACCCCGAGGAGGCGGAGCGCCGCTCGCGCAAGCGACTCGTGCGCTCGCGCCGGCCGATCCTCGACGGACAGCTCGGCGAGCTCCGAGCGCTCGACGGTCTGGATGCAGACACGCGGCTCGAGCGGCGCGACACCGTGATCGCCGACCTCGATGAGACGACGCTCGAGTTCGAGGGCCGCGAGCTCCGGTTTCCGGAGCGGCTCGCGGCGGAGCTCGAGTTCCTCGTGGCCGTCGAAAGCCCGTTCGTCGCCGCGGATCTCCCCGGAACGCTCGACGCCCCCGGCCGGCTCGTGCTGCTCAGGAGACTCGTGCGCGAGGGGTTCCTGCGCCGTCAGGGAAGCCGCCGTAGCGGCCTCCCTGACGAGCTGCCGTTCTAGACGCTAGTGACCGCTGCCGCTGTGATGGTCGTCCGCGTCGTGGTCGCCGTCCCCAGTGTGGTCTTCCCCACCGTGGTCGCCGCCGCCGCCGTGGTCATCGCCGTCGTGATCGCCGTCACCGTCGTGATCGCCGTCGTGACTGCAATCCGCGTTCGTATTGGCGATCGTCACGTTCGTCCGGCCGGCCTTGGCCTGGACGGACACGATCTGCGACGCGAATGGACCTATCGCCTCTGTCTGGCCGAGGCTGTCGCCCACCGCCTCGACTTTTGCGAGTGCGCCCGTGCACAGTGTCACGGTGTAGTGCGAGATGTCCTTTCCGGACGTGATCGTCGCGCTCCGGCCGTCGGCCGAGAAGGAGACGTTGATGAACGTCGTCGGCCCGGCCAGCGCCGCTGTGGCCGCCACCGTCAAGGCCACGAGCACGAGCGTGGCAACCGTCAACCGCAGCCGCCCGATGATTCTCTTCACCTTTCCTCCCTCACTCGTCATGTCGCCGACCGCCGGCGAACGCCTCCACATCAGCGTCTCGACCGAGTGATGCGGCCCCCGGAGTCTCTCAGCAACCTGACCCGTTCTCAAGGCCAGACCGGACCGCCACAGCCCTATACCGATGGGGGTGGCGAAGTTCTGTCGCACCGCAGGTCAGGTGGATGAGCTCGCCGTCGTCTCGGACCACCTCGACGTCCCACACCCTTCCGGCGGCCGTGAGCCGGACGCGCCATTCGTCGGCTGCACGGCGCGCCCCTTCCAGCCGTACATCGGCAACGCCTCTCAGGCCGGTCTGCTCGCGAACCGCGCGCTCGGCGGCCTGGACGGGGAACGAGTGACAAGAGCGCCCGCGATAGTGCGGTAGGTGGATGCTGCCCCGCAGTGCGCACTCGAGCAGCGGCCATACCTCGGCCTGCCCGACGCGGCCGTAGTAGACGCCGTCGGGAAGCGCCACGAGATTGCCGGCGAAGCGGTCGCCGCCGACGTGGGTCGACTGCCACACCCACTCCTCGTCGACCTGCTCGCAAACGGCGTCGTAGAGCGGGCGGCCGTACTTCGCGCAGCAGCGATCGTGCTTGCCGTGGGTGCAGACGAGGAAGAGCGGGTGCTCGACGGGCTCGCCGGCGCTCGCGAGGTCGAGCTCGAGCAGGTCGTCGTAGCGCTCGAGCTCGAGCCGGCGAAGCGTCCGTTCCGTCTCGGTCGTGCGTGCGACGAAGGCGACGAGCCCGTCCCTGTTGCGGCGCTCCGGCCGGCGGACGAAGAGGATGCGGCTCTGCGGGAAGCGCGCCCGCTGCTCGCCGAGATGGTTCTTCAGCTCGGGCGAGAGCGTCGAGCCGTCGACCGCATCGTGGGCCCAGAGGCCGCGGTACTCGATCAGGATCCAGGTGTCGACCCGGCTCGCGGTCGCCGCGAGCGGCTCGGCATGCGCGAGCGAGACCTCGGCGCAGAGAGGTCTATTCGGGGAGGACGAGGCAGATCACCTGCCCGCCGGCGACGGCGTCTCCGAGCGCGATCGAGAGCTGCGCGACGGTTCCGGCCCGGTGAGCTCGGATCTCGTTCTCCATCTTCATCGCCTCGACCAGGCAGATCACCTGCCCCTCCTCGACGGCGTCGCCGTCCGCGACCTCGACCTTGAGGACGGTTCCCTGCATCGGGCTGACGACCGCGTCGCCACCGGCTCCCGGCCCGCCACGCGCCCGCTCGCGGCGCCTGCGTCCCAGCTCGGCCCACGCTGGCTCGGGCTCGAGCAGCGTCACGTCGTAGCGGCGGCCGCCCACCTCGACCGGGCGCACGCGAGGACGAAGCGCCGTTCCGACTTCGTGGCTCTGAGCCACTATCCCCGTCTTCGGCGCGAGCTCGGCCGCCCGCCCCGCGAGAGCCTCCGACTCGACGAGCCCGTGGCACGTCTCGCCCGCGATGAAACAGGGCTCGATCAGGAGCGCGCGGTGGAAGCCGATCAGCGTGGCCAGCCCCTCGATCGCGAACTCCTCGAGCGCACGAAGCATCCGCCTGCGCGCATGCTCCCGGTCGACGCCGTGCACGATCAGCTTGGCGATCATCGGGTCGTAGAGGCCGGTGATCTCCGAGCCCGCGACGACGCCCGAGTCGACGCGGATCCCAGGCCCGCCCGGCTCGCGGTACGCGGTGATCCGCCCCGGCGCCGGCAGGAAGCCCTTCGCGACGTCCTCGGCGTTGATCCGGCACTCGATCGCATGGCCGCGCAGTCGAACGTCCTCCTGCCGGAGCGAGAGCGGCTCGCCCGCCGCGATCAGGATCTGCTCCCGCACGAGGTCGACGCCGGTGACCTCCTCGGTGACCGTGTGCTCGACCTGGATCCGGGTGTTCATCTCCATGAAGTAGTAGTCGCCGTCCGCGGCGAGCAGCCCCTCGATCGTTCCCGCCGAGCGGTAGGCCGCAGCGCGTGCGGCGTCGACGGCGATCCCGCCGATCCTCGCCCGCAGCACGTCGTCGACGGCCGGCGACGGCGTCTCCTCGATCAGCTTCTGGTGCCGGCGCTGGATCGTGCAGTCGCGCTCGCCGAGGTGGATCACGTTGCCGTACGCGTCGGCGAGCACCTGGACCTCGACGTGACGGGGATCCTCGAGGTAGCGCTCGACGTAGACGCGCCCGTCGGCAAAGTACTTCTCGCCCTCGCGCCGCGCGGAGTCGAGCGCTCGCTCCGCCTCGGCGGGCGACTCGACGAGCTTCATCCCCTTGCCGCCGCCGCCCGCCGCAGCCTTGACGATCAGCGGATAGCCGACCTGCTCGCCGAGCGCGAGCACCGCCTCGACCGAGTCGACCGGCTCGGTCGTCCCCGGGATGATCGGCACCCCAGCCGCCTGCATCGCCGTCCGCGCCCGCGTCTTCGAGCCCATCAGCTCGATTGCGGCGCTGGGCGGCCCGATCCAGATCAATCCCGCCTCCTCGACGGAGCGGGCGAAGGCCGCGTTCTCGGCGAGGAAGCCGTAGCCGGGGTGGATCGCCTCGGCGCCCGAGCGTCGCGCAACCTGGAGCAGCTTCTCGCCGACGAGGTAGCTCTCCGCCGCCGGGCCCGGACCAAGCAGATACGCCTCGTCGGACTTCCGCACGTGGAGCGCGTTACGGTCGGCCTCGGAGTAGACGCCGACGCTACCGATCCCGAGCTCGCGCAGCGCCCGGAAGATTCGGATCGCGATCTCGCCGCGGTTCGCGACCAGCACTTTCGAGAAGGGCGCCATCGGCCGCGTATTCTCACCCAGATGCTTGAGTGTGGATTCGCGTGCCGCCGAAGGAGGCCCTGGCCGAGCCGGAAGAAGCCGCCGTCGTGCAGCTCACGATGACGCTCCCCGATCGGCTGACCGTCGGCCGGGCGACCTCCGTCCCCCTCGTCGTCCTGCTCTACGCCTGGGACTTCCCGCACAACGAGGCCTGGGCCACGGCGCTCTTCTGCGTCGCGATGGCGACGGACTGGCTCGACGGCCGAATCGCGCGCCGCCGCGGCACGACGTCGTCGCTCGGCTCGCTCCTCGATCCGATCGCGGACAAGGTGCTCGTGCTCGCGGTGCTCGTGATGTTGATCGAGGACGGGATCTGGCCGGCCTGGATGGTCGCGGCGATCGTCGCGCGCGAGCTTCTCGTCTCGGGCCTCCGCCTCGCCGCGATCGAGCGGGGCATCGTCATGGCCGCGCGCGACCTCGGCAAGCTGAAGACCTGGGCCCAGGCGACGGCCGCCGCCCTCGGCGGCTTCGCTGCGGCCGGGGCGTGGAGCGAGGCGATCGGGCTGTGGGCGCTGGCCGTCGCGCTCGCGCTCACCTGGATCTCGGGCCTCGATTACGCGCGGATCGCGCCGCGGGTCTTGCGCGATACGACGTAGCGGGCTCGGACGCGGCCGCGCGCTATCCTGACGTCACGGCGAACGCAAAACGGATCGGGATCGTTCTGGCCGCGGTCGCAGCGGCGGCCATCGGCGGCGGCGCCCGGTCCGCACCGGTGGCGCAACACTCGCCCGCCGCAGGTCAGGCTGAGTGCCTGGCCACGCTCCCCAACGGGAGAGGCTCGAAGTGGCAAGTGGGCGTCAATCACGGAAGCAACCGTCTCTGGGTGGGGTTACCCGAGGAAGGCGTCCTGACTCCGTACGCCGAACCGGACGGATCGCTCTTCGCCAAGATTCCCTGGTACAGGGGTATCCGAGGAAAACTGCGGCTGACGGCTGCGAGACTCGATGCTTCCGCACCATCGCCGCGAATCCACATTCCGGGCGGCTACGGCTCGTACGGCTTCCAGTCGACCGGGATCTCGTTCCCGTCCGCCGGTTGCTGGCGGATCACGGGCTCGGTCGACCGAGCGCGGCTCACGTTCGTCACGCTCGTCCTCACGCCGCCCGCTTGAAGGCCTGTCCAGAAAACTGGATCAGGGCGCGACCACTTTGGACAGGCCCTTAGCGCCGTTGAGCGCCTCGACGTTCTCGTTCAGGCTACGGGCGACAGGACGCGATCATGCTCCGAGCACCACTCGTCGAACGCGGCCCAGGAACGCAGGTAGCTCGAGAGCTGTGTCAACCCCCGCGCCACCTCGACCTTGAGCGAGATCACGCAGATCGGGCAGAAAGGCTCATCCTCGGAGCGGGCGGGATGATCTCCGCAGCGACAGCACATCGTGCCCGTGCAACGGTCGAGCCGGACGGGCGGTTACGGGCTCCATGCCCCCGCCGCCTCGTCCAGCCCAGCCTTGCGCCACGCTGTCTCGCCCACGTCGGGTGCGCCGCCGCCTTCTCGAGCGAGCGCGGCGAGGATCGCCTCGCGCTCGCCGTCTTCCGGCTCGGGCGTCACTTCGGCGTCCACGGGCACAACTTAGCGTCGCGGAACTGAATCACTCGTCCGGGGGATTCTCCGGCGGGCGGCACGGTGCACAATCGCCGTCAGCCGTCTCCCTAGGAGGACACCGATGCTGCAGTGGAAAAACCCGAGATTCTTCGCCGTTCTGCTCGCTCTGGCGAGCCTGGCGACGACGTTCGGCAGCTGGGGCTGGGATCTTCTCAGCTGGGGCTGGTAACACTCGTCCGGTGCGTCTCGGGGGAACAATGCTCCCGCGACTCGCGGCCGTCGTCGTTCCCGTCTACCTGACGGGCATCGCCGTCACGGTCGCAGCCGCGGCCTCGTTCGCCACCTCTCCGCGCAGCCAGCTCGCGCTCGTGGGGATCGCCGGCCTGCTCACGGCCTCGACCTTCTCCGAGCGCTATCCGGTGCCGCTCGACGGGATCGACACGGGCGGCGTCTCGCTGACGTTCGTCTTCGCGGTCGCGACGATCGTGCTCTACGGCTGGCAGGCCGGCGTCATCGTCGGCTTCGCCGCGCCCGTGATGCAGCTGTTCGAGCACCGCCCGCCGCTTCGAGTTGGTTTCAACGCCTCCGTGCTCGCCGCCGCCGGTGCCGCCTCGGGAGCAGCGCTGGCGCCCCTCCACGGCTCGAGCGCGGCGCACACCGTTGCCCAGGTCGCCGTCTGTGCCTTCGTCCACTACACGGTCAACGTGACGCTGATCAGCGCGGTCGTCGGCACGAGCTCCCGCAAGTCGGTGCTCGAGGTTGCGCGCTCGAGCTTCACGATCACCATGCTCCCCTTCGCGCTGATGGGCTCCGCGGCGCTGATCCTCGTCGTCCTCTGGCAGCGCTCGCCGCTCCTCTCCGGCGCGCTCGTCGGCCCACTGCTCGCGATCGCGCTCTACCAGCGCTCGACCTTCCGCGAGCTGCGCGCAATGCGGCTCGCGCTCACCGACCCGCTGACCGGGCTCGGCAACCACCGCCACTTCCACGACCGGCTCGAGCGCGAGGTCGCCGACTCGCGCGATCAGGCCTACCCGCTGAGCCTCTGCCTCGTCGACATCGACGACTTCAAGCGCATCAACGATCGCAATGGGCATCCCGGCGGAGACAAGGTGCTCGCGCAGCTCGCGACCCGGCTCCGTCAGGGCGGCGAGGCCTTCCGGCTGGGCGGCGACGAGTTCGCGATCCTCCTTCCCGGCCGCGACGAGGAGGGGGCGCGGATCGCCGCCGAGGCGATCGTGCGACGGATCGCAACGGTCGAGCTGCCCCCGGCGGGGCCGGCCGGCGCCGTCACGGTCAGCGCCGGGATCGCGACCGTTCCCGAAGAGGGGATCGACCGGGACGAGCTCGTTCGCCGCGCCGACAGCGCTCTCTATTGGGCGAAGGAGTACGGCAAGGATCAGGTTCGCGTCCACCGGCCGGACGTCGTCGAGATCGCCGAGCTGAAGCGGCTGGCCGCCGGGCCCGACCGGGCCGCCCGCTTCCGCGCCGCGGCGAGTCTCGCACGAGCCGTCGACGCCCGTGACGCCTACACCGGCAGCCACTCCGAGCGCGTCGCGGAGCTCGCCGCGCGGATCGCGACTCGGCTCGGCGTCGATCGCGAGCAGGTCGAGCTCACCCGCCTCGCGGGCAGTCTCCACGACCTCGGCAAGCTGGCGATTCCGGAGGAGATCCTGCGCAAGCCCGGCCCGCTTTCCGAGGCGGAGCGGATGGTGCTCGAGCGGCATCCTCAGATCGGCTTCCGCATGCTCGAGTCGCTCGGCGTCGATCCGGTCGCCGACTGGGTCCTGCACCATCACGAGCGCTGGGACGGCGCCGGCTACCCGCACGCGGTCGCGGGCGAGACGATCCCGCTGGGAGCTCGAATCATCTTCGTCGCGGACGCCTACGACGCGATGACGTCGGATCGCGTCTACCGCGAGCGGCTCTCGGACGAGGAGGCGCTCGACGAGCTGGAGCGTTGCGCGGGGAGCCAGTTCGATCCGGAGATCGTGGCCGCGTTCGCCGAGGAGCTCGGCCTGGCCGGCGCGAACGTCGTCGCCGCGTTCTCCGCGTAGAGCCTGCCG
>JANDLU010000079.1 GCA_024330215.1 Candidatus Gaiellasilicea maunaloa
GGGGGAACCATGGGTTCCCCCACGTTGGCGGGAGGCCCGGCACGAAACTGGCCTCGCTGCGCCGAAGGAGGGGGCTCACGGGGGAACCCTGGGTTCCCCCGTGTTGGCACAAAGTTGAAAGAGGTGTGAACTGCACGGATACTTTATGTCTTCCCGGTGGGAGGGCATCCCCTTGGCGTCCAGAAAACCCACCACACATAGGTCAGCGGGTAACAGAGGAGGCATGTTGGTGAATCTCAGAAAGCGTGGGTTGTGGGGCGTCCTGGCGCTCTTCGTGGCGGTGCTCGCACTCGCTGCCGCGGGCTGCGGCGGCGACGATGAGGAGAGCTCGGACGGCGGTGGCGGCGCAACCACCGAGGAGTCGGGCGGCGGCGGCGGGAACGTCGAGGCGCTGCCCTCGTCGTCCTGCACTGCGATCGAATACGAGGGCGAAGGCGACCCGGACGTCCTGCTCGCATCGGACTTCCCGCTCCAGGGCTCGTCCCGCACGCAGACGATCCAGATCGTCGAGGCGATCCGGTACCTGCTCGAGCAGCAGAACTGGAAGGCGGGAGATCACAACGTCGCGTTCCAGTCTTGCGACGACGCGACAGCTCAGGCAGGCAAGTGGGACTCGGGCAAGTGCTCGACGAACGCCCAGGCCTATGCGGGGAACGAGGCGGTCGTCGGCGTCATCGGCACCTTCAACTCGGGGTGCGCTGCGATCGAGATCCCGGTTCTGAATCAGGCTCCGGGCGGCGGCGTCGCGATGATCTCGCCGGCGAATACATACGTCTGCCTCACCGAGGGCGGCCCCGGTTGCGACTCGACCGAGCCGGACAAGTATTACCCCGCCGGCAGTCGTAACTACGCCCGGGTCGTCGCCCACGACGCCTATCAGGGCGCTGCGATGGCGGAGTTCGCCAAGGAGCAGGGGGTCACGAGCGTCTACGTCCTGAACGACAAGGAGGCGTACGGCCTCGGCGTCGCGACGAACTTCCGCAACGCGGCGGAGAGGCTCGGGATCAAGATCGCCGGATTCGCGGCGTGGGATCCGAAGGCCTCGAGCTACGAGGCGCTCTTCCGCAAGATCGGCGGCACCGGGGCGGACGCGGTCTTCCTCGGCGGGCTGATCGACGAGAACGGCGCTCAGGTGATCAAGGACAAGGTCGCCACGCTCGGAGCCAACGACGGCGAGGTCAAGCTGTTCGCGCCGGACGGCTTCACGACGCAGCAGACGATCACCGAGGCCGGCGAGAGCTCGGCCGGGATGTTCATGAGCGTCGCCGGCGTGCCGATCGACGAGTTCAAGGGCGCCGGCGCGGAGTTCGCGGAGGCGTTCAAGCCGCGGCTCGGCGGCAAGGAGATCGACCCGTACGCGATCTACGGCGCTCAGGCGGCGCAGGTCATGCTCGACGCGATCGCGGCGTCGGACGGGAGCCGCGGCGACGTGATCGCGAAGATGTTCGAGGCGGAGGTCACGGACGGGCTGCTCGGCAGCTTCGAGATCAACGAGAACGGCGATCCCGGCCAGGCCGGCGGAGCGGTCGTCGGGTTCACGGTCTACAAAGCGACCGACAAGCTCGAGACCGTGAAGTCGCTCTCTCCGAAGCCGGAGAACGTCGAGGCGGCACGGGGCACCTAGTCCCGGTTTCGTAGCACCGGTTCGGGGGAGGGCAGGGCGCCCTCCCCCGAACGTTTCTCGCTCTGTTCGCCACTGGCGCAGGTCACCACATCAGCTCTCAATTCCGCACCGAGTCTCCGCTGACCGCCCTCCGCGGCCTCGTGCCGGCGAGCGTGATCGGAGCGCTCGGCTCGGCCTTCGTGCTGCTGCTGCTGATCTGGGTGATCGGCAACTTCTCCCAGGATCCGAGCGAGTTCTTGAACGTCTTCCTGATCGGGCTCACGAACGGCGCCGTCTACGGCCTGATCGCGCTCGGCTACACCCTCGTCTATGGGATCCTGCAACTGATCAACTTCGCCCACGGCGACGTGTTCGCGCTTGGCGGCCTCGTCGCGAGCACGATGATCCTCTCCGTCTTCGACCTGACGACGACGAGCGGGGCGGGGATCGTGATCGTCGCGGTCGCGGCGACGCTCGCCGTCGCGATGCTCTTCTCGTCGATGCTGAACACCGCGATCGAGCTCGTCGCATACCGACGGCTCCGCAATGCACCCCGACTCGCACCGCTGATCACCGCCGTCGGGATGTCCTTCATCCTCCAGAACGTCGGTCTGATCGGCTGGGGCGTCAACTTCACCTCTGTACCCCGCCTGATCCCGAACTCGGTCGCGTTCTCGCTCGGCTCGGTCGACTTCCAGTGGAACAAGCTCGCAGTGCTCCTGCTCACCTTCCCGGTACTGCTCGGGCTCACGTACCTCGTCCGGGCGACGCGACAGGGAAAGGCGATGCGCGCGACCTCGCAGGACCCGGAGGCAGCGGCGATGATGGGGGTCAACGTGAACCGCACGATCTCCTTCACGTTCATGCTGGCGGGCGGGCTCGCGGGCGCCGCGGGTGTGCTCTACCTGCTGAACTTCACGACGATCCGGTACGACCAGGGCTTCCAGCTCGGCCTGATCGCGTTCACGGCGGCGGTGCTCGGCGGGATCGGGAACCTGACCGGCGCGCTCGTCGGCGCGCTCACGATCGGCCTGATCGAGGCCTTCAACGAGGGCCTCACCTGGTACACGCCGGGTAGCGACTGGACGCGCTCGATCGTCTTCAGCCTGCTGATCGCGATCCTCGTCTTCCGCCCCGAAGGCCTGCTCGGAGAGAGGACGCCCGAGGGCCAATGAAGCTGCCCACGCGCATGAGGGGCTCCGGGCCGGACGCCCATCCCGGCGAGGACACTGGCGGCTGGGTTCCGGCCGGAGTACGCGAGTCTTGGCAGCAGCTGCCGGAGCCCGTGCGTCGCCTTGCGCTCCCGCTCGCGCTCGTCGCGCTCGCGTTCTTCTATCCGAAGTACGCCGAGAGTCTCCCGGGCGCGTTTCCGGGAGTGGGCACGCTCGTGATCATGATCGTCTACACGATGATGGCCGTCGGCTTGAACATCGTCGTCGGCTACGCGGGTCTGCTCGACCTCGGCTACGTCGCCTTCTATGCGGCCGGTGCGTACACCGCGGCCTGGTTCGCCTCGCTCCAGTTCGAGCAGGTCTCCTTCCACTTCGGCTCGGTCGGGATCAGCCAGGAGGCGGTCGGGATCCACATCTCCGTCTGGCTGATCCTCCTGATCGCCGGGGCGTTCACGGCGATCGCCGGGATCTTGATCGGCCTACCGACGCTGCGCCTGCGCGGGGACTACCTGGCGATCGTGACGCTCGGCTTCGGCGAGATCATCCCCCAGTTCGTCCGGAACGGGGACAACATCTTCGGCTTCGACCTCACCCACGGCACGTTCGGGATCAGCCCGATCGACTCGCCGGGCTTCGGGACGACACTGGAGGATGCGATCGGCGTGCCGGCGAGCTTCCAGCAGTCGTTCGACCGCGCGCAATGGTTCTACTGGGCTGCACTCGCCCTGCTGCTCGTGACCGTCTTCTGCTCGGTGCGGCTTCGCGACTCGCGCCTCGGGCGCGCGTGGATCGCGATCCGCGAGGACGAGACGGCCGCGGCGGCGATGGGGATCCCGCTGATGCGGACGAAGACCTGGGCCTATGCGATCGGCGCCTTCTTCGGCGGGATCGCCGGCGCGTATTACGCCACCTTCAAGAGCGGCGCCTTCCCGAGCGACTTCTTCTTCAACTTCTCCGTCTTCCTGCTCTGCATGGTGATCCTCGGCGGGATGGGCTCCGTCTGGGGCGTCGTTCTCGGCGGGCTCGTCCTCTCCTACCTCGACCAGGAGGGGCTCGCCAAGCTCGGCAACTCCGTCAGCGAGGTGATCGGCAGGCAGATCGACGTGCCGAAGTACAACTTCGGCGTCTACGGACTGATCATCGTCCTGATGATGCTGTTCCGGCCGACCGGGCTGATCCCCGAACGCCGGCGCAAGAAGGAGCTCGCCGAGGGCGTTCACGACGAGTCGCTCTACGACGCGAGCGCCTGATGGCCGACTCCGCCAAAGACCTGCTTCTCGATGCGGACCACATTCGCAAGGAGTTCGGCGGCCTCGTCGCCTCGAACGACGTCGATTTCACCATCCCGCGCGGCTCGATCGTCTCGCTGATCGGCCCGAACGGGGCGGGGAAGACGACGTTCTTCAACATGCTCACGGGCGTCTACAAGCCGACCGCGGGATCGATCGTCTTCGACGGCACCGAGATCACCGGCAAGCCGCCGCACGCGATCACGAAGCTCGGGATCGGCCGCACCTTCCAGAACATCCGCCTCTTTCCTCAGATGACGGCGCTCGAGAACGTGCTCGTCGGCATGCATGCGCGGCTACACGCGGGCATCCTCGGCGCGATCGTGCGCGGGCCGCGGACGCGTCGCGAGGAGCGGGAGGCGAGGGACAAGGCGCGCGAGCTGCTGCGCTACTCGGGCCTGAAGAGCCGCCACAACGCCTATGCGAACAGCCTGCCTTACGGCGACCAGCGGCGGCTCGAGGTCGCGCGCGCGCTCGCCACCGATCCGAAGCTGATCCTGCTCGACGAGCCGACCGCCGGGATGAATCCGCAGGAGACGGCCGACTTCATCGGCTTCGTGTCCCGGCTCCGCGACGAGCGTGGTCTGACGGTGCTCCTGATCGAGCACGACATGAAGGTCGTGATGGGTGTCTCCGACCGCGTGACCGTGCTCGAGTACGGCGAGAAGATCGCCGAGGGGACGCCGCACGAGGTCCAGAACGACGAGCGCGTCGTCGAGGCCTACCTCGGCAAGGGAGCGACCGATAGTGGCTGAGCAGAGCGGCAACGTCGTCCTCTCGCTCGAGGACGTCCACACCTACTACGGCTCGATCCACGCGCTGAAAGGCGTCTCGCTCGAGGTCCGCGAGGGCGAGATCGTGACCCTGATCGGGGCGAACGGTGCCGGCAAGTCGACGACGCTCCGCTCGATCAACGGCCTCAATCATCCGCGTGAGGGGGCGATCCGCTTTCAGGGCCGCGAGATCACGAAGGACCCGGCGCACGCGATCGTCAAGTCGGGGATCGCGCAGTCGCCCGAGGGTCGCCGCCTCTTTCCGCGTATGTCGGTGCTCGAGAACCTGGAGATGGGCGCCTTCCAGCGCGAGGACCGAACGACCTTCAAGGAGGACGTCGACCGCGTCTTCGAGCTCTTCCCGCGGCTCGCCGAACGGCGGAATCAGAAGGCCGGGACGATGTCAGGCGGCGAGCAGCAGATGTGCGCGATCGGCCGCGCCCTGATGGCGCGCCCGAAGCTCCTTCTCCTCGACGAGCCGTCGATGGGGCTCGCGCCGATCTTCGTGGAGAAGATCTTCGAGATCGTGCGTGAGATCAATGCGCAGGGGACGCCGATCCTGCTCGTCGAGCAGAACGCGCTGATGGCGCTCGACGCGGCGAGTCGCGGCTACGTCCTGGAGACGGGCCGGATCGCGCTCGAGGGCCCGGCGAAGGACCTGCGCGAGAACGAGCAGGTGCGGAAGACGTATCTCGGCGAGGGCTGAGCGCAGCGAAGGAAGGCTTGTGTTCATTCAACACAAGCTCACTCGAACGACCTGCCGGCCCGGTCGAAGAGAGCTTGTGTTGTTTCAACACGAGCCTAGGTGGCGGCGCCGACCTCGAGCGGAAAGTAGGGCGGGCCGAGGAGGAGGCCGATTCTCGCCGCTCCGCCCGCGACGCCGTGCGCCATCTCGAGGGCAGGCCCGACCCCGTGGGTCGGCACGAAGCCGAGTGTCCGCGCGGCCGTATGGTCGCGGCAGCCCGCCACGACGACCGAGCCGAGCCGGTCGAGCGCGGCCCGGCACGATTCCCAGTCGACGTAGGGCAACAGCGGATGACAGGCGCTGCCGGCGCGGTAGGCGGCGAGCGCCTGCGTGTCGATCCCGGCCGCCCGCTCGGCGACGGCGAGCTCGAGCGGTGCCCGCGAGGCGCGCAGCACGTTGAAGAGCGAGCGGTACGGATCCTGGGTGCCGCTGGCGAAGTGCCGGGTCAAGCGATGGAGCACGATCGCGGTGCCGCCCTCTCGCACGGGGAACGCATCTCGCCACAGGCGCAGCGCGAGACCCAGCGCCACGGCCGCGGCTGTGATCGGATTCAGGCGCTCTCGCGGCTGATGGTGGTGCTTCCACGGCATCCCGATCACGATCGCGTCGAGCGGCTCCTCGACCCGGACAGAGCGGCGTGCGATCGAGCGCAACAAGGCCTCGACGTGGGCGACCGAAGGAGGCCCGGCGAAAGCAGCGGCGGCGGTCAGCTCGCGCCCGAGGCCCTGGAGCACGTGCCGGCGAAGACCCGACGGGAGCAATGAGAGCCGCCGCAACGGCGAGCCCGCGAGCTGGACGAGCGCGCCTTCGTCGTACGGATAATCGTGGAACCGGCCGGTCAGCCGCGGCGGGTTGAGCGAGAGCGATGCTCCGATCACGGGAGTGTGCTCCGCGATCGAGCTCTCGAGCGCACGCCCGATCTGCCAGCCGCTCGAGGCGGCGGTCTCGAGCAGCGAGTAGGCGCCCGCACTGCGGAGGACTTCCGTCGAGGCCGAGCGGACGAGGGCGCCGGGGCCGCCGTGGAGAACGGTCTCCGCAGCCGTGACGGTGATCACGAGGTCGGTCTCGACGAGCAAGCGGTTGACGCGAAGCGAGGTTTGGCCGGCGTTGCCGATCTGCACGAGCTCTGGATCCTCCGCGTCGTGCACCGCGACGGTGCCGCGAAACCCGCGAGCCGCCGTCGGAGCGAGCAGGGTCTCGAGCTCTCGCTGTCCCGCGCGACGCGAGAGGCCGCCGGCGACGAGGATCGTCTGTCGTTGCGAGGGGAGCCCGAGCCGCTCGAGCTCCGCGATCGTCGCCTCCAGTGCGGTCTGTCTCGGATCGCCCGGCGCACCCGGAAGCGGCAGCTCCGGCAGCTCGACGACGAGGGTGGCGCGGGCCGCGTGCTCGATCAGCGCCTCGAGAGGTGGACCCGAGAGCGGGAACCGTAGGGCCTCGCGGACGGCCGCGCCGACGTCACCGACCGCTTGCGGCTGCGAGTCCGGACGCAGGACGAGCGCGTCGTCGGGCGCGTTCAGAACCGTGATCCGCGAGCCCGATAGAATCGGGATCCGCCGTGTCACGCCGACGGCTGAGCCTTCGGGCGCGTCGGAGCGGGGGCGCGCCCGAGCGAGAATGCGGCGCCTACGGCAGCGTTCTCCACGGCGGCCGACGATACCTGCGAAGAGCCCTTGTGTTGTTCCAACACAAGGGCTCTCTTGGGCTAGGCGGCGGTCGGGGTCGCAGCGAGCTTGTGTTGTTCCAACACAAGCTCGACTCGCGAGCCCTGCCATAGACTCGAAGCGATGGCGCCGAAGACGCTGACGGGGCAGGAGCTGGAGCTCGACGATGGCCCGGCGCGAGAGTCCGATCTCTTCCTCGTCGACGGGAACAACCTCGCCTACCGGGCCTTCTTCGCGCTCCCGGAGGAGCTCGCGACGAGTGACGGGCACCCGACGAATGCGCTGCTCGGCTTCACGAACATGCTCTTCAAGCTGCTCGCGGATTACCGGCCGAAGGGCGTCGCGGTCGCCTGGGACTCGCGTCCCGTCCACAGGACCGCGGTCGCCGAGGCCGCGGACGTGGTCTACAAGGAGGGCCGGAAGCCGATGCCCGACCTGCTGCGGGAGCAGTTTCCGCACTTCCGGCCGATCGTCGAGGCGTTCGGCTACCGCAACCTCGAATTCGAGGGCTGGGAGGCCGACGACGTGATCGCGACGCTCGCGACGCGAGCCGACGCAGCGGGCGTGAAGACGTGCGTCGTCTCGACCGATCGCGACGCCTTCCAGCTCTGCTCCGCGAACATCTGCCTGATGATGACCCCGCGTGGGGTGTCGGACGTCAACGTCTACACTCCCGAGCGCGTCGAGCTGCGCTACGGCGTTCGACCCGACCAGGTGCCGGACTTCATCGGTCTCAAGGGCGACACGAGCGACAACATCCCAGGCGTCCCCGGAATCGGCGACAAGACGGCCGGACAGCTGATCGCACAGTACGGCTCGCTCGAGTCGGTGATCGAGCACGCGGACGAGCTCTCGCCGGCGCGCAGGAAGAACATCACCGAGCACGCCGACCAGGCGCGCGCGTCGAAGGATCTGGCGACGATGCGGCGCGAGCTCGACCTCGACTGGGAGCCGACCGAGCTCGCACTCAGTCCGCCCGATCGCTCGCAGTTGCGGGAGATGTTTCGGCGCTTCGAGTTCCGCAACCTGCTCGGCCGCGTCGACGAGCTTGACGAGGCAGTGCCCGCGGCTCTGGCGATGCACGTCGATGGGACGATGGTTGCCTGGCGCGAGGGGGAGCTGCCGCCGCTCGTCGAGTGGGAGGGCTACGCCACCGACGGCGAGCGCGTCGCCGTCGCGACGGCGGGCGGCGTCGTGATCGCCGCGAGATCGAGTAACAGTCTGTTACTTGGCGAGCCGCGGCTCGTCGTCCACGACGCGAAGTCGCTCAAGGTGCGCGCGGCGGACGACACGATGATCGCGGCGTACCTGATCGAGCCCGGTCGCGCCGAGTACGCGCTTGACGATCTCAGCGCCGAGTACGGGCTCGAGGTGCTGCCCGAGCCGGCCGCCGAGGAGGAGACCGCCGCGCTCGTCCGTCGCGCGGAAGCACCGCGTCGGCTGATCGAGCGGATGCTGGAGCGCGTGCGGGAGCGCGGCTCCGAGCATCTCTACCGCGAGATCGAGCTGCCGCTCACCGCGGTGCTCGCCGCGATGGAGATCGCAGGAGTCAAGATCGACACCTACCGGATGGGCGAGATCACGGCACGGCTCGTCGATCGGCTCGAGGAGCTGGAGGCGACGGCCTACGAGCTCGCAGGCGAGGAGTTCACGCTCGGCTCGACCCAGCAGGTCGCGCGGATCCTCTTCGAGAAGCTCGAGCTGACGCCGGGCCGCAAGGGCAAGACCGGCTACTCGACCGACACGCGCGTGCTCCGCTCGATCCGCTCCGACCATGCGATCGTGCCCGTGCTCGAGGAATGGCGCGAGCTCTCGAAGCTGATCAACACCTACCTCGGCCCGCTCCCCTCGCTGATCTCGGCGGGCGACGGCCGCCTCCACACGACCTTCAACCAGACGGTCGCCTCCACGGGCCGGCTCTCGACGACGGCGCCGAACCTGCAGGCGATCCCGATCCGCACCGAGCTCGGTCGCGAGATCCGTTCAGCGTTCGTGGCCGAGGAGGGTCACCGGCTCCTCTCGGCCGACTACAGCCAGGTCGAGCTGCGGATCCTCGCGCATGTCTCCGGCGAGCCGGTCCTGAGGGAGTCGTTCGCACGAAACGAGGACATCCACGCGCGTACCGCCGCCGAGGTGCTCGGCAAGGACCAGGCGACGCTGACGAAGGACGAGCGCAACGTCGCCAAGATGGTCAACTTCGGGATCATCTACGGGATCTCCTCGTTCGGCCTCTCGGAGAACCTCGAGATCCCGCGCGAGCAGGC
Organism: Candidatus Gaiellasilicea maunaloa; assembly: GCA_024330215.1. Taxonomy (GTDB): domain Bacteria; phylum Actinomycetota; class Thermoleophilia; order Gaiellales; family Gaiellaceae; genus Gaiellasilicea; species Gaiellasilicea maunaloa. The sequence goes on from JANDLU010000079.1 coordinate 9,508, forward strand.
GCAGGCCTACATCGACACCTACCTGGCTCGCTTCCCGCACGTGCAGGACTTCATCGAGCGGACGATCGAGCAGGCCAAGCGCGACGGCTATGTGACCACGCTCCTCGGCCGCCGCCGGCCCGTCCCCGAGATCCGCGCCATGAATAGGCAAACGCGCTCGCTGGGAGAGCGGCTCGCCGTCAACTCGGTGATGCAGGGCACCGCAGCCGATGTGATCAAGGTTGCGATGATCCGGATCCACGACCGGCTCCGCACCGAGGGGCGTTCGGCACGGCTCGTCCTGCAGGTCCACGACGAGCTGCTGCTCGAGGTGCCGGAGACGGAGGTGAGCGGTGTCCGTGAGCTCGTGCGGGCCGAGATGTGCGGCGCCTACCCGCTCGATCCGCCGCTCGCGGTCGACGTCGGCGTCGGCGAGGACTGGAACGAAGCCAAGTCCTAGCGCTCGCGGGCGAGACGATTCCGCTCGAAGACCTGTAGCGAGAGGTGGCGCGAGTCGAGCTCAGTGCCCGCGCAGTTGAGAACCTGACACGACTGATCGAGACGTCCGACCTTCCGGCCGACACGCGAGAGCGAGTCAAAGCTTCGTTGCGTCCGCTGGCGCGCTTTCCGCTCGCCGGCGTGCATCTCGAGGGCCGGTGGGATGGATTCCGGTTCGTGCTCGGCCCGCGGCGCTGGATGATCCTCGTGCACGCGTACCTCGAAGACGAGCAACGTGTGGTCGTAGTGACGATTCGTGATGGGCGGACGGCCGAAGCGACGACCGAACGGCCCTGACCCGGTGGTTCGGGGCAATGGAACCTGGCTATACTCCGCGTTTCGTGATGGCCAACGACACCGTCGAGATGACCGATCCGCGCCTCGAAGAGGGCGTTTGGACGCTCTCCCCCGAGGGGGAGCTCGTCCCGGATTACGAGTCCACCTTCCCGACGATCAACGAGGGCGAGGTCGTTCACGGCACCGTCGTGCGCGTGGACAAGGACGAGGTGCTCGTCGACATCGGCTACAAGTCGGAGGGCGTGATCCCGGTCGCCGAGCTCTCGATCCGGCGCTCGGTGAATCCGGCCGACGAGGTCTCGGTCGGCGAGGAGATCGATGCGCTCGTGATGACGAAGGAGGACGCCGAAGGGCGCCTGATCCTCTCCAAGAAGCGCGCTCGCTTCGAGCTCGCGTGGAAGAAGATCGAGGCTGCCGCGGTGTCCGGCGAGGCCGTGCTCGGCAGGGTGATCGAGGTCGTCAAGGGCGGTCTGATCCTCGATCTCGGCGTGCGCGGCTTCCTGCCCGCCTCGCTCGTCGACATCCGCCGGGTCCAGGACCTCGACGAGTTCATGGGCACCGAGCTCCGCTCGAAGGTGATCGAGCTCAACCGCTCGCGCAACAACGTCGTGCTCTCGCGGCGCGCCGTCCTCGAGGACGAGCGCAAGGAGATGCGCCAGGCGATCCTCGATCGGCTCAACCCGGGCGACGTGGTCGACGGCCAGATCTCCAACATCGTCGACTTCGGGGCGTTCGTCGATCTCGACGGGATGGACGGCCTGATCCACATCTCCGAGCTCTCGTGGAGCCACGTCAACCATCCCTCGGAGGTGCTCGAGATCGGCCAGGACGTCAAGGTGAAGGTGCTCGACATCGACCGCGACCGGCAGCGGATCTCGCTCGGCCTCAAGCAGACGCAGTCGGATCCGTGGCAGCAGGTGCTCGAGAACTACAACGAGGAGGACGTCGTCGAGGGTCGCGTCACGAAGGTCGTCACCTTCGGCGCGTTCGTCGAGATCCTCCCCGGCGTCGAGGGCCTCGTCCACATCTCCGAGCTCGCGCAGCACCACGTCGAGAACCCGCGCGAGGTCGTCTCGCAGGGCGACGCGGTCAACGTACTGATCCTCGAGGTCGACGCCGAGCGGCGTCGTCTTTCCCTCTCCTTGAAGCGGGTCGAGGAGGGTGCCGAGCCGCTCCCGCGCGCCGACGGTGCCGAGTCCGTGCACCTGACGCCAAATCTCGATCTCTCCGAGGACGTTTTCCCGGCCATCGCCTCGGATGCTGACGCATCCGAGGTTAGTGAAGAGCTCGAAGCCGTTGCGGATCTCGACGTCGAGCTTCAGGACGAGCCCGCTCCGGAATCGGATGCTGCGGCCGAGGTCGAGCTCGAGTCGCAGTCGACCGCGGACACGGACGGTGCGGCCGGCGATGTCGCGCTCGAACCGGAGTCGACCGCCGACGGCGATGCTGCCGCCGGCGACGAGCCCGACGAAACAACCTAAGACCGCGCCGTGAGACCGCTCGCCGTCGCCATCACCGGCGGGATCGGCGCGGGGAAGAGCGAGGCTCTCTACGCCTTTCAGGAGCACGGAGCCGCGACGGTCTCGAGCGACGAGATCGTCCACCACCTACTTGCGACGAACGACGACGTCCGGGCCGCGATGGTGGCCGAGCTGGGAGAGGCGATCCTCGACGACGAGGGTCGGATCGACCGCGGGCGCGTCGCCGAGATCGTCTTCGCGGACCGCGCCAAGCTGGACTTCCTCGAGGGGCTGCTGCATCCGCTCGTCGCCGCCGAGTACCTCCGCTGGCGCGAGCAGCTCGCCGCGCTGCCGAAGCCGCCTGCCGTCTGCGTGACCGAGGTGCCGCTTCTCTACGAGTCGGGCGGCGAGACCCGCTTCGACAAGGTCGTCGTGATCACCGCGCCCGCGAAGCTCCGCGAGCAGCGCCGCCGCGTCCCGCGCGACGACCGCGACGACCGCCTGCTGCCGGACCGAGAAAAACGGAAGCGCGCCGACTTCTCCTACGTGAACATCGGCTCGCTCGAGGAGCTCGATGCCTGGGTCGGCGGCGTGATGACCGAGCTCACGGCGGAGCGGACGTGAGCCGGCTCGGCGTCCTGGCCGTGCTCGCCCTCGCGCTCGCCGGCTTCGGCGCCTACGTCTTCCAGACCGAGCCGACGTGGTACGAGCGCGTCCGTTACCCCCTCCGCTACGAGGAGCTCGTCGTCGGGCACGCGGAGAACTACCGGCTCGAGCCGCAGCTGCTCGCGGCCATGATCTACCAGGAGAGCAAGTTCGATCCAGACGTCCGCTCGAGCTCGGGCGCGGTCGGGCTGATGCAGCTCCTGCCGGAGACGGGCCAGGGCATCGCCGACCGGACCGGCGGCAACAACTGGCGGCCGGAGGACCTCCTCGATCCGGAGCTCAACATCCGCTACGGCGCGTGGTACCTGCGCCATCTGCTCGACAAGTACGACGACGAGCGACTCGCCCTCGCGGCCTACAACGCGGGGCAGGCGAATGTCGACGAGTGGCGCGAGCGCGGTGTCGAGATCCAGTTCGACGAGACGCGGCACTACGTCGAGCGCGTCCAGAAGCTCAAGCAGGTCTACGCGGACGCGTACTCGTCCGAGCTCGGCCTGCGTTAGCGTCGCCGACGAGCAGCAGGATCTCGGCTGCGTCGGGCGGCGGAAAGCCGGCGGCGAGCCGCATCGCCCACGGGCGCATCCGGCGCATCGCGGCGTAGCGTCCGAGCTTGCGAGTGGCGAGATCCCCTGTTCGGGGGCTCTGCTCAGACCTACCTCGTCGTACGGTTGCTGAGGTGAGAGGAGAATTCTCAAGAATCGAAAACCTGAGGGCAACGGACTTGACCGCGTGGCATGAGCTCGCCTCGCGCGCCGTCGAGCCGAACCCCTTCTTCGAGCCGGAGTTCGTGCTGCCTGCGGCGAGGTGGTTCGGGGAGTCGCGGGTCGAGCTCCTCGTCGTCCACGACGCCGGCGATTGGGCGGCCGTTGTCCCGGTCCGTCGTCACCTCACCTGGCGGCTGATGCCGCTGCCGGCACTGGCTGTCTGGCGCCACGACTACTGCTTCCTCGGCACCCCGCTCGTGGATCGCGAGAGGACGGCGGAAGCCACCTCGGCTCTGGTCGACACCGCCCTTGCCGCTCCTCGGGTGGGCTTCGTGGCTCTCGACTCCCTGGCCGGCGACGGGCCGGTGGCGCAGAGCATCGCCGACCGGCTCGAGGACCGTGGCCTCGAGCCCGTGCTCTACCGCTCCTACGAGCGGGCCGCCCTCCGCCGCCGGCACGAGCCGACCTACCTGGACGAGACGCGAAGCCCGCACCATCGTCGCGAAGGCCGACGTCAGCGACGTCGCCTCGAGCGTGACCTGGAGGCGACCCAGGCCGTCGAAGACCGCGCCGGCGACCCGGCGGCCGTCGAGGACTTCCTGCGTCTCGAGGCCTCGGGATGGAAGGGCGGGGCCGGCACGGCGTTCCTCAGCCGCCCAGGTCACGCAGCTTTCTTCCGCGAGCTCTGCGCCGGCCTGGCCGCCCAGGGGCACCTCCAGCTCCTGGCTACGTGCGTGGGCAGCCGACTCGTCGCCATGAAGACGAACCTGCGTGCGGGCGACGGGCTATTCTGCTTCAAGATCGCCCATGATGAGACGCTCGGTCGCTATTCCCCGGGCGTGCAGCTCGAGGTCGACACCGTCGAGCTCTTCCATGCTGATAAGGACCTCGCGTTCATGGACTCCTGCGCCGCCCCCGAGAACGACATGATCAACAGGCTCTGGCCGGACCGCCGCCCGATCGTGACGAGCGTCCTCCCCACGCCCGGACCGCTGGGCTGGGCGGCCTCCCGCCAGGCACCCATCTCCGCATCCCTCGAGGCCCGCCTCCGACTCCGAAAGGCCACATGACCACGCTTCGCCTCCCCGACGCGTTCGCCACGGCGTTCGATCATTCCCCGGTCCTCGTCGACCACACGCTCGACGACCACCCCCTGCTCACCCCCGAGGCCGTGGCCGTGCTGGCCGATCGTCTGCCGATCGAGGCCGTCGAGCACAACCGAGGCTCGCTGCCTGCGATCGTCGCAGACGGCGTGGTCGAGACGGTCGATCAGACGCCGGGCCGGATCGCGCGCGAGATCGACACGAACGGCTGCTGGATGGTGCTGAAGAACATCGAGCAGGATCCGGCCTACGCCGCCATCCTGGACGAGATGCTCGACCAGGTCGCCGCGCGGCTCTCGCCGAGCCAGGGCGAGATGCGCCGCCGGAAAGGCTTCATCTTCCTGTCCGCGCCCGGCTCCGTGACGCCCTCGCACTTCGACCCGGAGCACAACTTCCTCCTGCAGGTCCGGGGCGACAAGGACATGACGGTCGGCACCTTCCCGACGGCCGAGACGGAACGCGACGAGCTGGAGCGCTACTACGGCGGCGGCCACCGCAACGTGGCGTGGCTGCCCGCGGACGAGCGGACCTATCCGCTTCGCCCGGGCCAGGGCGTCTACGTTCCGATCCACGCCCCGCACTGGGTCCGGAACGGCGACGCGGTCTCTGTCTCCCTCTCGATCACCTTCCAGACCGCGCTTAGCAGGCGGGCCCAGCAGGTACACATGGCGAACGCCAAGCTGCGCCGGCTCGGTCTCACGCCACGACCGCCGGGCCAGCGGATGCTAGTCGACCGCATGAAGGCGGCGGTCGTCGAGACGTACGGATCGCTGCGGCGCACTGCCTAGCGGTCCGTGCGAACCTCGCCGCCCGATCTTCCCCCAAGCCGGGCGGCGACCGGCGGGGCGTCCTCTCGGCCGGTCTCCGCGGACCGCGAGAGGGCGCCTCGCCCCTGTGCGCGTCCTACCGGGCGA
>JANDLU010000080.1 GCA_024330215.1 Candidatus Gaiellasilicea maunaloa
CGCGGCCGAGGCTGACTCACCAGCACGACCACTCGGCGATCCGCGGCGAGCGGCCCTGCAGCACCTCGAGCTCCGAAGGCAGCAGCTTCGCCGGGAAGACGTGAGCCGCCGCTGAGCTCGACCCAGTAGCGGCGCAGATTCGCGCCGGCGTGACGGTCTTCGGCGTCGCCAACGACCTCTTCCATGGCTTCCCTGACGACCTGCGCTGGGAGTGGGCCGCGCCGACATTCGCGTCGTCTCGAGCTCGTCCGCGAGCTCGAGGAAGCCGTGCCCTCGCGGCGCTCGTAGCCCCGCACCGTGGTGAGCGCGGCTCGCCGGCGCTCGTCGATCGCGCGCAGGATGCCGGGGCCAAAGCGCTCCGAGTCGAGCTCGCCGCGAAGGAAGAGCCAGACCATCTCGTCGTCGTTGCTCGACCGGAGCACGCGCACAGCATGATTGTCGCATGGAGCGTCGCCTCGGCCCGGTCGTCGGCCTCGGGACCTGGAACACCTTCGGCGGCAACGCCGGCCGCGCGCGCGAGGTCGTCGTCGCGGCGCTCGCCGCCGGCATCCGCAGCTTCGACTCCTCGCCGATGTACGGCGGAGCCGAGGCCTCGCTCGCCGGAGCGCTCGAAGGCCGGCGCGACCAGGCTCGTGTCCTCACCAAGGTCTGGAGCAACGATCCCGCGGAGGCGCGGCGGCAGCTCGACGCGCAGCTCCGCTGGTACGGCCGCGTCGAGGTCGAGCAGATCCACAACCTCGTCGCCTGGCAGGAGCACCTGCCCTGGCTCGAGGACGAGCGCGACGCCGGCAGGATCGGGAGGCTCGGCGTCACCCACTACCTGCCAGACGCGTTCGACGAGCTGGCGCAAGCGCTGCGCACGAAGCGCTTCGACACCGTCCAGCTCCCGCTCAATCCACGCGAGCGCGCCTGCGAGCGCGTGCTCCTGCCCCTCGCCGAGGAGCTCGGAATCGCAGTGATCGTGATGCGCCCGCTCGGCGAGGGCGCGCTCCTGCGCCGGCCGCCGAGCGCGCCGGAGCTCCAACCCCTCGCAGCCTTCGGCGTCACGACCTGGCCCCAGGCGCTCCTCAAGTGGGCGCTCTCCGACCCGCGCGTCGACCTCGTCATCCCCGCCACCTCGAAGCCGGAGCGCGCCGCCGAGAACGCCGCTGCCGGCGAGCCGCCCTGGTTCGGGAGTGAGGAACGCGCGCTCGTGGAACGACTCGCAGGATGAAGAAGGTCCGGCGGAAGCAGGTCTACGAGGGCAAGCTCTTCGACGTCGTCGTGGAGAACTGGGGCGAGCGGGAGCGCGAGCTCGTCGAGCACCCCGGGTCGGTGACCATCGTCCCGATCGACGCCGACGGCCGCATCGTGCTGACGCGCCAGTTCCGCGAGGCGGCCCGCAAGCAGTTGCTCGAGCTCCCGGCCGGGATGCTCGACGAGGGCGAGGCGCCGCTCGCGGCCGCGAAGCGCGAGCTCGCCGAGGAGACTGGGCTCCACGGCGGCGAGTGGCGGGAGCTGCGGCAGATTCACCCGAGCCCCGGCATCCTCCGAGAGCCTGTCACGATCTTCCTCGCCGACCGGCTCGAGGAGGGCGAGCGGAAGCTCGAGGACACCGAGAAGATCGACGTCGTCCGCCTCGCCGTGCCGGAGCTCGAGGCCCGGCTCGGCGAGCTCGAGGACGCGAAGACGCTCGTCGGCGTCCTGCTCTACCTGCGCGAACGCCGCTAAGCGAGTCTGTATCTTCTGCCGGCCATGAGGATCGGCGTTGCCAAGGAGATCAAGGCCCAGGAGTACCGCGTCGCACTGACACCCGCGGGCGCGCGTGAGCTCGTCCAGCGCGGCCACGACGTGGTCGTCGAGACCGGCGCCGGGCTCGGCAGCGCCTTCCAGGACGCCGACTATCTGGCGACCGGCGCGCGGATCGCCTCGGTGGACGAGGTCTGGGAGCACGCGGATCTGTTGCTCAAGGTGAAGGAGCCGATCGCGTCCGAGTACGCGCGCCTGCGCGAGGGCCTCGTCCTCTTCACCTACCTGCACATCGCCGCCGACGAGCCGCTCACCCGCGCGCTCGCGGAGAGCGGCATCGCCGCCGTCGCCTACGAGACGGTCGAGACCGACGACCGGCGGCTCCCGCTCCTCGCCCCGATGAGCGAGGTCGCGGGCAGGCTCGCCGCACAGGCCGGCGCCCACTATCTCGAGAAGCCAAAGGGGGGACGCGGGCTCCTGCTCGGCGGTGTCGCCGGCGTCGCTCCGGGCAAGGTCGTCGTGATCGGCGGCGGGATCGTCGGCTACAACGCCGCGGTAATCGCGCTCGGGCTCGGCGCCCAGGTGACGATCCTCGAGCGCTCGGTCGATCGGATGCGCCATCTGGAGGAGATCCTGCACGGCCGCGTCAACCTCGTCATGTCCTCGACGCTCGAGATCGAGAGCTCGATCGCGGACGCCGACGTCGTGATCGGCGCAGTTTTGATCCCGGGGGCGCTCGCCCCGAAGCTGCTGACGCGCGAGATGGTCACCGGGATGAAGGACGGCGCCGTCTTCTGCGACGTCGCGATCGACCAGGGCGGCTGCGCCGAGACGTCCCGTGCGACGACGCACGACGACCCGGTCTACGTCGTCGACGAGGTCACCCACTACTGCGTCGCGAACATGCCCGGCGCGGTTCCCGTGACGTCGACGAAGGCGCTCACGAACGTGACGCTGCCGTACGTGGAGGCGATTGCCGACCACGGCCTCGCGTCTGCCGTGGCCCGCGACCAGGCGCTCGCGCGCGGCGTCAATGTGCTCGACGGGCGGATCACGTACGAGGCTGTCGCCGAGGCGCACAACCTCGACTACGCGCCCCTCGATGCCGTGCTCGCGGCCCCGGCTGCCTAGGCCGCAGTCTTCTTCGCGTCGAGCTGCTTCTGGCTCTTCGAGGGGCTGAGCTTGACGACGAGCCAGGTGATGCCGGCTGCGAGGCCGATGACGATGACCATGTAGATCGCCATCCCGATGAGACCGAGGACTGTTTCCATACGGGCCGTAGACTAGCCGCATGCCGCGTGCGTGCGTCATCGTGCTGGACGCCGTCGGGGCGGGTGAGCTGCCCGATGCGGCGTCGTACGGCGACGAGGGGTCGAACACGATCGGGAACGTCGCTCGCGCCGTCGGTGGCCTCGACCTGCCTGCGCTGGAGGCGCTCGGGCTCGGAAACGCCCTCCCGCTCGAGGGCTGCCCGCCGCAACCGGGCGCGCCCGCGGTCGCCGGACGGCTGGTCGAGCGCTCGAAGGGCAAGGACACGACGACGGGTCACTGGGAGCTCGTCGGCGTGGTCACGCCGACTGCGATGCCGACCTATCCGCACGGGTTCCCGCACGACGTGATCGACCCGTTCATGAACCGCACCGCCCGCGGCGTCCTTGGAAACAAGGTCGCATCCGGCACCGACATCATCGACGAGCTCGGGGAGGAGCATCAGGAGACTGGCAAGTGGATCGTTTATACGTCCGCCGACTCCGTCTTCCAGATCGCCGCGCACGAGGAGACGATCCCGCTCGAGGAGCTCTACGAGGGCTGCCGGGTCGCGCGCGAGCTCCTGACGGGAAAGCACGCGGTGGGCCGGGTGATCGCGCGGCCTTTCACAGGGGAGCCTGGCGAGTACGAGCGGACGCCGAACCGCCACGACTTCTCGCTCCAGCCCAGACGCCCGAACTATCTCTCGCTCGTCCGCGACGCCGGCCACAAGATCTACGGCGTCGGCAAGATCGGCGACATCTTCGCCGGCTGCGACATCGACGAGTCGAGCCCGACGAAGTCGAACGTGGACGGGATCAACAAGACGATCGAGCTGCTCCGGACGATCGACGGCGGCCTCGTCTTCACGAACCTCGTCGAGACGGACATGCTCTGGGGCCACCGAAACGACCCGGTCAACTTCCATCGCTGCCTGCAGGACTTCGACCGCCGCCTGGGCGACATCTTGGACGCGTTACGACCCGGCGATCTGCTGATCCTCACATCCGACCACGGCTGCGACCCGACGACGCCGTCGACCGACCACTCGCGCGAGCACGCGCTCTTGCTCGCCTACGCCGCCGGCCGGAACGCGGCGGGGCAGGTGCACGAGGGCGAGTTCGCCGACGTCGGCGCGACGGTGAACGCGTGGCTCGGCGGCAAGGCGCCCGGGCGCGGGATCCCGGGCACGCCGATCCTCGCGCCTTGAATCTGAACGATCCGAAACTCGTCGCGGAGGAGTACGCAAACGAGAAGGGGCTCGTCGGACGGCGGGACGCCTACCGATATGCCGACGGGCTCGATGCACCTGCTCTGGCAATCGGGGCGGTGCTCGACGTTCAGCCGCGTCGCGTGCTCGAAGTCGGGTGCGGTCCTGGCGAAGCTGCCGAACGGATCGCTGCGAGCGGCGTCGAGGTCGAGGCGCTCGACATCTCCGAGCGGATGGTCGAGCTAACCCGGGCGCGCGGCGTCAACGCCCGCGTCGGTGATGTGCAGGAGCTCCCGTTCGAGGACGAGAGCTTCGACGCGGCTCTGGCCGGTTGGATGCTCTATCACGTGCCCGACGTCGAACGCGGAGTTGCAGAGCTTGCGCGTGTCCTGAGACCAGGCGGCCGGCTCGTCGCCGTCACAAACCGTCGCGAACACTTACGCGAGCTGCGCGAGCTTCTCGGTGGAGACTTCCCGACGCACAACTTCAGCGACGAGAACGGCGCCGAGATCCTCCTTCGACACTTCGCTCAAGTCGAGGAGCGCGACGCAGGCGGTTGGATCAATTTCCCCGATCGTGCCGCGGTCGAGGCGTACGTCAAATCATCGCGATCTCTCTGGGAGCGCGATCTGCCAGCGAACTTCGAGGGCACCCTCCGCGTTCGCCGTGCTCCGGTCATCTACGTCGCGACCAAGGCGACATAGCTCACGCGACGGCTCGGGGTGGTACGGCGACGTAGACGCCCGGCCCCGTGCCGTCGGGAATCGGGCCGTCTTCGGCGAGACCTTCGAGGTGGAACGCGATGGCCTCTTTCATCTGAGCCTCGCACTCGTCGATCGTGTCGCCGGTCGCCGCGCAGCCGGGAAGGTCGGGCGACCACGCCGAGTAGTTCGTCGGCGGGCCGCCTTCGATCAGGATGAGGTACTGCTCGGCCTGTTTCGCGTAGCTCGTCATCGATTCAATCCTGCCTGCCTAAGGATGCTCGCAGCGGTCTTCGGAAGCAAGTCATCGGATCGCTTGCGGCGATCGTCACGGTGCCTGGCTTGTCGAGATGCTTGTACTGCCGGTGGCTGCCGCGCGTCCTGGCGAGTTGCCAGCCATCTGCCTCGACGAGCCCGATGATCTGCCAGACCTTCATCGGGCATGATCGTCGCTGTGCACAGCGTGCTCGACAAGATGGCCGAAACAGCCGTTACCGGATGATCCGCCCGGCGGAGCTGATCGAGCGGAAGCGGAACGGGGAGGAGCTCGGCGCCGACGAGATCGCCGAGCTGATCCTCGGCTACGCGCGCGGCGAGATCCCGGACTACCAGCTCGCCGCGTTCTGCATGGCCGTCTACTTCAAGGGCCTGAACCCGGCCGAGACGTACGCGCTCACCGACGCGATGATCCGCAGCGGCCGCACGCTCGAACTCGGTGCCGCCCTCGGACGGAAGGTCGTCGACAAGCACTCGACCGGCGGCGTGGGGGACAAGACGACGATCGCGGTCGGCCCGATCGTCGCTGCCTGCGGGGTCCCGGTCGGGAAGATGAGCGGGCGAGGGCTCGGACACACCGGCGGCACGCTCGACAAGCTCGAGTCGATCCCGGGGTTCTCCGTCGATCTCTCCGTGGACGCCTTCGTCGGGCAGGTGCGCGAGGTGGGGCTCGCGATCATCGGCCAGACGGCCGACCTCGTCCCGGCCGACAAGCAGCTCTACGGACTCCGCGACGTGACGGCGACGGTCGACATCGTGCCGCTGATCGCGTCGTCGATCATGTCGAAGAAGATCGCCGGCGGGGCGGATGCGATCGTGCTCGACGTCAAGGTCGGCGACGGCGCCTTCATGAAGACGCTCGAGGACGCGCGCGTGCTCGCGGAGTCGATGCTCGAGCTTGGCCGGCACGCGGGCCGGGAGGTCGTGTGCCTGCTCACCGACATGGATCAGCCGCTCGGCGCCGCGGTCGGAAACGCGCTCGAGATCGTCGAGGCGCGCGCGACCATCTGCGGCGACGGTCCGCCCGACTTCACCGAGCTCGTACTCGACGCCTGTGCCCGCCTGCTCGCTCTTTCCGACCTCGGGATCGAAGCGGACGAGGGTCGTCGTCGTGCCCAAGCCGCGGTCGCGGACGGTTCGGCGCTGGCGGTCTACGAGCGTTGGATCCGTGCCCAGGGCGGCGATCCCGATCCCGGAGTGCTGCCTCGCGCCGCAGTTGTCCGCGAGCTTCGGGCGATGGTAGTCGGGTACGTCACGCGGCTCGGCGCGATCGACGTGGGCCACGCTGCGCTGCACCTCGGCGCCGGCCGGGCGGTCAAGGGAGACGAGATCGACCATGCCGTCGGCGTTGTGTGCCACGCCAAGCGGGGCCAGCAGGTCGAGCCGGGCGACGTGCTCGCCGAGGTGCACGCCCGCGACGAGGCCGGTGCGGATGCGGCCACGGCGGAGGTTCTCGCCGCTTACGACTTCGGCGACGCCGCCCCCGCCGAGCGGTCGATCCTGCTCGACGTCGTCTCTTAGTAACAGACTGTTACTTGGCTAGTCTGGCCGCGTGGCCGAGCTGCCCGAGCTGTGGATCCGGCGCGAGCGGCCGGAGGACGCCGAAGCGGTCTTCGCCGTGATCGAGGCGGCCTTCGGCGATCGATCCGTGGCCGAGTTCGCAGAGCAGATTCGCGCGTCGGCAGACCACGTGCCCGAGCTTGCGTTCGTTGCCGAGGAGGAGGACGAGATCGTCGGGCACACGATGCTGAGCTACGTGGCCGTCGAAGGGCTCGACAGGAAGCTCCTAGTCCTGACGCCAATGTCGGTGCGGCCGGATCGGCAGCGAACCGGGATCGGGCGCGCGCTCGTCCAGGCTTCGCTGTCGAACGCGGACTCGCGCGGCGAGCCGCTCGTGCTCTGCGAGGGCATTCCGGCCTACTATCCTCGCTTCGGCTTCCGCTCTGCGACCGCACTCGGGCTCGAGCGGCCCGATGAGCGAATTCCTGACGCCGCCTGGATGGCCGTTCCGCTGCGCTCATACGATCCCGCGATCAAGGGTCGCGTCATCTACCCCTCCTTCTTCCCTCCACCGCCCGGTGCCTGAGCTGCCCGAGGTCGAGAGCGTCCGGCGGGCGATCTCGCCGGCGCTCGAAGGGCGGACGCTCGTGGAGGTCGAGATCCCCGATCCGCGGCTGACGCGTCCGTTCGATCCGGTCGGGGTCGCCGCCGAGCTGCGCGGTGAGCGCGTTGCACGAGTCGACCGGCGCGGCAAGTACCTCGTCGTCCGCTTCGAGTCCTATCGTGCGCTCCTGATTCACCTGCGCATGACCGGCTCGCTGCGCGCGGATGCGTTGGACGGCGATCCGCACCGGCGCGCGCTGCTCACGCTCGACGACGGCAGGCAGGTCGCCTACAAGGACGTGCGTCGCTTCGGCACCTGGCTCCTGCTCGAGCCCGGCGAGCTCGACCCGTATCTCGCCTCCCGCCTGGGCGAGGAGCCGCTCCTGCCCGCGTTCACCGCGAAGCGGCTCGGCGAGCGGCTGGCGGGGCGTCGCGCTCCGCTCAAGGCGGCTCTCCTCGACCAGCGCACGCTCGCCGGGCTCGGAAACATCTACGTCGATGAGGCGCTCTGGTATGCGCGGCTCCAGCCGTTGCGGGAAGCGGGAACGCTCGAGCCGGACGAGCTCCGGCGCCTGCACCGCGCGATCCGGAAGGCGCTCGAGCTCGGTGTCGCCCGCCAGGGCTCGACGCTCAGCGACTACCGGCTCCCGGACGGGTCCTCAGGCTCGATGCAGCGGGAGTTCCGCGCCTACGGCCGCACCGGAGAGCCGTGTGACCGCTGCGGGACCGAGCTCACAAGAACGCGGATCGGCGGGCGGAGCACCTGGTACTGCTCCCGCTGCCAGCACTAGAAAGGCTTGTGTTGAAACAACACAAGCGCTCTTCGACCCGCGCAAACGGGCCGAGGGGCGAATCGCTTGTGTTGGTGAAACACAAATTCTGCTTCTAAGCGGCGAGCTTTTCGTCGAGCGCGCCCGTCTTGTCCAGGCGCCAGAGCTCGGTGTAGCCGCCGATCGGGTCGCCGTCGATCAGGATCTGCGGCACCGACCAGCCGCCGGTGCGCTGACGAAGCGTCTGGCGAAAGGCCGGGTCGCCGTCGAGCGAGATCTCGTCGTAGGCCAGACCTTTCCCGTCGAGCAGGACCTTCGCCCGGACGCAGTAGCCGCACCAGCGCGTCGTGTAGATCGTAATCCGCGTCATCCGAGTTTCAACGGACAAACAACCGGATTCGTTCCCCGTCGGGCGGCGTCCCTAGACTCAGTGCATGGGGAGGACGTCGAAGACCGAGGCGGTCGTGCTCCGCTCGTTCCGGCTCGGCGAGGCCGATCGCGTCCTCCACGTCTACACGGCGGACCGCGGTCGCGTCGGCGCCGTCGCGAAGGGGATCAGGCGGACGAAGTCGCGCTTCGGCGCGCGGCTCGAGCCGCTCTCCCATGTCGAGCTGATGCTGCACCACGGCTCGGGCGAGCTCCAGACCGTGACGGGCGCTTCGCTGATCTGCTCGCATCACGAAGCCCGGGAGGATCCGTACCGGCTCGCGGTAGGCCTCGTCGGGGCGGAGGCGATGCTTCGGCTCTACACCGAGCAGGAGTCGAACGAGCGCGCCTTCACTGCGCTGACGCGCTTCCTCGACCGGCTCGACGCCATCCCATCGCGCGCACCGGCCCGTCCCGCGCTCGATCCGCTCGCGCTCTCGTTCCAGCTCAAGCTGCTCTGGCTCTCCGGCTACCTGCCGCACCTCGACACCTGCGTCGAGTGTGGCGCGGTGGAGGGTCTCGTCGGCTATCTCCCGAGCGCAGGCGGCGCCGTCTGCCACGCGTGCGGCCCGGGGAGGGTCTCGCTCTCGGCCGAAGGACTACGTGGAATCCGCGTGCTCCTGAGTACGCCGCTCGCCGATGCGCACGACGGCGGCTTGACGGACCTCGGCGGACGAGACGCGCTCGCCGTCGTCACGGCGTCGTACGAGTACAGCGGCGGCTTCCGGCTGCGGACACTCTCCGCGTGACCGCTATGAACGCACGCGCTGCCAGAGCATTCGCGCGAACTCCCGCGGCGGGAGCAGCTGCTCCCGGTTGCGGATCGTGATCGAGCTGAGCCCGACCATCAGGAGGAGGACACCGACGAGGGTGACGATGTCCGCGAAGTTGAACGCGATCACCGCCTGGCCGACGTCGACGACCAGCGGATTCGGGATCCCGCGCTCCCAGACGACCGCCGAGACGCCGTTGCCGACGGCCCCCGCGGCGAGCACACCCGCCATCGCCGCGACGGCCGCGGAAGGCACACGCGTCAGCGCGAGACAGCCGAGCGCGACCACCGCAGACATCGCGATCCATGCCGGCCCGCGCGGGTGAAAGGCCCAATTCTGCGTCGGTACGAGAAGCTTGTGCGCGAGGTCGAGCGTGACGAGCGGAAGCACGATCGAGAGCAGGAGGATCGCGCGCCGGAGCATCGTCACAAAGGATATTCGTCGTGAGCGGTCGCCCGGATTCGATCGAGAGAGCAGAGCTTCGATCGTGAAAGGGGAACTACCAGGCGGCTACGAGCTCGACGACGACCGCGCGCGGATCGACCTCGACGAGGTGCACCGCTTCATCTCGGAGGACTCGTATTGGGCGGCTGGGCGTCCGCGAGAGACGATGCGCGGCCTGATCGAGCGCGCCGATCGCGTCGTCGGCCTCTTCCAGGGCGATACGCAGGTGGGCTTCTCGCGCACGGTCGACGCGCCCGACGCCGGCTTGACCTACTTGGCCGACGTCTATGTGCTTCCCGAGCACCGCGGAAAGGGGCTCGGTGTCGAGCTCGTCCGCTTCAGCGTCGACGAGGGCCCGTTCGCCGCGAACCGCTGGGTCCTCCACACGAAGGACGCGCACGCGCTCTACGCGAGGTTCGGCTTCGCGCCCGGCGAGCGCCTCCTCGAGCGTTCGCGGTCGCAACCGTAAGGAACCGTCGCCTCCGGGGTTGTCCGGTCAACAGACCCACGACCGGAAGGAGGCCGTCATGGCCCGCCTGCTCCTCGTCTCGCTCCTCGCAACTCTCGCTGTCGGGCTCGCCGCCCCGGGACACGCCGGCGCAGCACCGAATCTCGACCGGCTCTACATCGGCGATGACGGCTCGCTGGTCTCGTTCCGCGTCGTCGGCTCGGCCGTCTACGGCTTCGCCGAGAACCCCGGTCTGAAGACCGCGTCCGTGCTCAAGGGCACCCTGATCGGCAATGGCATCAGCGGCCTCTGGTACGACGTGCCGAAGGGCACTCGCAAGCAGACCGGCGACCTCGAGCTGAAGGTCCTCCAAGATGGCCGCGCGCTCGAGCTGAGGACGGGCGGCGACGACTTCGGCCCCGACATCATGGTCGAGGTCGAGCCGGGTCGCTTCCCGTGGCCCGCGCCGGCCCCGGCCCGCTACCAGGGCCTCTCGAACGCGGATCTGGACGGGCTCTACACCGCCGACGACGGCGCCCACTGGTGGGTTCGGCAGGTCGGCGATACCTTCGTCGCGGTCGCCGAGCGCGAGCAGCAGCTCGGCGTCCGGCCGACCTACACCTCGGTCTTCGTCGGCAAGACGGGCGTCGGCAGCCTCGTCGTCGGCTCGTACGCCGACGTTGCGAAGGGCACCTCGAAGTCGACCGGCTCGCTCACGTTCGGGATCGGCCCTTTCCGCGTGCTCGGTCTCGTCGGCGGCGGCAACCGGACGAAGAAGCTTCACCCGCAGTACTCGATGGACTTCGACGCCTTCGCCGAGTCGATCGAGGACGCGCTCAAGGGCAAGGTTGTGGGCTACTCGTACGCGATCGCGATGAACGGGATCACGGTCCGCACGGGCGCCGGCGGCTTCCGCACCCGCGGCGACGACGACGGCTGGCGTCCCTTCAACGTCGACACGCAGGGCGAAGCGGCGAGCACGGCCAAGACGGTCACCGCGGTCGCCATGCTGAAGGTCCTGGCGAACGAAGGCCTGCCGATCTACACGAAGGTCGAGCCGTACCTGCCGGCGTGCTGGAAGCGCGGCTCACGGATCTCGTCGCTCACCTTCCGACACCTCCTCACGCACACGAGCGAGCTGGAGGAGGACGAGGACCTGATCGGCGTCGACTACGACAAGGATCCGTGGACGTCGATCGCGCGCGTGATCGAGCTCGGCCGCACCGGGCCGAAGAACGAGTACAACAACTTCAACTTCCGGCTGATGCGGATCCTGCTCCCGTCCGTGCTTGCGCCGCAAAACGTCCGTGACAGGGTCAAGCAGCTCGGCTGCGGCAAGAACAAGGCCCAGCTGAACTACGAGCTCTCGAACGTGTTCGCGACCTACGTCACGAACGTCGTCTTGAAGCCGGCCGGGATCGAGGACGGTTTCGGGATGCCGATCGACAACCACGCCTACGGGTATGCCGATCGCGACAAGCCGGGCGTGCCCATCTCCGGCACCTTCATCCGGTCGGGGTCGGGGATGCTCGCAATCTCCTCCCGCCAGTACATCCGCTTCCTCTCGCGGCTCGCGCGCGACGAGTACGGCTCGGGCATCCTCGAGACGATGACGGCCGAGGGAATCGGCTTCGACGGCACCTCGTTCAAGGGGAATGTCGGGCAGTACTACGGCAAGAACGGGGGCAAGACGGGCTTCAAGACGCAGGCCACGATCTTCCCGAACGGCGTCCAGGCCTACGCGATGGCCAACTCGCCGCCTGTCGGCGACTCGCTCTCGACCGTGCTTCGGAACGCGTACTCGGCGGCTCTGAAGTAGCTCTCCACGGCGCGCGCGACGACGAGGAGCCCTCCGGGGCTCCTCGTCGCGTAAGGAACGCGGCTCGCAGCGGTTGTACGGGTATGAGCGATCACATCACCCACATCCCGGCGGACTGCCTCCACGAGACGCTGATCCGCGACTGGGCGGCCGAGGGTCTGGCCGCCGCCGAGCGATACCTCGCCAAGCACGCCGCCTTCGCCGCTTTTCTCGAAGCTCGCAGCGTCCTAGAATCCGGCAATGGCGATAGCGTCCAGCCGCACTGACGCTGCCCTAGTCGGTCGGCTGCGCGAGCGCGACCGGACGGCCTGGGAGGACGTCTACGCCGCCTACGGCCAGCGCCTCCGCTCGTTCGCCTACCGGCTGACCGGCAATCCGAGCGACGCGGACGACCTCGTCCAGGAGACGTTCGTCCGCGCGCTCCCGCGGCTCGACCGCCTCGATCCGGCGACTGTCGAGCTCGGGCCGTACCTCTTCATGACATTGCGGAACCTCTTTCTGAAGGGCGTCGAGCGGGGTCAGCGGGTGGCGCCCGTGGCGGAGGTTCCCGAGCCGGAAGTACCCGCGCCGATCGACGAGGACCCCGAGCGCGGGACGCTATTGCGGAGCCAGCAGGAGGAGGTCCGGATCGCGAACGCGCGGCTTCCGGCGCGCCAGCGGCTCGTGCTCGCGCTGCGCGAGCTCGAGGATCGAAGCTACGCCGAGATCGGCGAGGTCGTCGGATTGAAGGAGAACGCCGTCGCGCAGCTGATCTCGCGGGCGCGTGAGAGCCTGCGCACCGAGCTCCGGCTCGCTCAGATCGACCCAGCACGGCTGCCGGAGGAGTGCCGGCGCCTCCTGCCACTGCTCTCGCGCCATCTCGACGGACAGCTGCGCGGCGGGTCGCTTGCGGAGACGCTCGGGCATCTGGAGGCCTGCGACCGCTGTCAGGACGCTCTCGACTCGATGCGCGAGGCGCAGCGTCGCTACCGAGCTTTCATTCCGCCGATCGGCGACGGCGAGGCGCACGCGGCCAGGATCGACGCGGAGCTGACCGCGGCCGGCTATTGGAGCGGCCGCAGGCGCGGACTGGAACGGCTCGGGCGGCGAGGGGCCGTCGTCGCCGTCGTCGCCGCGCTTGCGATCATCGGCAGCGCGGGCGTCGGAGCCGCGCTGCTCGTCTCGCGGCCGAAGGCCGAGGTGACGCTGCCGGTCTCGCAGCCACCGTCGAACGCGAATGGGCCACAGACGACCGCGATTTCGACGGTTCTTCCCGCCGGGACGACGAACGTCGCTCCCAGGACGACGACCGCGACGCCGGCGAGGCGAAGCAAGGCCCCGGGTCCGGCTCCGGCTCCTGTTCCCGTTCCTGCACCCGCCCAGAAGACGAGCACCCGTCCGGCGATCGTGACTGCCGCCACCAAGACGACCGTCTCGGCGGCAACATCCCCCACGACCGCCGCTGCCAGCACGACGTCCGTTCCGGCGACGACGCGCGCCCGGACGCCACCGATCGTCGTCTCGCCTCCGTCGACCACCATCCCGCCTCCCCCGAAGAAGACGACGACGAGCCTTCCGGTCGACAGGATCGCCCCGACGGTCACGCTGACGGCGCGCCCGCCGGACTCGACGACCGAGACCGCGGCAACGTTCTCCTTCCAGGCGAACGAGGCGGGCGTCACCTTCTCCTGCGGGCTCGACGACGCCGGCCTCACTCCTTGCACGAGCCCGAGGAGCCTCGCCGCGCTGGCGCCCGGTCAGCACCGGTTCTCGGTCAGCGCGCGCGACCGCGCCGGCAACGTCGGCCCGCCGGCGACGGCAAGCTGGACAATCGTCGTCCCGGACACGACGGCGCCGACCGTGAGAATCACGTCCTCCACGACGAGCGGCTCGGAGGCCAGATTCACCTTCGACGCCTCGGAGCCGGCGTCGCTCGCCTGCTCGCTCGACGGAGCGTCCCGCGCGACCTGCGCGAGTCCGGTCGCCTACTCCGGGCTCGCCCCGGGATCGCACACGTTCGCCGTCACGGCCGAGGACGCCGCGGGCAACACGAGCGCACCGGCGACACACGACTGGACGATCGCGCGGCCGCTCCCGGACCTCGTCGTCTCGGAGCTCACGGAGAGCGGCTTCACCGTTGCGAATTCAGGCGCGGCCGCCGCAGGCGCGTTCGTCGTCAGCGTCACGCTCGTCGGAACCTTCACCTTCTCGGGCCTCGAGCCCGGGCAGTCAGCCTCGCGCACGTGGTCGGCCTGCCGCCGAGGCACTCTCACCGCGATCGCAGACCGGGGGCGCTCGGTGACCGAGTCGGACGAGGACAACAACGCGCGCTCGCTCGCGAGCGATTGCTAATCGGTTTTCGGTGAGCTCCAAGGCTGCGACAGCCGGTCGAGCAGGAACGCGCGGGTGCCGCCGAGCGGGATCCGCTCCTGTGCGAGCGAGTCGCGGTCGCGGATCGTGATCGTCTCGTCCTCGAGCGTCTGCTCGTCGATCGTGAGCGCAAAGGGCGTTCCGATCTCGTCCTGGCGCCGGTAGCGCCGGCCGATCGCGCCGCTGTCGTCGTACTCGACGCTGACGACGGTGCGCAGCTCCTCGAAGAGCGCGTGGGCCTTCGAGACCATGTCCTCGCTCTTCCCGACGAGCGGCAGCACCGCGGCCTTGACGGGCGCGAGCTGCGGGTGCAGCCGCAGCACCGTCCGCTCGCGCTCGGCGACGACCTCCTCGTCGTAGGCGTCGATCATGAACGCGAGCATCGAGCGGTTGACGCCGAGTGCCGGCTCGACCACGTGCGGCGTGTAGCGCTCGCCATCCTGGCCTACCCACTCGAGCTTCGTCCCCGACGCCTCGGTGTGCTGGGTCAGGTCGTAGTCGCCGCGGTTCGTGATCCCCTCGAGCTCCGACCAGCCCATCGGGAAGAGGTACTCGATGTCGCTCGTCGCGCTGGAGTAGTGGGAGCGCTCGTCGGCGCCGTGCTCGCGCAGCCGGAGCATGCTCGGCCGGATTCCGTAGCGGGTGTGCCAGGCGAGCCGCTCGGCGAGCCAGTAGCGGTGCCACTCCTCTGCCTCGACGGGCGGGACGAAGAACTCCATCTCCATCTGCTCGAACTCGAGCGTGCGGAAGATGAAGTTGC
>JANDLU010000009.1 GCA_024330215.1 Candidatus Gaiellasilicea maunaloa
CGAGCCGGACGATCACGAGGGCGAGGAAGCAGATCAGGACGTGGGCGCGGATCCCGATCATCACCGGCTGCTGGCACATGCTCACAACCGGCGAGCTCTACCGCGACCCCGGCGGCGACTACTTCAGCCGCCGCGACCCCGAACACGCCACCCGCCGCCTCATCACCCAACTCGAACGACTCGGACACCACGTCACCCTGGAGGCCGCCGCCGCTTGAACCCCAAGGTATTTCCCATCAGCTAGCGCCAGCCGCTACCGCACGAACCCCATCCGGTCGTACATGGCCGTCAGGGTTGGCGCTGACGCCTGCCGTGCCTTCTCGGCCCCGAGACCGAGTAGCCGCCGCAGCTCGCCCTCGTCCGCCCGCAGCTCCCGGTAGCGCTCTTGAATCGGGGCGAAGAGCTCGATCACCGCCTCGCCGACATCGGTCTTGAACTCCCCGTACCCGGCGCCGTCGTAGCGCGCCTCGAGCACCGGCACCGACTTGCCGCTCGCGACGGACATGATCTCGAGCAGGTTCGAGATGCCGGGCTTCGGCTCCGGATCGTGCCGAACCTCGCGTCCAGAGTCCGTGACGGCCGTCTTGAACTTCTTCCGGATGACGTCGGGCTCGTCGATCATCCGGACGACGCCCTGAGGATTTCCGGCCGATGTCGACATCAGCCGCTCCGGCTCCTGGAGGTTCTTGATCCGCGCCCCCTCCTCGGGGTAGACACCTCGCGGGACAACGAAGGTCTCCCCGTAGCGTGAGTTGAACCTCTCGGCGATGTCGCGCGTCAGCTCGACGTGCTGGCGCTGGTCGTCTCCCACCGGGACGATGTCGGTTCCGTAGAGCAGGATGTCGCCCGCCATCAGGACTGGATACGCGAAGAGGCCGGCGGAGACGAACTCCTGCTGCTCGGATCTGTCCTTGAAGTGCGTCATCCGGCGGAGCTCGCCGAAGCTCGTGACCGAGCCGAGCAGCCAGGCCGCTTCCGCGTGTGCCCTGACGTGGCTCTGCGCGAAGACGGTCGAGCGCTCGGGATCGAGGTTCGTTGCGAAGAGCATCGCGGCGAGGGAGAGGGTGGACTCCCGGAGCGCCTCCGGCTCGTGGGTCGTCGTGATCGAGTGCAGATCGACGATGCAGAAGAACGCCTCACCCTGCTCCTGCGTCGTCGCGTACTGGCGGAACCCGCCGCTGTAGTTGCCGAGCGTCTTGTCGCCGGAGGCTCGGATCCCGCTGAAGATGCGCATCTCGCTGTTCTCTCCCTCTGGTCGTGGAACGAGAACGACCTCCGGGTGCGGAGGTCGACGGTCGAGCGGAACGGGGTGCGCGCTAGCCCGCGCGCACGCTTCCGCACCGCCCGCTGGGCCAGGACCAGAGCTCGCTGCGGTGTCCGGGGTTCATCGCCACCCAGGATAGGGCCGACGCCGGAAAGCCGCAACTAGCGTCGCTTGCTGGCGCAGATGGGCATCCGCAGAAGCGGACGCCGATCTGCGCGAAGACCCCTAAAGAGGGGTTGCCGACGGCCTCTAGACTGATCGTCGTGGCCGTCACCCCCGCAACCTGGACGCCTTCCTCGTGGCGCAGCCACCCGGCGCGGCACCAGCCCGAGTGGCCCGACGAGGCGCGCGCCGAGGCCGCGCTCGCGCAGCTGAAGGCGATGCCCCCGCTCGTCTTCGCCGGCGAGGCGCGCGATCTCCAGTCATCGCTCGGGGAGGTTGCCGCGGGCAGGGCGTTCCTGCTCCAGGCCGGCGACTGCGCCGAGTCCTTCCACGATTTCAGCGCCGTCTCGATCCGGGAGAAGCTGAAGATCCTGCTCCAGATGTCGGTCGTCCTGATCTACGGCTCGGCGCTCCCGCTCGTCAAGGTCGGCCGGATCGCAGGCCAGTTCGCGAAGCCGCGCTCGACCCCGACGGAGCGCGTGGGTGACACCGAGCTGCCGTCCTTCCTCGGCCATATGGTCAACGACGATGCGCCCACGGCCGAGGCGCGGGTCGCCGACCCGGAGCGGATGGTGCGCGCCTACCACCAATCGGCCGCCACGCTGAATCTCCTCCGCGCGTTCACGAAGGGCGGCTTCGCCGACCTGACCCAGGTACAGATGTGGAATCAGGAGTTCGCCGCGGGCGCGCCAGAGGGGCAGCGCTACGAGGCGATCGCCGTCGAGATCGAGCGGGCTCTCGGCTTCATGCGCGCGTGTGGGATCGACCTCGTCGACTCGCCGCAGCTCCATCAGGTCGACGTCTGGACGAGCCACGAGGGGTTGCTTCTCGACTACGAGGAAGGTCTGACCCGGACCGACTCGCTGACCGGCGACTGGTACGACTGCTCGGCGCACATGCTCTGGATCGGCGAGCGGACGAGGCAGGCCGATGGCGCCCACGTCGAGTTCTTCGCCGGCGTGCACAATCCCCTCGGCGTCAAGCTCGGGCCGAGCGCGACCTCCGAGGAGGCGCTCGAGCTCTGCGAGCGGCTCAACCCGGCCCGGATTCCCGGACGGCTGACGTTCATCGTCCGGATGGGGGTCGAGCGGCTCGCCGCGACCCTGCCGGGGCTGCTGCGCGCCGTCGGCGAGGCCGAGCACCCCGTCGTCTGGGCCTGCGATCCGATGCACGCAAACGTCTTCCGCACCTCGTCCGGGATCAAGACGCGCAGCTTCGACGCGATCATGGCTGAGATCGAGGCGTTCTTCGAGGTCTGCCGCGCCGGAGGCATCTGGCCCGGCGGCGTCCATCTCGAGTTCACCGGCGAGGATGTGACCGAGTGTCTCGGCGGGTCGGCGGCCGTGCTCGAGGAGGAGCTGACGGCCCGCTACGAGAGCCTCTGCGATCCCCGTCTGAACGCCCGCCAGTCGCTCGACCTCGCCTTCCGCGTGGCCGAGCTGATGCGGACCTGAGGCTCATGGCGCCGGTACGCTCGCTCGCCGTCGTCGGCACGGGCTTGATCGGCGCGTCCGTCGCGCTTGCCGCACGCCGGGCCGGGGTGGAGCGGGTGCTCGGCTGGGATCCGGACGCCGCCCATCTCGCGGCTGCCGCGGAGCGAGGTGCGGTCGAGGCGGCCGCGGATCTGCCCGCCGCGCTCGCAGCTGCCGAGCTCGCGGTGGTTGCCGCGCCGGTGACGGCTCTTCCGGCGCAGGTGCGCGCCGTCCTCGACGCGAGCGGCCCCGGCTGCACGGTCACGGACGTCGGTTCCACCAAGGGTGGCGTTTGCGCCGCTGCGGCAGGCGAGGGGCGCTTCATCGGCGGCCATCCGATCTGCGGCTCGGAGGCACGCGGGCCCGAGCGCGCGACCGGCGAGCTCTTCGACGGCGCAACCTGGTTTCTCACCCCGGTCGCGGCGACCGAGCCGGAGCGCTACAAGCTCCTGCACGGCTTCGTCTCGGCGCTCGGCGCGATCCCCGTCGCAGTCGATCCGGAGGCGCACGACCGGCTCGTCGCGGTCACGAGCCATCTCCCGCATGCGCTCGCGAACGTGCTCCTGAACCAGGCTGGCGGCGCGCGAGTCGATGGGCACGAGCCGCTTGCCGGAGCCGGCGGCTCGCTCCGCGACATGACGCGGATCGCCGGAGCGAACCCGCGCATCTGGGTCGACATCTTCCTCGAGAACCGGCAGGCGCTCGCGGCCGCGCTCGCCGAGCATCGGCGCCGGATCGAGCAGGTCGAGTCTGCGCTCGCCGCCGGTGACGCCGGCTTTCTCGCGCGCTGGATCGGCGAGGCCTCAGGGCACCGCCGGCGGCTGCTCGAGACCGCCTATGACGATCCCGGCGCACTTCAGCGACTGCGCGTCCACGTGCCCGATCGGCCGGGCGTGATCGCCGGGATCGCCCAGGCGCTCGGCGCCGAGCGGATCAACATCGCCGACTTCGACCTCCAGCATCTCTCGACCGACCGCGGCGGTACGCTGACCATCCTCGTCACCGGCGAGCAGGAGGCCGAGCGCGCCGCCGTGCTCCTCGAGACGCAGGGCTACGGCGTCGTCGTCGCTCCGGTCCTCGACGACGACGCGCTCGACGAATGAAGATCAACCCCGCCACCGCGCTTCGTGGGGACATCGCTGTTCCGGGCGTCAAGGGCATCTCCCAACGTGCGGTCCTGCTCGCTGGCATCGCCGACGGAGAGAGTGAGATCCGTGGGTTCGGCCATGCGGCCGACACCGATGTCGCGATCGAAGCCGTGCGCAGCCTGGGCGTCCAGGTGGTCGAGCCTGAGGAGGGACGCCTTATCGTCGAGGGTTGCGGCCTGCGCGGGCTCGTGCCGCCCGGTGCGCCGATCGACTGTCGGAACGCGGGAACGCTGATGCGCCTGCTTTCCGGCATTCTCGCGGGTCAGGCGGGTGTGTTCCACCTTATGGGCGACGAGTCGCTCTCCAGCCGCGACCACGAGCGAATCGCGATCCCGCTGCGGTTGATGGGCGCACGTGTCGAGACGACGAACGGGTCGGCGCCGCTCACGATCGAAGGAGCGCGCTTGCAGCCGATCCTCTACACGCCCCCGATGGCAAGCGCGCAGGTGAAGTCCTCCGTGCTGCTCGCAGGTCTCCTCGCGGAGGACGGGCCTACGACGGTCGTCGAGCCTCTGGCAACGCGGGATCACACCGAGCGGATGCTCACGTCGCTTGGCGTCCGGGTCCGCCGGCAGGGGAGCAAGATCAGTGTGTGGCCCGTCGAGGGAATCCCACCGCTCTCGGTTGAGATCACCGGCGATTTCTCGTCGGCTGCGCCGTTTCTCGCGGCGGCTGCTCTGCTTGCCGACTCGGAGCTTCGGGTTCACCATGTGAATCTGAATCCGACGCGAACGGCGTTCATCGACGTGCTGGAGCGGATGGGCGCGCGGGTCGCCGTCTTCGAACGACGCTCTGTGGGCGGGGAGCCGGTCGGGACGATCGAGGTGCGGCCCGCCCCGCTCGTCGCGACCGACATCAAGCCACACGAGGTTTCGAACCTGATCGACGAGCTACCGCTTTTCGCACTGCTCGCGAGCTACGCCCACGGCGACAGCGTCCTGCGCGGCGCGGCCGAGCTGCGCGCGAAGGAGACAGACCGGATCGAGGCCGTGGTCGACGGACTGCGCCGCCTCGGCGCCCACATCCGCGCGACCGAGGACGGCTTCGTCGTCCGCGGCGTGCCCACTCGGCTGCGCGGCGGCTCGATGGACTCGCGCGGCGACCACCGGATCGCCATGCTGGCGGCGATCGCCGGGCTCGTCTCCCGCGAGGGGGTCGAGGTCGAAGACGCCGAATCCGTTGCGGTCAGCTTCCCGGGCTTCTACGACCTGCTGGCCCAAGTCGTGAATCCCTAGACTCGCGCCGATGCCGATCCGCTCTTCTAACCATTTCTCCGCCGGAGAAATGGCGTGATCGTTGCCATCGACGGCCCCGCAGGGGCCGGCAAGAGCACGGTTGCGCGGCTTCTCGCCGAGCGCCTCGCGTTCCGCTATCTGGATACGGGCGCGATGTACCGGGCGTTGACGTGGCTCGCGCAGCGGCGCGAGCTGGCGCTCGATCAGGCAGACGAGATTGCGAGGCTGGCCCGCGACTTTCCGGTCGAGTTCGACGAGGACGGACGGGTCTACATCGACGGCACCGACGTGACGTCGTCGATCCGCCGACCCGGGATCGATCGGCTCGTCCCGGTCGTCGCGCGCCACATCGCGGTACGCGAGGTGATGCGCGAGCGGCAGCGGATGCTGGGCGAGACGGGCGACGTCGTGATCGAGGGCCGGGACATCGGCACGGTCGTCGCCCCGCGGGCGCAGGTGAAGGTCTACCTCGTCGCCGACCCCGCGATCCGTGCCCGGCGCCGCGCCGCCGACCAGCCCGAGATCGCAGCCGACGCGCTCGCCACCGACCTGCGCCTGCGGGACGAGAAGGATGCGATCAACATGCGCCCGGCGGCGGACGCGATCGAGATCGACACGACGGAGCTCGCCGTCGAGGACGTGGTCGCGCGCATCGAGCGGCTCGTTCGCGCCCACGCCGCCACGGCATGAAGAGGCAGGCATGAACCGCGTCGACGCAGTCTGGGCGATCGGCCGCGTCACCCTGCAGCCGCTCACCCGGCTCGTCGTTCCGTTCCGCAACTACGGGGTCGAGCGGATTCCGCGCACGGGCGGCGTCGTGCTCGCGGTCAACCACTTCCACTGGATCGATCCGCCGGTGTTCGGCGCGGCCTCCCCGCGCACCGTCCACTTCCTCGCGAAGGTCGAGGCGCATCGCGTGCCGGGACTCGGCCAGCTGATCCGCAGCTTCGGGACGATCTCGGTCCGGCGGGGCGAGTCCGATCGAGAGGCCGTGCGCCTGATGCGCGAGGCCGTGCGCGACGGCCACGCGCTCGGGCTCTTCGCCGAGGGGACGCGCCAGATCACGGGCGTTCCCGGCCCGGTGCAGCCTGGTGCGGCGATGGTCGCGCTCCTGGAGGACGTACCCGTCGTCCCCGCCGCGATCCACGGCTCGCACGAGTGGCAGCTCGGCAACTGGCATCCCGTCTCGGTCGCGTGGGGAGAGCCCCTGCGCTTCGAGGGGCTGCCGAAGGGCAGCAAGGGCTACCGGGAGGCGTCGGGCGAGATCGAGCGGCGGATCCATCGGCTCCACGACTGGCTCGTCGGGATCCACGCGCTCGGCCGCCCGCTGGGAGCGGTGCCGCCCGCATGAGTAGCGAGCGAACGATGGCGCAGGTGCCGGTCTTGCCGGCGCCGGAGCTGCGATGAGCGGCGTAGGCTCGACGGAGCCGCCAATAGAGCAGCGCACCACGGACATCGCCGGCACAGTCGCGATCGTCGGCTTCCCGAACGTGGGCAAGTCGACGCTGATCAACCGCCTCACCGAGAGTCGGCAGGCCGTCGTCCACGAGACTCCGGGCGTCACGCGCGACCGCAAGGAGCTCGTCTGCGACTGGAACGGCGTCCACTTTCTCTTGATCGACACGGGCGGCGTCGACGACCTCGCGAGGGACGTCTTCAGCCCCGAGATCGCCAAGCAAGCACGGGTGGCCATCCTGGAAGCCGACCTGATCCTCTTCGTCGTCGACGCGCGCCACGGGATCACCCCCGGCGACGAGGAGCTCGCCGTGACGCTGCGGGCCTCGAAGAAACCGGTGTTCGTGCTCGCGAACAAGATCGACGATCCGCGCAAGGACTTCCAGGCGGCCGAGTTCCACCGGCTCGGGCTCGGCGATCCCTGGCCGCTCTCCGCGCTGCATGGCCTCGGGACCGGCGATCTGCTCGACGAGGTCGTCGCGAAGCTGCCCGGCGAGGGGCGCGCACCGATCGGGGAGGAGACGATTCGCGTCGCGATCCTCGGCCGGCCGAACGTCGGCAAGTCGTCGCTCCTGAACGCGCTCGTCGGTCGCGAGCGCGTGATCGTCTCCGACGTGCCCGGAACGACGCGCGACGCGATCGACACGATCCTGATCCGGGACGAGCGCCAGTTCCTGCTCGTCGACACCGCCGGTCTGCGGCGCAAGCGTAAGCAGCGGCAGGGGATCGACTACTACTCGGAGCTGCGCGCGCTCGAGGCGGCCGAGCGGGCCGACGTGGCGCTGATCCTGATCGACGCGAGCGAGGGGATCGTCGAGCAGGATCTCTCGGTCGCGGACGTCGCCCGGAAGGCCGGATGCTCGTCGCTCGTCGTCCTCTCGAAGTGGGACGTGAACGAGGTCACGCTCGAGGACGTGAAGCCCCGGATCGAGTCGCGCCTGCGCCAGCGCCCGCCGGTGATCGCGGTCTCGGCGAAGACCGGCCGCGGGCTCGACCGCCTCCTCGAGCACGTGGTCGCGCTCTTCGAGAAGCACACCGGCCGGATCCCGACGCCCGCGCTGAACAACGCGTTGGCCGAGCTCCGCGAGGCGCGGCAGCCGCCCTCGCAGCGCGGCCGCCGCCTGAACCTGCTCTACGGCGCCCAGGTCTCCTCGCGCCCGCCGCGGATCCGGATCCACGTCAACGATCCCGGCCTTGTCACCCGCGACTACGCCTACTGGGTCGAGAACGAGCTGCGGAAACGGTTTAGCCTCGGCGGCGTGCCGGTGTCGATCGATTTCGTCAAGCGCTCGTGAGCGAGGGTCGAACGAGCGCTTGTGTTGAAACAACACAAGCGCTTCTGGCGTCGGACGAGCGCATCGTTGAGCCGCTCTCCGCGTGCTGGAGTCCGAGAGAAGCTTGTGTTGGAACAACACAAGCTCTCGGAGCGCAGCAATGAGGATCGTCGTCGTCGGCGGGGGATCGTGGGGGACGGCGTTCTCGCGCATGCTCGCGAATCGCGACCACGAGGTCACGCTCGCGTGTCGCGATCCGGAGCAGGCGCGGACGATCGAGGCGACGGGCCGCAACCCGCGCTACCTCACGCACACCGATCTCTCCGGGGTGAGCGCGACCACGATCGACGAGGCCCCGTTCGCAGCAGCGGAGCTCGTGGTCCTTGCCGTCCCGAGCGCCGCCTACGCGGGCGTCGCCGCGCAACTCCCCGGCACGGCACCCGTGCTCTCGCTGACGAAGGGGCTCGACCCGGCGACGGGCGAACGGCTCTCGAGCCTCGTCCGCGGGCGTCCGGTCGCGATCCTCTCGGGGCCGAACATCGCCGAGGAGGTCTCGCGCGATCTTCCGGCCGCAGCGGTGATCGCGAGCGACGATCGGCAGCTCTCGCTCGACCTGCAGGAGGCGATCAACTCCGTGACCTTCCGCGTCTACGTGAACGAGGACATCGTCGGGGTCGAGCTCTGCGCCGCGGCGAAGAACGTGATCGCTCTCGCTGCCGGGGGCGCGGACGGGCTGAGGCTCGGCGACAACGCGAAGGCTGCGCTCGTTGCGCGGGGGCTCGCGGAGATGGGACGCCTCGCCGAGGAGGCGGGCGGACGCCCGGAGACGTTCGCGGGGCTCGCGGGCATGGGCGACCTCGTCGTCACGTGCTGGTCGAAATCGGGCCGCAACCGCCGGGCGGGCGAGCTGATCGCGCAAGGCGCAGACCCGGAAGACGCGATCTGCGAGATCGGGATGGTCGTCGAGGGCCTGACGACGGCGCCGGTGCTGCGGGATCTCTCGCATCGACTCAAGATCGAGCTCCCGATAACCGAAGGTGTCTGTAGCGTGCTCGAGGGCGCGTCGCTCGACGAGCTCGTCGCCGGGCTGATGAGTCGAGTCCCGACCCAGGAGTGACTAGAGTGAGGACCATGCGCAGCACCCTGATCGCCGTTTTTGCCTTGTTCTCCCTGGCCGTCGCAGCTTGCGGTGGCGGGAGCACGAATACCGCCGGCTCGGTGGCCGGCGACATCGCCGGGATCGTCCCGGCGAGCGCCCCAGTCCTGATCGCGCTCGAGACCGACCCCGATTCGGATCAGTGGCAGCAGGCAGACGAGCTGCTCGGCAAATTCCCGGGCAAGGAGCGCCTGCTCGCCGAGGTACGCAAGGGCCTCGCCGAGGAAGGAATCGATGTGGACGAGGAGCTCCTACCCGCATTCGGCGACGAGACCTACGTGGTGGTGCTCGACTTCGAGAACGGCGGCGACAACGTCGTCGCGCTCACGAAGCCGCGCGACGAGGAGAAGCTGACGCAGCTCCTGCAGGAATCGGACGACGACACCGTGACGCGCAAGATCGACGGCTGGACGGCGATCGCCGAGAGCGAAACGACCCTGGATCGGTTCGCGCAGGCGGGCGACAAGCTCGCCGACGCGGACTGGTTCGGTGAGGCCCAGGAGCGGGTCGAGGAGGACGCGCTCGTGACGTTCTTCGCGAACGGCGCTCCGATCAACGACGCGCTGCGCAAGTCGCTTTCCGAGGACTGCGACGTCTCCGCCCAGCAGGGCGAGCTTCGCTACGCGGCGGGCACGATGACGGCGGGCGCCGACGGCCTGCGGATGCGCTTCGCCGCGAAGAGCGAGGGCGTGCCCGAGGGCGTCAACGGCGAATCGCTGCTCTCCGAGGTCCCGTCAGGCGCCTACGCCTACATCGGCTCGCCGGGTTTTGACACCGCCGGCCTGGGGCTCTCCGAGCAGCTCCGCTGCGCATTCGAGTCGGGCGGGATCCCGGACGTCGAGGACGAGCTCGGTGTTCGCTACGAGGAGATCCTCGACCTGTTCGCAGGCGGTCTCGGCCTCTATCTCCGGCCGGCCGCGCTCATCCCCGAGATCACGCTCCTGCTCGACCCCGAGGACGACGCGAAGAGCCTCGACGTCCTCGACACGCTGGCCGAGAAGGCGACGGACTTCGGCGGCAAGGTGCAGCGCACGACGGTCGCCGGAACCGAGGCCAGGGAGGTGCGGCTCGGGCCGGTCTCGATCCTCTACGGCGCGAACGACGGTCACGTTGCGGTGACGACGGCGCGCGCCGGGATCGAGGCGCTGGCCGAGGGCGGCCCGTCACTCGCCGACGACGACGCGTTCAAGGACGCGACCGAGGCGGCGGACATGGGCGAGGACGACGAGGTCTTCGCCTACCTCGATCTGCGCCGGATCGTCGACCTCGCCGACGACATCGCCGGTTTCGCGGAGCAGGATCTGCCGCGCGAGGTGCGCGAGAACCTCGAGCCGTTGAGGAGCTTCCTCGTCTGGGGCGACGCATCCGATCCGAACGACGTCGAGGTCGGCGCGTTCCTCGAGATCGGCTAGTGGCCGCGCGCTCGTTCCAGTTCACCTCGGAGTCGGTCACCGAGGGTCATCCCGACAAGATCGCCGATCAAATCTCGGATGCGATTCTCGACGCGTGCCTGGCGAACGATCCCAATAGTCGGGTTGCCTGTGAGACGCTAATCACCACTGGCCTCGTGGTCGTCGCCGGCGAGATGACGACCCCCACCTACGTCGACATCCGCAAGCACGTGCGCGACACGGTCTCAGAGATCGGCTACACGCGCGCCAAGTACGGCTTCGACGCCGAGACGTGCGGGGTGATCGTCGCGATCGACGAGCAGTCGGCCGATATCGCGCTCGGCGTCGACGATTCGTACGAGGCGCAGCACGGCGATGCGGATCCGCTCGATCGCGTCGGGGCCGGCGATCAGGGGATGATGTTCGGCTACGCCTCGAACGAGACCGCCGAGCTGATGCCCCTCCCGATCCTGCTCGCGCACCGAATCTGCAAGCGTCTGTCCGAGGTGCGCAAGGCGGACGTGCTCCCGTACCTGCGTCCCGACGGCAAGGCACAGGTCACCGTTCGCTACGAGGTCGACGAGCACGGACACCAGCGTCCGGTGGAGCTCGAGCGCGTCCTGATCTCGACGCAGCACCGCGACGGGCTGGACACCGAGGCGCTGATCAAGCCGGATCTGATCGAGCACGTGCTCAAGCCGATCCTCCCGCACGACCTCTACGACGAGAAGCGGCTGGAGGAGAAGGACTTCGTCTACGTCAATCCGACCGGCAAGTTCGTGATCGGCGGGCCGATGGGCGATACCGGGCTGACCGGCCGCAAGATCATCGTCGACACCTACGGCGGTGCCGCCCCGCACGGCGGCGGCGCCTTCTCGGGCAAGGACCCGACCAAGGTCGACCGCTCGGCGGCGTACGCGGCGCGTCACGTGGCGAAGAACGTCGTCGCGGCCGGGCTGGCCGAGCGCTGCCAGATCCAGGTCGCCTACGCGATCGGGGTCGCCCACCCGCTCTCCGTGCTTGTCGACTGCTTCGGTACCGAGGCCGAGGGCTTGAGCCAGGAGCGGATCGAGGAGCTCGTCCACGAGCACTTCGACCTCCGGCCCGCGGCGATCCTGCGCGACCTCGACCTGCGCCGGCCGATCTACCGCAAGACCGCCGCCTACGGCCACTTCGGCCGCGACGACAAGGACTTCACCTGGGAGCGCACGGATCGTGCCGACGCGCTCCGAGCCGCGGCGGGGCTCGCGGCCGCAGTCGCAACCCAATAAACGGGTAGATCCACCCGGGAGGACGATCTCCGGTGAGGGCATGATCCGTCGCGCCGAGCTTGACGACGTAGCTCCCGACGAGGAGAGGGCGGGCGCTGCGCCGGAGGAAGCGTCACGCCATCTCGGGTCGGCAGCGGCCATTGCCGAACGCGATCCGATCGCCGCGCACTTGGTCGAAATCTGCGGCGGCGGCAAGGACGCGTGAACCGGCGCGCGCTCGAGGCGATCTGCCAGACCTTCGCTCCCGGCTCCGAAGGCGTCGCGGATGCCGTCCTCGCGGCGGCCAACAAGCACCTCGGCCCGGCCGAGCGGCGTCAGCTCTCGCTCCTGCTCGGAACCTTCGGCCGCGGCTTCCCGCTTCTCTCGCCGGCGCGCCGCGAGGCCGCGCTCCGCGCGTGGTGCGACAGCCGGATCCCGCAGCGCCGCGCCGTTTTCGTGGCGCTGAAGCAGGCCGCGCTCTCGTTCGCGTACATGCGATCCGAGTCGAGCTGGGCTCGCGAGCGCTGGGAGGCGATCGGCTATCCCGGGCCGACCGGTACGCCTGCCGATCCACCTCCCCGCCGGATCGAGCCGCTCCGGGTCGAGCGCGACCTCGAGCTCGACTGCGACGTCTGTGTCGTCGGCTCGGGTGCCGGCGGCGGGGTCGCCGCGGCCGTGCTCGCCGGCGCAGGCCTCGACGTCGTCGTCCTGGAGGCGGGCGGCTACTGGAGCGAGCGGGACTTCGACGGTGCCGAGGATCCCGGCTACGACCGCCTCTACCTCGCCGGTGCGGCCGCCGCGACGGACGACCGCGGGATCGGGCTGATCGCGGGCGCCTGCCTCGGCGGCGGTACCGTCGTCAACTACACCACCTCGTTCCGGGCGCCCGATGACATACTCGAGGAATGGGCCGGCCACGGCTTCCCGAGCGACGAGCTGGGCGGGAGCCTCGACGCCGTCTGCGAGCGGATCGGGGTCAACACCGAGCACAACGAGCCGTCCCGGCGCGACGAGCTGCTGGCGAGCGGGCTCCGGAGCCTGCGTTGGCACGTGGAAGAGACGCCGCGCAACGTGCTCGGCTGCGAGCAGGGGCGGCTCTGCGGATCGTGCGGCCTCGGCTGTCCGCTCGGCGCCAAGCAGTCCACGCTCGTCACCTGGCTCGTCGACGCGCAGGCCGCGGGCGCCCGAATCGTCGTCGACGCGCGCGCGCAGCGGATCCTCGTCGACGCGGGCGAGGCGCGCGGGGCGGTGGCGCGCTCGAATGGCCACGACCTGCACGTCCGCTCCCGCGCCGTCGTCGTCGCCGCAGGTGCGCTCGGGACGCCGCCGCTGCTCCTGCGCTCGGGTATCCGCAACGAGAACGTCGGCCGCTGGCTGCGCCTTCACCCCGGAACGCCGGTGCTCGGCGTCTTCGACGAGGAGGTGCGCCCGTGGGAGGGAACGCTACAGGCGCTCTACTCCGACCAGCATCGCGATCTGGAGGACGGTTACGGCGTCAAGTACGAGACGGTGCCGGTCCTGCCGGGCTTCGCCGCGGCGGCCCTGCCGTGGCGGAGCGCCGCCCAGCACGCGGCGCTGATGGACGAGCTTGCGCAGACGACGAACGTCGGAGTGCTCCTGCGCGATCGCGGCAGCGGTCGTGTCACGCTCGGGCGCGACGGCTCGACTCGCATCCGCTACCGGCTCTCCGACGACGATCTCGGTCGCGTCCGCACCGGCGTCGACGGCGCGGCGCAGATCCTCGAGGCGGCGGGTGCCCGGAAGATCCTTTCCGGCCACAGCCGCGTCGTCTCCTACGAGCCCGGCCGGAGGGGCGACCGGGCCGGCTTCCTCCGCGACTCCGACGCCGCCGGCTGGGGCCCAGGCCGCTGCGGCTTTTTCTCGTTCCACCCGCTGGGCTCGTGCCGGATGGGCGCCTCGCCGACGAACTCGGCGGCGAACCCGGACGGCGAGAGCTGGGAGGCGCGCAACCTCGTCGTCGCGGACGGCTCGACCTTTCCGACCGCCTCAGGCGTCAACCCGATGGTGACGATCGAGGCGATCGCGCACCTGAACGCGGGCAAGCTGGCAGCACGGTTGAACTAGGATCGTGCCGTGAGCACCGAGTTCCTGCTGACGACGCTCGTCATCGTCGCCACACCCGGCACTGGCGTCCTCTACACGCTGGCGGCCGGCCTCTCGCGGGGCGCCCGCGCCAGTGTCGTGGCCGCTGTCGGCTGCACACTCGGGATCGTTCCGCACATGCTCGCCGCGATCACGGGCCTCGCTGCGCTGCTGCACACGAGCGCGCTCGCGTTCCAGGTTCTGAAGTACCTCGGGGTGGCCTATCTGCTCTACATGGCGTGGAGCACGCTCAGGGACAAGGAGGCCCTGACCGTGGAGGACGCGGCTCCGCGCTCGGCGCTGAAGGTGATCGGTTCCGGCGTCCTGATCAACATCCTCAACCCCAAGCTGACGATCTTCTTCTTCGCCTTCCTGCCGCAGTTCGTGAGCACCGGAGAGGCCCACGCGTCCCTGCGCATGCTGGAGCTGAGCGGCATCTTCATGCTCGTTACGTTCGCCGTCTTCGTCGTCTACGGGATCTTCGCCGCTGCCGTTCGAACGCACCTGATCTCCCGGCCGCTCGTGCTGACCTGGATGCGCCGCGTCTTCGGCGGGGCGTTCGTAGCGCTCGCCGGCAGGCTCGCGTTCACCGATCGATAGGCGCCGTCGACTCAGACGAGCTTGACGTACAGGCCGGCGGCAGCCTTCTCGCCGATCGCGCGCTCGGTGCCGGCGAGCGAGATCTTGAACTGGCCCGCGGCCGGCTGCGCCGCGCGAAGCTCGACCTTCGCGCCCGGCACGAATCCCTCCTCGTAGAACCAGTGGAGGAGATCGCCGTCGTGCTCGGCGAGCCGGACGATCTCCGCCGGGTTTCCGAGACCGACGTCGGCGAGCGGGGCGAGCTCCTTGTTCTCGCGCTGCTCGAACGCCGGATCGACCGGCCAGCCGTGCGGGCAGCGATCCGGGTAGCCGAGCTTCTCCTCGATCCGCTGCACCATGTCGTCGCTGAACGTGTCGCCGAGCTCGTCCGCGTGGATGTGCGCCTCGGCCGCTGTGTAGCCCATGAAGTCGGTGAGCATTCGCTCGATCAGGCGGTGCTTGCGGACGACCCGCTCCGCTCGCTCGATCCCGGTCTCGGTCAGGATCGCCTCCTTCTGCTCTCCGCGCTCGACGAGCCCGTCGGCCTCGAGCCGCTTCAGCATCTCGCCGGCCGAGGCGCGCGAGACGCCGAGCATGTCCGCAACGCGCGAGGCGATCGCGCTCGAGCTGCCGGGGTCGGGCTTGTACTCGCCGATCGGAAAGGCGAGGAAGTAGATCGTCTCGAGGTACTCGTCGACGGAGTGGCCGGCCACTCGGCCACTCTAGCGGGCTCAGTCCGGGATCCCGAGCTCCCACGCGCGGCGCGCCGAGAGCGCATACACGAATGGAGCCGAGACGAGGATGAGAAGGAGTGCGGACGGGGCCGCGTCGGCATAGGCGCCGATCGAGGTATCCGTCCAGATCTCCGTCGCGAGTGTGTCGAATCCGATCGGGCGGAGGAGCAGCGTCGCCGGAAGCTCCTTCATCGTCGAGAGAAAGACGAGCGCTGCACCCGCCAGGACGCCGGGCCGAGCGAGCGGCAGGACGACCCGTAGCAGCGTCCGTCTCGAGCTGCGGCCGAGCGAGCGCGAGGCGTCTTCGAGGCGCGGATCGACGAGATCGAGCGCGCTGCGTGTGGTCGCCAGAGCTTGTGGGAGGAAGCGTACGACATAAGCGAACACGAGAAGGGACAGGCTCTGGTAGAGGAAGCCTCCGTAGCGGGCACCGAAGAAGACGAGCGAGAGGGCAACCGCGATCCCCGGCACGGCGTTCGGCACGTAGGCGATCCGCTCCAGGAGCCGGGACGGCCGCGACGGATGGCGCCACGCAAGCAGCGCGATCGGTACGACCGCCACCACGGCGCAGCCGGCGGCCGCGGCCGACGCGACCGTCGAATCGATCGCGGCACTCCAGGCGAGCCTGAAGGGCGGGCCCGTCGCTGTCCCCTCCGCCGCCCACCAGCCGAGGACGCCGAGCGGCAGGGCGAGAAAGAGGAGCGCGACCGTCGCACAACCCGTGAAGGCGGCCCACCGCCACCGTCCGAGAGGGATCCTGCTGGCGCGGCGCCCGGCGCCCGGCGACGATCGATAGCGGACGCCGCGATTCCGGATTCGACCCTCGAGCCAGACGACGACCGCGGCGAGCGCGACGAGGATGAGAGCGAGGATCGCCGCGGCGTTCCGGTCGAGCAGCGACTCGTACTGGAGGTACACCGCGCGCGTGAGTGTCGGGTACTGCATGAGCGAGACGGCCCCGAAGTCGGCGAGGACGTACAGGGCGACGAGCAGCCCTGCGGCGCCGAGCGCAGGTCGAACCGCCGGCAGGGTGACGGTGAGGAAGACGCGGAGCGGACCGCGACCGAGCGATCGCGCCGCCTCCTCGGTCGAGACGTCGACGCTCCGAAGCGCCGACGCGGCGATCAGGAAGACATAGGGGTAGGTCGAGAGGGTCAGGGCCAGGAGGGCGCCCTCATAGCCGTAGAGATCGGGCAGGCGGTCGACACCGAGCGGCTCGAGCGCCTGCTGGAGCAGGCCTTTCGGCCCGAGCGCGCCGAGGAGCACGAGCGCGCCTACATAGCTCGGGATCACGAGCGGCAGCGTGAGAGCCACCCCCAGCAGGCGCCGCATAGGAAGATCCGAGCGAACGACGAGCCACGCGAGCACGGTTCCGAGCACGAGCGTGAGCGCGACGACGCCCGTGACGAGGAAGACGGTGTCGAGCACGAGCTCCGCGGTCGGGCGCACGCCGACCGCCGCCCGCGCTTCGTCGTCGGCGCCGAGCCCCCGCAAGACGAGGTAGCCGAGCGGGAGCAGCGCCGCCCCGACGGCGGCCGAGGCAAGAGCCCACAGCAGAAGCGGTGGGCGGCGACCGCGCTTCCTCCTCACGGTCGCCGCCCTAGGCTCATCTCGTGTAGCCGACCTCGTTGAGCAGGCGGATCGCCGGGGGTAGGTCGCGACCGAGGCGCCCGAGGTTGATCTCGGGACCCTTGATCTCTCCAAGAGGCGGGAGGCCAGGCCGCGGCCGCACTCCACGGACGAGCGGATATTCGGCAGCACCGGGGCCTCGGGCGATGAACCGCTGCGCGAACGGGGAGAGGAGGAAATCGACGAACCGCTGCGCTGCGGCAGAGTTCTTCGTCGAGCTCACGATCCCCACTCCTGCGCAATTCACGAGGGCGCCCGGGTCTCCCTTCCCGAGGAAGGCGTTCTCCACAGGAATCGTCGGGGTCTGGACGCGGATGTTGTGCAGGTAGTAGTGGTTGACGAGCCCGAGCTGGACCTCGCCGCGTCCTACCGCCTGGACGACCTGCGTGTTGTTGCCGTAGAAGCGGACATCGTTCGCCTTGAGCCCGAGGAGCCAGTCGCGCGTGCGATCCTCACCGGACGTGATCCGCATTACCGCGACGAACGCCTGGAATGACGCATTCGTGGGCGGCAGCCCGATCTTGCCCTTCCACTGCGGCTTCGTCAGCTCCCAAATCGTCTTCGGCACTTGGGCGCGCGTGAGCTCACTCGTGTTGTAGGCGATCACGCGGGCGCGGCCGCTCGTGCCGACCCAGCGCTTCCCGGGAGCCCTGAAGCGCGCCGGGACGCGAGCGAGTGTCGAGGCCGGAAGCACCTTCAGGAGACCCTCGCGGGCAACGAAGCCCAGCAGCCCGGCCTCCTGCGAGAAGAACACGTCCGCGCGGCTGTTCCGGCCCTCCTCCAGGATCGTGGCCGCCATCTCCGAGCTGCTCCCGTACCGGACCTGGAGCTCGATCCCGGTCTGCTTCGTGAACTGCTCGAACAACGGCTTGACGAGTCGCTCCTCCCGCCCCGAGTAGATCGTCAGCGTCGTCGCTTCGCTCCGTGACGTCGCGGTCTGCGCTGCTGCGGCCGCGCCGAGAGCCGCAAGCGCGACCAGTAGGAGCATGATCAGCTTCTTCATCCCTCTCCCTCCCGCTTGTGTAAGGCGTACCTTACAAGGTATATCAGGGATGGCTTACAGAGGCGCCGATTGGCGCTCGTGAACCCTGATCGAGACCTTTGCGCCCAGAGGGACATTCTCGGTGGAGGGGCGCTGAGAGACGAGCTCGACCCCGTGAAGCAGAACCCGATAGAACACGTCGTGCCCTCGGAACTCACGTGCGACGACGCGCGCAGGGCCGGAAGGATCCGGGGTCAGCTCGAGCTGCTCTGGGCGAACGAGAACGTCGCTGCCGTTGGCGATCGCGCCTGGGAA
The DNA here is from genome assembly GCA_024330215.1 of Candidatus Gaiellasilicea maunaloa. Classification (GTDB taxonomy): domain Bacteria; phylum Actinomycetota; class Thermoleophilia; order Gaiellales; family Gaiellaceae; genus Gaiellasilicea; species Gaiellasilicea maunaloa. Next base: position 18,150 of record JANDLU010000009.1, read on the forward strand.
CGATCCGATGGAGGTGCGGACGACGCCAGCCGCCAGGCGACCGCTGATGAAGTTCGCAGCTCCGACGAACTCCGCGGCCCAGCGGTTCGCGGGCGTTAGATAGAGCGCCTCGGGCGAGCCCTCCTGCACGATCGTTCCCTCTCGCATCAGCGCGATCCGGTCGGCGAGCGAGAACGCCTCCTCGCGGTCGTGGGTCACGAGCACCACGGTGACTCCGAGGCCCCGAAGGATGCGGGCGATCTCGTCCCGCATCGAGCCACGCAGGTGCGGGTCGATATTCGACCAGGGCTCGTCGAGGAGCACGAGCTCCGGGCCGGGCGCGAGCGCGCGGGCGAGAGCGACCCGCTGCTGCTGACCGCCGGAGAGCTCGTGAGGGTAGCGGCCGCCGAGCCCGCAGAGGTCGACCAGGGCGAGCACGATCGGGACACGGGTCGCGCGTTCCCTGCGACGCAGGCCGAAGCCGACGTTCTCGGCGACGGTGAGGTGGGGGAAGAGCGCGTAGTCCTGGAAGACCATTCCGACCCGGCGGCGTTCCGGCGGCGTCCAGTTCCCGCTCGCGGCGACCGTCGCCTCGTGGAGACGGACCTCGCCGGCGTTCGGCTCCTCGAAGCCCGCGATCAGGCGTAGCAGCGTCGTCTTGCCGCAGCCGGACGGGCCGAGGAGCGCCACGAACTCGCCGCGCTCGACGCAGAGCTGGGCCTCGTGGACGGCCCGAACGTTGCCGTAGCTCTTCGAGACGCCGTGGAGGCAGATCATCCCACAGGCCATGTAAGGCGAACCTTACACCGCTCGACAGTCGTCCGGAGTTGTCCAGGAACGACATGTCCGAGGGCCTGTCCCTCGACGAGCGTGCGCCGAGGGCGTAGCTAGCCTCAGCCGGTGCCGCTCGCCTCCGTCTACCCGCTCGTCACCTCGCGCTCGGTGGCGCGGCCGTTCACCTACGTGGTGCCGGACGGGGTCGGCAGGGGCGCCGTCGTCGCCGTCCGCTTCGGGCGGGCGGCGCAGCGCGGGGTGGTGATCGAGACAGGGGTCGAGGCGCCGCCGGGAATCGTGGCGGCGTCGATCGAGCGCGTGCTCTACGAGCTGCCGCCCGCACTCGTCGACCTCGCGCTCTGGCTTGCGGACTACTACGGCTCGACTCCGGCGCGAGCGCTCGAGCTCGTGGCGCCGATGCTGCGAGCTCGGCGCGGGGAGCGGCGCGAGCCGGGGGAGGGGATGACCGGTGAGGCCGAGCCGGCCGAGCTGACCGAGCCACAGCAGCGAGCGGTTGCTCGGCTCGTCGAGGCGCTCGACGGAGACGGCGGTCACCTCCTGCTCGCCGGCGCGACCGGCAGCGGCAAGACCGAGGTCTACCTCCAGGCGTGCGCCGCCGCCCTTGAGCGCGGCCGAGGTGCAATCGTGCTGGTTCCCGAGATCGCCTTGACGCCGCAGGCGCTCGGCCGCTTCCGGGCTCGCTTCGGCGACCGGATCGCAGTCTTCCACTCGGCCCTGACCGACGCGGAGCGCCGCGACGAGCGCGAGCGAGTGGTCTCCGGCGAGGCGCCGATCGTCGTCGGGGCTCGCTCCGCCGTCTTCGCTCCGGTGCCGCGTCTCGGCCTGATCTGCATCGACGAGGAGCACGACTCCTCGTACAAGCAGGAGTCCGACCCCCGCTACGACGCTCGCACGGTGGCGGCGAAGCGAGCCGCGCTCGAAGGCGCCGTCGCGGTCTACGGCAGCGCCACGCCGCGACCCGAGAGCTGGGAGCGGCTCGAGCGGCTCGAGCTCGGCCCACGACTCGGAGCGCCGATGCCGACCGTCAAGGTCGTCGATCTCCGCCGTGAGGCCGGGTACCCGCTCTCGGCGCCGCTCCTCACCGCGCTCGGCGCGATCTCGGAGCGCGGCGGCAAGGCGATCCTCCTCCTGAACCGGCGGGGGCTCGTTCCTGCTCTCCACTGTCGCGCCTGCGGCGCTTCGCGCCGGTGCGGACGCTGCGACGTCTCGCTCACCGTTCACGGCGACGGTCGTCTCCACTGTCACCATTGCGGCTACTCCGAGCCGGAGCCCGAGAGCTGTCCCGCCTGCGGCTCGATCGAGCTCGCCCGGATCGGCGCCGGAACACAGCGGCTCGAACGTGAGCTCGCGAAGCACGTGCCCGAGCTCGAGCGGATCCGCCTGGACGCCGACACGGCCGCGAAGCGCGGCGCCTCGCAGGTGGCGCTCGAGCGCTTTGCTGCGGCTGATCGAGTCGTCCTGATCGGAACGCAGATGGTCGCGAAGGGCCATCACTTCCCCGGAGTCACGCTCGCCGCGGTCGTCGACGCGGACACGGGCCTCGGGCTCCCGGACTTCCGGGCCGAGGAGCGCACCTTCCAGCTCGTGACGCAGCTCGCCGGCAGGAGCGGCCGCGACGCCCCCGGCCGGGTGATCGTGCAGACCTTCCAGCCGGACGCGAGCCCGCTCGTCTTCGCGGCGCGGCACGACGTCGCGGGGTTCCTCGCCGAGGAGCTGCAGCGCCGCCGCGAGCTTCGGTATCCGCCGTTCGGGCACCTCGTCTCGATCGTCGCGATGGGAGCCGACGCGAGCGCGCCCGACCGGTTGCTGCGCGAACTACGCGCCGGCCTCGCGGGAACCGACCTGCTCGGGCCGGCACCGCTCCTGCGACTCCGTGGCAAGCATCGAGCGCAGCTCCTCGCCAAGACCGATCGGCCGCGCGCGCTCGCCGCCTGTGCGGCCGAGCTGCTCGCCGGGGCCGCTCCCGCGATGCGTCGCGCGGGCGTCAGCGCCGTCGTCGACGTCGATCCCCAGTCCCTCTGAGGACGGTTGGTTCTGGCACATGCCATCACTCGACAGGGTGACGGAACCGAGCGGCGACCGGGCTACACTCGCTCGGTGGCCTCTGCGGACCTCGAGCACGAGCACGATCAGGAACACGATCACGGCGACGAGGAGCGCGACGCTCAGGTCGAGGCGCGACGCCGTGTCGCGCTGGCGCAGATCCGGCAGTACCCCGATGCCGTGCTGCGGCTGCGGGCGAACACAGTCGACCGGTTCGACGAGAATCTCGCCCGGCTCGCCGACCGGATGACCGAGCTGATGCGCGACGCGTGCGGTGTCGGTCTGGCGGCGACGCAAGTCGGCGTCCTCCAACGTCTCTTTGTCTTCCAACCGCACGGCGCGACCGAGGCAACCGTCATCGTCAACCCGGAGCTCGTCTCGCGCTCCGGCGAGACCGACCTCGCCGACGAGGGCTGCCTCTCCCTGCAGGGGGTGCACGTCCCCGTCGAGCGAAGCACCGCCGTGACCCTTCAGGGTGTCGACGTCGAGGGCACGCCGCTCCGGCTCGAGCTCGATGAGTATCCGGCCCGAGTCGTTCAGCACGAGCTCGACCACCTCGACGGCGTCCTGATGCTCGAGCGAACCGATCCCGAGTCGCGCCGCGAGGCGCTCGCCACGCTGCGGCACCGCCCTGTTCTCTAGCCTCGGCGCATGAGGATCGCTGTCGCGGCGACCGCGCCGTTCGGCGCCGACGTGCTCGAGCGCCTGACCGGGCGCCACGAGGTCGTCGCGCTCCTGACCCGGCCGGACCGGCCCGCAGGCCGGGGGAGGGCGCTGAGACCGTCGGCCGCGAAGGCGGCTGCCGAACGGCTCGGGATCCCGGTGTTGCAGCCCGAGCGGCCGACCGCCGAGCTCGAGCTTCCCGCCGACACGGTTGTCGTCTGCGCCTATGGGCTCCTGATCCCGGAGAGCCTCCTCGAACAGGCGCTCTGGTTGAACGTCCACCCGTCGCTGCTTCCACGCTGGCGCGGCGCCGCCCCGGTCGAGCGGGCGCTGCTCGCAGGCGACGGCGAGACCGGCGTCACGATCCACGAGACGGTCGCCGCGCTCGATGCGGGGCCGATCGCGGCGCAGCGCAGCTTTTCGCTGACTGCCGAGGACGATGCCGGCAGCGTCTTCGCGCGCTCGGCCGAGCTCGCCGTCGGCCTCCTCGACGAGGTGCTGACCGCGCCCACCTTCCGGCCTCAGGAAGGCGAGCCGACGTACGCCGCCAAGATCGGACCCGAGGATCGCGCGCTCGACCTGTCGAAGCCGGAGGAAAGCCTCAACCGGATTCGGGCGCTCTCCCCTCACATCGGCGCGCGCGGCGAGCTGCACGGCCGCCGCGTCACGATCTGGCGCGCTCGCCTCGAGGCCGGCGAGCTTCTCCCGCTCGAGGTGCAACCGGAAGGCAGGCGTCGAATGAGCCACGACGAGTTTCTCCGCGGACTCCGTTGATCGCACCCGCCCGGAAAGCTGCATACGAGGTGTTGCGCCGCGTCTTCGAGGACGACGCCTATGCCGATCGGGCGTTGCGCTCGGCCTCCGAGGGGCTCGAGGAGCGGGACATCGCGCTCGCGCGGCGTCTCGCCTTCGGCGCCGTCCAACGCGTGCGGACTCTCGATCACGCGGTCGAGACTCTCGGCAAGCGGCCCGTACGAAAGCTCGACCCGCCCGTCCGGGCGGCGCTGCGGCTCGGCGCCTACCAGCTCGGCTATCTCGACGGTGTCCCGCGCTACGCTGCCGTGAACGAGTCGGTCGAGCTCGTTCGCCGCGCACGGCTCGAGCGTGCGGTTCCGTTCACGAACGCCGTCCTCCGCCGCGTCGCCGACGGGATCCGGCCGCTCCTCGACGAGCTGCCGGAGGGCCCGCTGAAGCACTCCTACCCGGATTGGATCTGGGAAGTGTGGCGCCGTGACCTCGGCGAGGAAGCTGCGCTCGCTCTCATGCGCGCGCAGAACGAGGCTCGACCCGTCGTTGTGAGACACGTCCGGGGTCAGAGCCCGGACGGGGCCGAAACGGACATCCCAGGCGCCTACCGCGTCGACAGGCTGGACAGTGACGCATTCGCGCGCGGCGAGGTCTGGCCGCAGAGCCTCGGCTCGCAGCTCGCCGGTCTCTGCGTCGGCGCGCAGCCAGGTGAGCGCGTGCTCGACCTCTGCGCTGCGCCGGGCGGCAAGGCGACGATGCTCGCCGGCGAGATCGTCGCGGTCGAGGTGAACGAGGCGCGCGCCGGCGAGCTCGAGGCGAACGCGCGTCGGCTCGGCGCGGACAACGTCCGCGTCCTCCACGCGGACGGTCGCGTGCTCCCGGCCGACCTGACCGGCTTCGACCGTGCCCTCGTCGACGCTCCCTGCTCGGGCCTCGGGGTCCTCGCCGCGCGGCCCGATCTGCGCTGGCGCTCGCAGCCGCTCCCCGAGCTCCAGCTCGAGCTCCTGCTCGCCGCTGCGGAACGCGTCCGCCCCGGCGGCGTGGTTCTCTACTCCGTCTGCACGATCAACGCCGACGAGTCGGAGGCGGTCGTGGACGCCTCGGGCCTTCGGGTCGAGCCGATCGAGGAATGGGCCCAGTATCGCCATCCCCGCCGCCCGGAATTCCTCCAGACCTATCCGCACGTCCACGACACGAGCGGCTTCTTCATCGCCCGACTTAGGATCCACTGATGGCGTGGCGCGGGTGGGTGCGGACGGTCGAAGTCGAGCCGTCGCTCTACGCGGCCGATTTCGCGGAACTCGGCAACCAGATCGAGCAGCTCCTCGACGCGGGCGCCCGCGTCTTCCACTTCGACATCGGTGACGGCCATTTCGTTCCGCCGGTGACGATCGGACCCGTCGTGCTGCGCTCGATCGCGCCGCTGATCCACCGCGGGGGCGGCGTGATCGACTGCCACTTGATGGTCGACGACCCGGCCCACCACTTCCCGGAGCTTGCGGAGTCCGGCGGCGACAGCGTCACCTTTCACGTCGAGGCTGCGAGCAACCCGGGCGTTGTGATCGCGCAGGCCCGCGAGCACGGACTCGGTGTCGGGATCGCGTTCAATCCCGGCACCGGAGTGGAGGAGGCCGCGGCGGCGGCGAACCTGGGCGCCGACCTCTGCCTCTGCATGTCGATCGTCCCCGGCTACTCGGGTCAGGAGCTGATGGAGGACGCCTACGCACGGATCGAGCGGCTTCGCGCCCTCGTCGACTGCCATGTCCAGGTCGACGGCGGCGTCAACGACGACAACATCGAGGCCGTTCACGCCGCAGGCGCCGACCTGCTCGTCGTCGGCAGCGGCATCTTTGCGCGGGAGAATCTGCCGCGCGCCTACCGCGCGCTCGTCGAAGCGCTCGGATGAGCCTAGAGCGGGCCCTCGAGCTCGTGGCCGCGGCGCCCGGTCGGGCCTATCCGAAGCCGACGATCGGCGCCGTCCTCGCCAGCGAGGGGGAGATCGTCGGCGAGGGCGTCACCGAGGAGCTGGGCCGCCACGGCGAGGTCGTCGCGCTCGCCGCCGCGGGCGCGCGGTCGCGCGGGGCGACGCTCTACGTGACGATGGAGCCCTGTTCGCATCACGGCTCGACGCCGCCCTGTGTCGACGCGATCGTCGCGGCGGGCGTCGCGAAGGTCGTCGCGGGCTCGCTCGATCCGAATCCCGCGGCCGCCGGCGGGCTGGAGCGGCTGCGCGCGGCCGGAGTCGCCGTCGAGCTCGACGACTCGTGGGAGGCACGGCGTCAGAACGAGGCCTGGCGGCGCTGGATCGCGAGCGGCCGGCCGTTCGTCATCTACAAGGCGGCCCTCACGCTCGACGGCTGCGTCACGGTGCCCGGCTCGCGCTGGGTCTCGGGGGAGGAATCGCGCCGGCTCGTCCACGAGCTACGCGCCGCCGTGGACGCTGTCGCGGTTGGAATGGGCACCGTCCGGCTCGAGAACCCGCGCCTCGACGCGCGTGACGTCCAGGCCGTCAGGCAACCGCGCCGGCTCGCCTTCGGCAGCGGGCCGCTCCCGGCGGGCTCCGAGCTCGAGCTGCACTCGGGGCCGCTCGAAGAGGAGCTGCGAACGCTTGCCGGCGAGGGCGTCCAGTCGCTGCTGCTCGAGGGCGGACCGACCCTGGCCGGCGCCTTTCTCCGAGCCGAGCTCGTCGACAAGCTGCTGCTCTTCGTCGCGCCGACCCTCGGGGGCGATGGTCCAGGCCTGCTCGATCGGCTTGACGCGCCGCGTGCGCTCTCGCGACTGTCGATGAGACAGGTCGGCGCCGACGTGCTGCTCGAGGCCTACCTCGACGAGCCGTAAGCGAAGCGTGAAGCTTCGACCACCGACCGTTTGCGGCCTGGCCGACGGGACACCCTGCCTGCACAGCCTTTCTTCCAGGGGAGATCACTCATGCGCACACGACGTTCACTGTTCGGTCTCGGCGCGGCTGCGCTCGCGGCCCTGACACTCGCGGGCGGCGCCTTCGCCGTCCACTGGCCGTTCTTCGGCGGCGATCCGGGGCGTTCCGGCTACCAGCCGGTCGAGGAGGCCGGCGTCCCGGTCCAGTTCGTCTACTCGAGGCTCACGCCCACCGACGACTTCGTGAAGACGTCGATCCTCACGAGCGCCGGGATGCCGGACGGTCAACGCGTGATCTACGGCACCGTCGATCCTCCCGAGGTGATGGCGGGCTCGACGGCCAACGCCAACGGGCGCGTGCACCTGCGGATCCTCGCGACCGGCGCGGCCGTCGGCGGAAGCGAGCTCGGCGTGCTGATCGACAACGGCAACGCGGACGCAGACGTCTTCGGCCCCGGCGCAGCCGCACCGGCTCCCGCCAGCGTCAGCTTCGGCGAGACGTCCAGCGCGGCCGGTCTCGGCCAGGTCTTCGCCGTCCACAACGACGACGACCAGAGCGCGAGCGGCGATATCGCGATCGCGCAGATCGCGGAGGACTCCGGGACGCTCGTGAAGGACGTCGCGGTTGCCGGCACGAACGGCTACTCGCTCGCGTCCTCGATCCTCCTCACAGGCCCCGGTGCGAACGGCGACCGGTCGTTGTTTTTCGTCGCGACGAGCGGGACGACCCAGACGTTGTTCAAGGTTGCGATCGGCAATGCAGGCGCGAGCGCGGCCACGATCGGCGGAGCCACGAGCAGCACCGAGCTCGCCGCCTCGACCACGACCGGCGACATCGACGCCGATCCTCAGGCGAGCCCGACGCTCGCGTTCCTCACAGGGAGCATGGGCGCGCCAAGCCCGTATGTGCTCGTCGGCACCGGCGCTCCCGACAACCGGCTCGAATCGTTTGCGGTCGCCGACCTGGCGGCGGGGCCTGCCTCGGCGAGTCTCGGCGGCAGCGTCCAGACGCCGAGCATTCCCGTGCAGCCGACGGGAACGACGCCGAGCCCGGGCACCGACGTGACGACGGCGCCCGTCATTTACGTCGCCGCCGCCACCGGTGCGGGGACGACCGTCTATGCCCTCAGGCAGGACGGCGGTAGCCAGACCACGCTGACCACGACGGCCACGAGCGACGTGCTTCCGGGCGCCCCTGCGCCTGCCCTTGCAACGACGCAGGAGGCGACAGCGGGCGGCCTCACGCCCGGCAAGGTGATCGTCACCAGCGAGCGGAATCTGTTCCTGCTCGACACGGCCGCGCTCGGCCGCTCCGGGACGTTCGATCGCGAGAGCGATCTACAGCCCGGGTCGACCGGCTTCGGCCAGACGACCGCGGTCGCGTCCGGTGACCTCGTCTACGTGACCACCGACGAGGGCCGCCAGCTCGTCCTGCGGCTCTCCGACGCGCAGGCCGTGCCGTCGGCGTCGTTCGCCGAGAACAGCGGCAACTCGGGCAACACCGGACCGGACGGCCCGAGCTTCGACCCGGCGACGGAACGGCTCGACAACTCCGGGATGGGCCAGCCGTCGCTCTCTCGCGGCTTCGTGCAGTTCGGTAGCCAGAAGGGCCTCTTCGTCTATCGGGGATCCGCCCCAGGCACGACACCGCCTCCGCCGCCGCCGCCTCCCACCCCGGCGCCGGGCGCCTGCGCCAACCGGCAGGTGGGCACGGCCCGCAACGACGTGCTCCGTGGCACATCCTTCGGCGACCGGATCTTCGGGCTCGAGGGCAACGACGCCATCACGGGCCTCGGCGGCTCGGACTGTCTCGAAGGCGGCTCCGGCTCGGACCGGCTGGCGGGCGGCGACGGGGTCGACCGGCTCACCGGAGGGCCAAGTCCCGACCGGCTCGACGGCGGCTCCGGGAACGACCGGCTCTTCGGCAGCGAGGGCTCCGACACCCTGATCGGCAGCCTCGGCAACGACCTGCTGGACGGCGGCGTCGGCAACGACTCGCTCTCGGGCGGCAGCGGCAACGACCTGCTGATCGGCGGTCAGGGCAACGATCGGATCACCGGCGGCTCCGGCGCCGACCGGATCTCCGGGGGCGTCGGCAACGACTCGCTCGACGCCCGCGACGGCGTCCGCGAGAACGTCAGCTGCGGCTCCGGCCGCGACACTGCGGTCGTTGATCGCCGGGATCGCACCACGGGCTGCGAGCGCGTGCTTCGCCGCTGAGGGCCACGCTCGGTGGCCGCGCTCCTGCCGGGATCGCGGCCACCGGTAGCCTTGGGTCCATGTTCACGGGCATCGTGCGAGAGCTCGGCGCCGTTCACTCTGTCACCGACGTCGGAGGTGGAGTACGCCTCGAGCTCGACGCGCCGCAGACCGCGAATGCGGTCGTCGTGGGCGACTCCGTCTCGGTGAACGGCGTCTGTTTGACCGCGGTCGTCGTGGCCGGCGCCAGGCTTGCGTTCGATGCCGTCCCCGAGACGCTCGGCCGCAGCTCGCTCGGCCGTGTCCGCGCCGGCTCGGCCGTCAACGTCGAGCCGGCTCTCCGGGTCGGGGAGCCGCTCGGCGGCCACTACGTCCAGGGACACGTCGACGCGGTCGGCACGGTCGTCTCGGTCGCCGCGGAGGGCGACGGCTCCCGGATCGCGATCGACGCTCCAGGAGAGCTGCTCCGCTACTGCGTCGAGAAGGGGTCGATCACGGTCGAAGGCGTCTCGCTGACGATCGCAAGGCTGACGGAGACCGGCTTCGAGATCGCGCTGATCCCGCACACGCTCGAGGCGACGACACTCGGCGCGCTCGGCCCCGGCGACCCGGTCAACCTCGAGGTCGACGTTCTCGCCAAGTACGTCGAGCGGCTGCTCTCCCGCCCGACTGCCTGACCGCGCGGCTCGGATGAGCATTCCCACACACGTCGATCACGGGCGGCTCAGATTCGTCCTCCAAGCTCCGCTCTCCAACAGCCGGTGCTCGTCGACCAAGAGTACGTGAAACATGAAGCGGAAGAACAGGATGAAGCTCCTCGCGCTGCTCGGCGCACTCGGGGCCTTTGCGGCCCTGACCTTCGCTGGCGGCGCGCTCGCCGCCGGTAACGGGCCTGGAGGGGTCTACGCACAGACGAACGACGCCGCGGGCAACCAGGTCGTCGCCTATTCGCGCGCGGCCGACGGCGCCTTGACACTCCTCGGCCGCTACGACACGGGTGGTCTCGGGACGAGCCGCACGCGGCTTTCCTCACAGGGGTCGGTCGAGCTGAGCAAGAACCATCGCTGGCTCTACGTCACCAACGTCGGTAGCAACGAGATCTCCGTCTTCTCGGTTCGGCGCCACGGGCTCACGCTCGTCGACAAGGTCGCCTCCGGCGGCGTGATGCCGAACAGCGTCACGGTCGACGGCAGCCTGCTCTACGTGCTCAACAACGGCGGCACGGGCGCCGGTAACATCACCGGCTTCCGGATCGGCCACGGCAGCGAGCTGACCCAGCTGCCGGGCTCGACGCGGCCGCTCAGCGGTCTCGCCACCGACCCCGCGCAGGTCTCGTTCACGCCGGACGGCCACTCGCTGATCGTGACCGAGAAGGCCACGAATCTGATCGATACCTACTCGGTCGATTCGGCCCGGCTATGCGACCGGCCCCATGATCCACGCCTCGTCCGGCGAGACGCCGTTCGGGTTCGACTTCACGCGCAACGGCTCCTTCGTCGTCAGCGAGGCGTTTGACGGCGTCATCGGCGCGGCCGCCGCGTCCTCCTACTCCCTCACCGGCCCGTCCGGGTTCACGACGCTCAGCGCGTCGATCGGAGACGGTCGGAGCGAGGTCTGCTGGACGGAGGTGACGAAGGACGGCAAGTACGCCTACGTCACGAACTTCGGCGACGGCACGATCTCGAGCTACTCGATCGCCGCCGACGGCAGGATCGCGCTGCTCGAGTCGATCGCCGCGACGACGACGCTTGGCGAGCTCTCGATCCGCGACCAGGATCTGAGCCAGGACGGCCGGTACCTCTATGCGATCGACATCTTCTCGCAGAAGGTGCATGGCTGGAGGGTCGGGCACGACGGCAGCTTGACCTCGATCGGCGCGTTCCCCGGCCTGCCGCCCACGGTCGCCGGGATCGCGGTTCGGTAGGGGTCGACCGGCGAGGGGCGGCCGCTGCGGCGGCTGCCCCTCGCCGGGGGACGTCGGTAGCCCGTGGCCGCGGTAGCATTCCCCCCATGCTGGACAGCCTGACAACGCGTACTCCGTTCGCCACGATCGAGGCGGCGATCGAGGACGTCCGCCAGGGCAAGTTCGTCGTCGTCGTGGACGACGAGAATCGCGAGAACGAGGGCGACCTGACGATTGCGGCCCAGTTCACGACGCCCGAGGCGGTCAACTTCATGGTCACCCATGCGCGCGGGCTCGTCTGCCTCTGCCTCACCGAGGAGCGCTGCGACGAGCTCGGGCTGCGCCAGATGACCGAGCAGAACGAGACGCCGTTCGGCACGGCCTTCACGGTCTCCGTCGAGGCGCGCGAGGGTGTCTCGACCGGGATCTCGGCGCACGATCGCTCGCACACGATCCAGGTCGCGATCGACCCGACCTCGAAGCCGGCCGACCTCGTCCAGCCCGGCCACGTCTTCCCGCTCCGGGCGCGAGAGGGCGGCGTCCTCAAGCGTTCCGGCCAGACCGAGGCGGCGGTCGATCTCGCGCGCCTCGCGGGCCTGAACCCGGCAGGCGTCGTCTGCGAGATCATGCGCGACGACGGCTCGATGGCCCGCGTCCCGGATCTGATCCCGTACTGCGAGCGGCACGGGCTGAAGATGATCACCGTCGCCGACCTGATCGAGTACCGGCGCCGTCACGAGCAGCTCGTCGAGCGGACGACGACGGTCAAGCTGCCGACCGCCCACGGCGTCTTCAGCGCGGTTGCCTTCCAGGAGACCCTGACCGGCAAGAATCACATCGCGCTCGTGAAGGGCGACGTCGACGGCGTCGAGAACGTGCTCGTCCGCGTCCACTCCGAGTGTCTCACGGGCGACGTCTTCCATTCGCTCCGCTGCGACTGCGGCGAGCAGCTCGAGCTCGCGCTTGCCCGGATCGAGGCCGAGGGCTGCGGCGTGCTGCTCTACCTCTCGCAGGAAGGTCGTGGGATCGGGCTTCTGGCGAAGCTGAAGGCCTATGAGCTTCAGGAGCAGGGGCTCGACACGGTCGAGGCGAACCTCCGTCTCGGCTTCGCGGCCGACCAGCGCGAGTACGGGATCGGCTCTCAGATCCTGAGCGACCTCGGCCTGACCACGATCCGCGTGCTCACCAACAATCCGAAGAAGATCTCGGGCATCTCCGGGTTCGGGCTCGAGGTCGTCGAGCAGGTGCCGATCGAGGTTGTGCCGAACGCCGAGAATCGCAGCTACCTCGACTCGAAGCGCGACAAGCTGGGCCACAAGCTCCATCACCAGGATCTCCGCTTCGACCGGGAGCCCTTCGAAGGGGCCGAGGCGTGAGCGAGGCCTGGTCGAAGGCGGCTGCCCCGCCTGTCGAGGAGGAGCAGGCGCAGCCGGTCGAGGCGATAGACGTGAGCGAGCACGCTGCCGGCGAGTTCGCGGTGCCGGCGGGTTACGGCGTCCTCGAGGGCGCCCCGAACGGCGCCCGGCGCTCCGTCGGGATCGTCGTCAGCCGTTTCAACGGCGCCGTCACCGGCAAGCTCCTCGAGGGTGCGCTCGCGGCGCTCGACGAGGCCGGGGTCGCGCGCGAGTCGATCACGGTCATGCCCGTCCCGGGAGCCTTCGAGCTTCCCCTCGCCGCAATGGCTCTCGCGAAGACGCGCCGCTACGCCTGCGTAGTCGCGCTCGGCTGCGTGATCCGCGGCGACACGCCTCACTTCGACTTCGTCGCCGGCGAGGCGGCGAGCGGTCTCCAGCTCGCCGCGCTCGAGACCGGGGTGCCCGTCTCCTTCGGCGTCCTCACGCTGGAGCAGGCGGGTCAGGCGGACGATCGGCTCGACAAGGGCGCCGAGGCGGTCCGCACGGGGCTCGAGATGGCGGACGTCTTCTCGCAACTGCGCGCTGCCGCAGCCCGCTGAAGCCAAGTAACAGTCTGTTACTTGGGTGCTATCATCCTCGGCCGATGTCCAAGGTCTGCTCAGTCTGCGGCAAGAAGCCCTCGTTCGGGAACAACCGGAGCCACTCGATGGTCGCGACGCGCCGTCGCTTCGACCCGAACCTGCAGAAGATCCGGATCTTCGTCAAAGGCGTCAAGACCCGCGCGTACGTCTGCACCCGCTGCCTCAAGGCAGGCAAGGTCCAGAAGGCGGTCTAGGTCCCGCCGATCGCGCTCGACCCGGTCCCGCCGAGGCGGGACTTTGTGTTCATTCAACACAAGCAACCTTCCGTGCATCGTTCCCGTCTAAAGTCGCGGCGTGGAACGCGGGCACCTCACCGGCCAGTCCCGTCTCGGTCGGGTCACGATTGCGAGTGACGCGGTCGCGCAGATCGTCGGGCACACGGCCGCCGAGTGCTACGGCGTCGTCGGGATGGCCGGCAAGGGTCTGAAGCGCCTGCTCACCCGCGATCGGCTGACCCAGGGGATCGAGGTCTCGACGCGCGACGGCGGGCTCGCGCTCGATCTCTACGTCGTCGTCGAGTACGGGCTGAACCTCGCCGAGGTTGCCGCCACGGTCCGCTCCCGGGTCGCCTACGAGGTCGAGCGGTTGACGGGCCTCACGGTCGCCGCGGTCGAGGTTCACATCCAGGACGTACGGAGATCCGCGTGAGGAGTTCAGGTTCTGTCGGCCCGCATGGGCGGAACCTGACGTGGCCGGAGCCGGGCTTTGCCCGGCGGGAGGCCCGCCGAGAACTCGATGATCGCGACGGAAGGAGGGGGCTCATGGGGGAACCATGGGTTCCCCCATGCCGGTGACGGAGCTCGCGCGCGCGCGGGAGCTGGCGCGGGGATCGCTCGCGACGCTCGAGGCGAACCGGCGCCGGATCGACGACCTGAACGTCTATCCCGTGCCGGACGGCGACACCGGCACGAACCTGACCTTGACCGCCCGCGCGATCGTGGAGTCGCTCGAGGCCTCGACGGCCGCCGATCGCGCCGCCGTCGCGAAGGAGCTGACGCGCGCGGCGCTGATGGGCGCGCGCGGGAACTCGGGCGTGATCTTCTCCCAGATCCTGCGCGGTGCCGGCGAGGTGCTGGGCGAGCCGGGAGCGATCGACGCGACGCGGATCCGCCGAGCCTTCCGCGGCGCCAGCGACGCGGCGTATCGGGCCGTGCGCAGGCCTGTCGAGGGGACGATGCTCTCGGTGATCCGGGAGCTCGCCGAGGAGGCCGAGAACCCGCGTCACGCGGCGCTCTCTCCGCTCGAGCTCTTCCGAGCGCTCGTCGGGCGCGGTGAGATCGCGCTCGCGCGGACGCCGGAGCAGCTCGCCGTCCTCCGTGAGGCGGGGGTCGTCGATGCGGGCGGCGCAGGCCTGCTCGAGATCGTGCGCGGGATCTCGGCTGCTCTCGCGGGCGAGCGCCCACCGGACGCTCCCGCCGAAGCCGCCCACGAGGCGGGAATCGACGCGATCCACCAGGAGCTCTCGCCGTTCCGCTATTGCACCGTGTTCGTGGTCGAGGGTGACGAGCTCGACGCCGAAGCGCTCGAGGAGCAGCTCGAACGGCTGGGCGACTCGCTGCTCGTCGTCGGCGACTCCTCCGCGCTGAAGATCCACGTCCACACCGACGAGCCGGGAGCCGCGCTCGCGCTCGCGACGGCCCTCGGCACGATCGAGGGCGTGGAGATCGCAAACATGCACACGCAGACGGAGCAGCGCTCGGAACGGCTGCTCGAAGCACGCGCCCCCGACCTCGGCCTGATCCTCGAGACCGGCGTCGTCGCGATCGTCCCCGGAGCCGGCAACCGGCGTCTCTTCGAGAGCTACGGCGCGACGCGCGTGATCGAGGGCGGCCAGACGATGAATCCCTCGACGGAGGACATCCTCGGGGCGATCGAGGCCACTCCGGCAACCGAGGTGCTCGTGCTGCCGAACAACTCGAACGTGATCCTCTCGGCGGAACAGGCGGCGAAGCTCGCGACGAAACCCGTGCGCGTGATCCCGTCGCGCTCCGTCCAGGCCGGACTCGCCGCGATCGTTCGCTACCTCCCCTCGTTGAGCGCCGCCGAGAACGAGGCTGCGATGGCCGAGGCGCTCGCGCAGGTTGCGACCGGCGAGGTCACGATCGCCTCGCGGGACGTCGAGCTCGACGGTGTCGCTGTGCGCAAGGGCTCGTATCTCGGGCTTGCGGACGGGGAGGCGGTCGCGTCGTCGCCCGACTTCGACGAGGTCGCCTTCGCCGTCGTCGAGCGCCTGCTCGGGAACGGCCGCGAGGTGCTGACGATCCTGACGGGCGCCGACGAGCCGGAGCTCGCCCGGATCCTCGACCGGCTGGAGCAGAGCCACCCGCAGGTGGAGCTCGACGTCCAGCCCGGCGGCCAGCCGCACTACCCGCTCCTCCTCGCGGCTGAATAGGTGAGCCTGATCACTTCGCTCCGGATCCTGCTCGTCGAGGACAACGACGTCTTCCGCCAGGCACTCGAGCTTCTGCTCGGGCTCGAGGAAGGGCTCGAGGTCGTCGGCGCCGTCACCGACGGAAACGCCGTCCTCGCAGCCTGCGCCGCGCTCGACCCGGAGGTCGTCGTGATGGACTTCCGCCTGCCGGGAATGGATGGCGTCGAGGCCACCACGGCGCTCCGCTCGGTTCGTCCGGAGATCGCGGTTGTCTGCCTGACGGCCTCGGCGAGCCCGCGGGAGCTCGATGCGCTCGTGGCGGCCGGAGCCGTGAGCTGCCTGCGCAAGGATCAGCCTCTCGACGAGATCGTGGGCGCGATCCGTAGGGCAGGAGCCCCGGTCGCATGAGGCTGACGAACGAGAACACGGCGGTCGTGATGGACTCGACGGCGGACTTCCCGGACGCGCAGGAGCGCTTCCCGAACCTGCGCGTCGTCCCGCTCTACGTGAGCTTCGGCGCCGAGACGTTCCGCGACTACGTCGAGCTCGATCCGCACACCTTCTACGCGCGGCTGCGGTCGGCGTCCGCGACGCCGACGACCTCGCAACCGACACCCCAGGACTTCCTCGCGACCTACGAGGAGCTCGCCGGTTACGAGCGCATCTATTCGCTGCACATCTCCTCCCGGCTCTCGGGCACGTGCGGCAGCGCCTCGCTCGCTGCCCAGGAGCTCGGTGGAGACGCCGTCAGGCTGCTCGATACCGAGTCCGTCTCGGTCGGGATCTCGATGCTGGCGCTCGGGATCCGGCGACTGCTCGAGCGCGGGACGAGCGACGCGGAGATCGAGGCGCTCGCGGCAAGCCATCGACAGCGCTCCGGCCTCCTCTTCACCGTCGACACACTCGAGTTCCTGGCGAGGGGCGGCCGGATCGGAAGGGCTCGCGCGCTCGCCGGCAGCCTCCTCCACGTGAAGCCGATCCTGACGATCGCGGACGGCGAGGTCGTGCCGCTCACCCGCGTTCGCGGCCGCGGGCGCGAGAAGGCGCTCCAGGAGTTTCGGCGTCGATTCGAGGCGGCGACGACGGCTGCGGACGGACTGCACGTCGGGATCGCCCACGCCGAGGCGGACGACGCGGTCGCGCAGCTTCGGGCCCTCGTGCTCGACGCCCGCCCGCAGACCGAGATCGAGCTCGTGACCTCGCTCGGCGCCGTCGTCGGCACCCACGCCGGCCCCGGGACCATCGGCTTCTTCTGGTTCCAGGATTAGGGGCCTGTCCAGCCGGACCGGGTGCGATACTCGGCGGATGCGCCGGCTTCCGCCCGGTTTCGCCGTCTTGGACCCGCCCGAAGGTGGCTGGCCGCCGACGCGGGGCCGCTTCCGGGCCGAGCGGCTCGAGGCGCCGGTCGAGACCTTGCCGGGAGTCGGCCCAGCGTTGCAGAAGCGGCTCGCGAAGCTCGGCCTCGAGCGCGTCGGCGATCTGCTCTCGCATCGACCGCGCCGGTACGAGGAGCCCGCTCCGCAGCGTCGGATCGCAGAGCTCTCTCTTGCTCGACCTGGGGGCGAGGAGGAAGCGCTGATCGAGGGCGAGGTCCTGAAGACTTTCTCGCGCCACGGCCGCGGCCGATTGCGGATCCTGACCGCCCAGATCGCGGACGCCTCCGGTCAGATCTCCGCCACCTGGTTCAACCAGCCGTGGCTGCAGGAGAAGCTCGTGCCGGGCACCCGCGTCCGCCTGCGCGGCACGACGAACCGGTACGGCTTCCAGGTGCGCTCCTACGACCTGAACGGCGGCGGCGCGACGTCGGATTACGCGCCGGTCTATCCCGCGAGCGAGGAGATTTCCGCGACCAAGCTCCGCGAGCTCGTGGCGGCCGCGCTCGCTCACGTGCGCGACGGCCCGGATCCGTTGCCGGTCTTCGTCAAGATCGCCCGAGGGCTGCCGCTGAAGGCAGACGCATTGGTCGCACTGCACGCGCCGCGCTCGCTCGCCGAGGCGGAGGAGGGGAGACGCCGACTCGCCTTCGACGAGCTGCTCGTCCTCCAGCTCGCGCTCGCCCGGCAGAACGCGGAGCGCGAGCAGGCCGTCGCCGCCGCCCTCCCCGAGCCGGGCGAGCTGATCGGGCGCTACCGAGCCGCGCTCCCGTTCACGCTGACCGAGCACCAGGAGTTCGCGATCGTGGAGCTCGACGCCGACCTCGCCCGCACGACTCCGATGCAGCGGTTGCTCCAGGGCGACGTCGGGTCGGGCAAGACGATCGTCGCGCTCTACGCGCTCCTTCGCGCCGTCGAGGCCGGCCGCCAAGGCGCGCTGATGGCACCGACGGAGACGCTCGCCGAGCAGCACTTCCTCACGATTGAGGAAATCTGCGCGCAGCTCGGCGTCTCGTGCGCGCTCGTCACCGGCTCGACGAAATCGCCGGACGCCGCGCGTGCCGACGTCGTCGTCGGCACGCACGCCCTGATCCAGCAGGGTTTCGAGCTCCGCGACCTCGCCGTCGCGGTCGTCGACGAGCAGCATCGCTTCGGCGTCGAGCAGCGCTCGGCCCTTGCCGAGGGCCGCAGCCCGCACGTGCTCCACATGACCGCCACGCCGATCCCACGCACGCTCGCGCTGACGGTCTACGGCGACCTGGCGGTGAGCGAGATCGCGAAGCCTCCCGCCTCCCGCAAGCCGATCGTGACCGCGTGGGTGACAGACGAGCGCAGCTCCGAGGCATACACGCGGCTTCGCGCTCACCTCGCGGAGGGCCGGCAGGCGTACGTCGTCTGCCCGCTGATCGAGGAGTCGGCGACGAGCGACGCGCGCGCGGCCGAGCAGGAGGC
Organism: Candidatus Gaiellasilicea maunaloa; assembly: GCA_024330215.1. Taxonomy (GTDB): domain Bacteria; phylum Actinomycetota; class Thermoleophilia; order Gaiellales; family Gaiellaceae; genus Gaiellasilicea; species Gaiellasilicea maunaloa. Next base: position 36,548 of record JANDLU010000009.1, read on the forward strand.
CGAGCTCCTGCGCGCCGGCGAGCTGAAGGGCTTCCGGGTCGGCTGCATGCACGGGCGGCTGAAGCCTGCTGCGCGACGCGAGCTGATGGCGAGCTTCAAGGCGCGCGAGCTCGACGCGCTCGTCGCGACGACGGTGATCGAGGTCGGCGTCGACGTTCCGAACGCGACGATCATGATCGTCCAGGAGGCCGATCGCTTCGGGCTCGCGCAGCTCCACCAGCTCAGGGGCCGGGTCGGCCGCGGCGCCGAGCAGTCCTACTGTCTGCTGATCTCGCGCGCGAAAGAGGAGCTGACCGAGTCGGCGACCGAGCGGCTGGCGGCGCTCGTCGCCTCGACCGACGGCTTCGAGCTCGCCGAGCGCGATCTCGAGATCCGCGGCGGCGGCCAGCTCCTCGGCGCTCGCCAGTCCGGGCTCTCCGATCTCCGCTTCGCCCGGATCGCGAAGGACATCGGGCTGCTCGAGGCAGCCCGGGATGCGGCCCGCGCGCTGCCCGTGGAGGCGATGGCCGTCGAGGTCGACGCGCTCCTCGGCGGCGCCGAGCATCTGGGTGCGTCGTAAGGGAACCAGAACGCGGCGGGCGGAGTAGAAGGGGCATGAGACTCGCTGCGCTTCTCGTCGCCATCACCACGCTCGCCGCCGGCGGCGTTTCACCGACCCCGGGAGCGCCGAAGACTCCGCGAGCGGCGCACACGGCGACGCTGCTCGCTTCCGGCGAGGTGCTCGTCGCGGGCGGCTGCACGGTGGACAGCTGCGAGCTCGACGCGCGCGGGGCGACGACGGAGATCTACGACGCGCGGTCGCGACGCTTCCGAACAGGACCGTCGCTGCTCCGGCCGCGCGTCGGCCATACGGCCATCCGGCTCGAGGACGACTCGGTGCTCGTCTTCGGCGGTTGGGATACGAGCAGCCAGACCGCGAGCGCCGAGCGGTGGCGTCCCGGCACGGATCGCTTCGAGCCGGCGGCACCGATGGGCATGCCGCGCGGCGGATTTACCGTCACGAAGCTGCACGACGGCCGGTTCCTCGTCGTCGGCGGCAGCGACGGCGGCCGTGCGCTTCGCAGCGCCGAGCTGTATGACCCGGCGGTTGGGCGGTTCGTCGCGACGGGCTCGATGGCTGTCGCCCGGTACTCGCACACGGCGACACTTCTCCCCGATGGGCGCGTGCTCGTCGCGGGTGGAGGCGTCGAAGGCGAAGGAGTGTTGTCATCCGTCGAGATCTGGAGTCCCCGGACGGGTCGTTTCTCGCCCGCCGCGCCGCTATTCGATCCCCGGCACAAGCACGCTGCGGTCGCAGTCCGCGGCGGCGTCCTCGTTGTCGGCGGCTCCGACGAGCGCGACTTCGCGGGACGCCGCTCCTCGGCCGAGCTCTATCGGCCGGCAGCGCGCCGGTGGGTGCGCGTCGGGCCGCTCTCGGCGCCGCGCTTCAAGCTCGGGGACGCGATCGTCGCGCTTCCGAGTGGCGGCGCGCTCGTGGTCGGCGGAGGCCCGCGGGCGGAGCGGTACAACTCGGGCACCCGTCGCTTCCGGCCGGTGGCCGGCACTGGGCGAACGCTCTCCTTCTCGACCGCCACGCGGCTGCGTGACGGCGGCATCCTGGTCGTCGGCGGTTACGACGACCGGATCGCACTCGCTCGCGGCGCCTGGCTGCTCCGCTCCTAGGGCACGAGCTCGAACGCCTCGACATGTCTCGGCCGGACGACCGAGAAGTGGCGCCGGTCGAGCGTTGCGATTGTCGAGACGCCGAGCCGTTCCGCCGCCGCGACGATGGAGGCATCGACGGTTCCGAGCCGGAGGTCGCGGTACTGCTCGACAAGTTGCGCGATCCGGAGCCAGTCCGACGGATGCACTGGCTCGACGCTGAGATTCCCGAGAGTCAGCTCCGCCAGGAAGCGAAGCTCCACCTCCGGATGCAGCCGCGTGGCCATGAGGTGCGTCACCTCGGCGATCGTGAGCACGGGCACTCGCTTTGGGCCGGCGAACTCATGAAGCAGCGTGGTGCACCGCTCGTGCTCTCGGTCGTCGCAATCCGCCACCGCGAAGAGCGGGCCGGCATCGACTACGAGCGCCGTGGATCGCTCCATTCCTCGGCGAGGATCTCCTCGATGCGAGAGGCGATATTCCCGTCTCTGCTCGCTCCAGCCGCTTCGAACAGAAACGGTCGCCGAGTGCCTGGCTTCCCGTTTGCATAGAGCTCGAGCGCTTCGCGGATCACATCCGAGAATGTGCCGTCGCGCTGCGCCGCGATATGTCGCAGCTTCGTGTCAAGTTCCTCGCTGATCTTGATCGTCGTCCGCTTCATGGGTATGCCAGCATACCTCTTGGCTCGACGGAAGCTCAGGTCATACTCTGCGATAATGCCGAGCCCGCCTCCTGGATACCCGCGGGTTTCGCCCTATCTCCTGTACGAGGACGCGGCGGCCGCTGTCGACTATCTCCAGCGAGTCTTCGGCTTTGAGCTTCGCCTGTCGCAGATCGGAGGCGCGGGCCGCGCACACAACGAGCTTCTGCTCGGGGATGACGGATTGGTCATGCTCGGCCAGGCCGGTGAGGGCTTCTCGAGCCCACGGACACTCGGCTCGTTCCCGCCCTCGATGATCCATGTCTACGTCGATGACGTCGAGGCGCTTCATGTGCGGGCAAAGGACGCCGGAGCGGAGTTGACCGAGCTCGAGCTTTCCCCGGCAGGGGATCGTCGGTTTACGGCAACCGACCTCGAAGGGCAGGTTTGGGTCTTCGCGCAGCGCGTTCCCACGACTGACGAGTAGGGCAGTGGGGGGCGAAACGACGGCGTTCAGGGCCCTGCGCGCATGAGGATCATCGCCGGCGATCGGCGCGGCGCCAGGATCGCCGCACCGCCGGGGCTCGCGACGCGGCCCACCGGCGACCGCGTCCGCGAGGCCGCCTTCAGTCTGATCGGGCCGGTCGACGGCGCGATCGTGCTCGACCTCTACGCCGGCTCGGGGGCTCTCGGGCTCGAGGCGCTCTCGCGGGGTGCGGCGAGTGTGACCTTTGTCGAGTCCGATCGGGCCGCCTGCCGCGTCATCTCGGAGAACCTCGCCAGGCTGCGCTTCAGCGGCGCCCGGGTCGCCTGCGCCGACGCGATCTGGACGCTGCGGCAGGAGTCGCGCAGCTACGACCTCGTCCTCGTCGACCCACCCTACGAGCAGTGGGCCGAGCTCGAATCGAAGCTTGCAGTGCGGCTCGTGCGCGTGCTCGCCCCCGACGGGCTGCTCGTCGTCGAGACGAGCTCCCGCATCGAGCCCGTGCTGCCGCTCGCGCTCCGCACCTCCCGGCGGTACGGTTCCGCCCGTCTCACCCTGTTCGAGCACCCATGATCACGGCCATCTACCCAGGGACGTACGACCCGGTCACGCTCGGTCACGTCGACGTGATCGAGCGCGCGGCCGCGATCTTCGATCGGATCGTCGTCGGAGTCGTCGGGAATCCGCAGCACAAGACGCCGATGTTCACGCTCGACGAGCGCGTCGAGTTCCTGCGCGAGGCGCTCGCCGACCTGTCGAATGTCGAGGTCGATGTCTTCTCCGAGCTGGTGGTCGACTTCGCGCGCCGCTGGCAGGCGAAGGTGATCGTCAAGGGCCTCCGCGTGATCTCCGACTTCGAGTGGGAATTCCAGATGAACCAGCTCAACCGGCACCTCGCGCCCGAGATCGAGACCGTCTACGTGATGGCGAGCCCGCAGGTCAGCTTCGTCTCGTCGAGCGGCGTGAAGGAGATCGCCGCCTTCGGCGGAAAGGTGGACGAGCTGGTGCCAGAGCCCGTGGCGCGCCGACTCGCGGAGAGGTTTCCGAACGGCAGACCCGGCGCTCCGGAGAATCCCCGTGAATAAACGCGGCGAGTAGACTTCTGGAGACCAATATGGACGTTCTCGTTCTCATCGACAAGCTCGACGACCTCGTGCACAACGCCAAGGCCGTGCCGCTCACCGACCAGGTGCGGATCGACCGCGAGGAGATCTACGACATCCTCGATCAGATGCGCGCGACCATCCCGGAGGAGATCAAGCAGGCGCGCTGGATCGTCAAGGAGCGGCAGGAGATGCTGGCCGAGGCCAAGCGCGAGACCGACCGGCTGCTCGGTGAGGCGCGCGAGCAGGCAGTACGCGAGGCGTCGCAGACCGAGATCGTCAAGCTCGCGGAACGCCAGGCACAGGAGATCGTGGACGACGCCCGCCGCCAGGCGCGCGAGACGCGACTCGAGATGGAGGACTGGGCGGACGGGATCCTCTCGACGCTCGAGGTCAACCTCGACAAGTTCCTCACTGCCGTCAAGCGGGGCCGCGAGCGGCTGCACGAGCGCTCGCAGGAGACCGTCGTCGCGGGCGTCGGCCCGCGCGAGGTCGACGACGACGGCTCCTACCTCTAGCTCGAGCCGTGACGAGGTTTCCGCTCCGGCGGCTCCGGCTCCGCTCAGGCGAGGTTCAGCGCGATGCGGTCGAGATCGACCTGGAGCCATTCGACCTCGCCGGCCAGCGCTACCAGCCCGTGCCGCAGGTGGTCGACGCCGAGCTCGCGATCACCCAGGCGACGACGGGGCTCCTCCTCGAGCTGCGCTTCGGGGTTCGGCTGCACGGGCCGTGCATGCGCTGCCTCGCCGACGCGGCGCTCGACATCGATGGGGATGCGCGCGAGTACCACGCGGCGACTGCGGCCGGCGACGAGGAGCTGCAGAGCGAGTACGTGGTCGAGGATCAGCTCGAGCTGACAGCCTGGGCGCGCGATGCGATCGCCCTGGCGCTGCCCGACCAGATCCTGCACGACCCGAACTGCGCCGGCCTCTGCCCGGTCTGCGGCAAGGATCTGAACGTCGAGCCGCATACACACGACGATGTCTCGAACGATCCCCGTTGGTCGGCGCTCGAGGGCCTGCGCGACCGACTGTGAGCTGAAGTCTTTCGAGTACGAACATCGTCTCCGAGGGACGTGTCCGGGGTCAAAGCCCGGACCTGTCTCTTCGTGACGGCGCTCGCTCGCTTCGTCCTGCATCGAGGCATCTTCGTGCGCTTGCTCGGACATGTCCGGGCTCTGACCCCTGACATGTCCGCAGCGGACACGTCCGGGCTCTGACCCCCGCGCCGTTATGCTGCGCGTGGCGCTCCGGCGCCCTCCCATGACGGACTAACGAGCCCATAGACGTCCTCCGCGCCTCCAGCAGGCGCTCGTTCTCGATCCCGTCTTCGTCGGAGGTTCCGCTCCCGTGCGAGTCTCGCTCGCCGGCGTCGTCAAGGCGTACGGCGCCAACACCGTTCTCGATCGCGTCGATCTGGCGCTCGGCCCGCGCTCGCGGATCGGGCTCGTCGGCCGGAACGGCGTCGGCAAGTCGACCCTGCTCCGGCTGCTCGCGGGAGTGGAGCTTCCCGACGAGGGTCGCGTCGAGCGGAGGCCCGCGGCTCTGACCGTCGGCTACCTGCCGCAGGAGCACGATCGCCGGCCGGAAGAGACGCTGCTCGGCTACCTCGCTCGCCGAACCGGCGTCGATGAGGCGCAGGCGGCCGTAGAGCGGCACACGACGACCTGGGACGCCGAGGCGTACGCCGCTGCGCTCGAGCGCTTCCTCGCGCTCGGCGGCGGCGACCTCGAGCACCGCGCTCGCACGGTCTGCGCCGAGCTCGGGCTCGACGTCTCGCTCGAACAGGAGACAACGACGCTCTCCGGCGGCGAGGCTGCGCGAGCCGGCCTCGCCGCGATCCTGCTCTCGCGCTTCGACTTGCTCCTGCTCGACGAGCCGACGAACGACCTCGACTTCGACGGGCTGGAGCGGTTGGAGCGCTTCCTCGCCGGCTTCGACGGCGGCCTCGCCGTCGTCTCGCACGACCGCGCTTTCCTCGATCGCACGATCGAGCGGATCGTCGAGATCGATCCCTGGACGCATCGCGTCAGCGAATGGGCGGGCGCCTGGAGCGACTACGAGGCGGCGCGTGACCTGGCTCGCGCACGGCAGTACGAGGCGTTCGCCGACACGGAGGAGCGTCGGCGCGGCGTGGAGGCGTTGCTCGCCGCCCGGCGCAACCAGGCGCGAGCCGGCGGCGGCATGGCCGACCGCCGCGGCACGAGGGCGCTCGCGGGCAAGGTGCGGCAGGCGCGGCGATCGCTCGAGCGGATCGAGCACGTCGAGAAGCCGTTCGAGCCCTGGCAGCTGCAACTCTCCCTGGCCGCTCGGCAGCGTCCCGGCGATCGCGTCGCCGCGCTCGAGGGCGCCGTCGGCGTGCGCGGCGACTTCCGGCTCGGCCCGATCGACCTCGTGCTCGTTCCGGGCGAGCGCGTCGCGATCACCGGAAGAAACGGCAGCGGCAAATCGACGTTGCTGGCGATCCTGCTCGGCGAGCTCCCGCTGGCCGCCGGCCGGCGCGTCGTCGGCCGCTCGACCGTGATCGGGTCGCTCGACCAGCGTCGTCAGGCCTACGACGGCTCGACACCGGCCCTGGTCCGGTTCATGGAAAGGACCGCGCTGACGCCGCTCGAAGCCCGGACGCTGCTCGCGAAGTTCAACCTCGGCGCCGACCATGTCGACCGCGCCTGCGAGACGCTCTCGCCGGGCGAGCGCACTCGCACCCAGCTCGCCGAGCTGATGGCGCGCGGCGTCAACTGCCTCGTGCTCGACGAGCCGACGAACCACCTCGACCTCGAGGCGATCGAGGAGCTCGAGACCGCGCTCGCCACCTACGAGGGAACGGCGGTCGTGGTCTCCCACGACCGCCGCTTCCTCGAGCGAGTCGCGCCGACGCGCGAGCTGGCGCTGTAGCGCGTCTTCGCAACCCACGCCTTGCCCGATCCCGCGCAGCGTTCGCTACACTCCGCAACCGCCGATGGCAGTCCCCAAGAAGAAAACCTCGAAGGCACGTCGAGACAAGCGTCGCGCCCAGCACGGGATCGAGTCGCCGCGCGTCAACGTCTGCCCGACCTGCCATCAGCCCAAGCGCCCGCATCGCGTGTGCCCGACCTGCAAAACGTACAAGGGTCGCGAGATCGAGCCGCTCCGCACTCCCGCTCCGTAGCCCGATGACTCGCGCGTTCCTTGCGCGTTCCTGACGGTGCCCGGCCGGAGCGGACAGTTATGAGTAATACGGACTCGGAGAGCCGGGTGCCGTCAGGGGCGCGAGGCGACGGCGGAGCCGGCCTCAGGCCGGTGGGAGCCGTCGCCGGCCAGTGGCGCGCGCGAATCGCGGTCGATGCGATGGGCGGAGACGGCGCCCCTGACGAGATCGTCGCAGGCGCGCTGGTTGCCGCAGGCGACGGGCTGACGCCGATCCTCTTCGGGCCGGCGGGGCTCGAGACGGCCGGGCTCGAGCTCGTCGAGGCGCCCGACGCGATCGGGATGCGCGAGAAGCCGTCCGAGGCCGTCCGCGCGAAGCCGGACTCGTCGCTCGTCGCCGCGTGCCGAGCCGTCGCCGACGGCCGGGCCGATGCCGTGGTCTCGGCCGGAAACACGGGCGCGATGCTCGCTGCCGGCTTGATCCACCTCCGCAGGCTGCCCGGAGTCCTGCGCCCGGCGATCGCCGTCGTGATCCCGACGGCGAAAGGCCCGACACTGCTGCTCGACGCGGGCGCGAACGCCGATGCGCGCCCGGAGCATCTGCTCCAGTTCGCCGGGATGGGCTCGATCTTCGCGCGGGAGCTTCTCGAGCGTGCCAACCCGAAGGTCCGCCTGCTCTCGATCGGCGAGGAGGCCGAGAAGGGAAACCAGCTCACCCTCGAGGCCCATGCACTGCTCGCCGGTGGCGAGGTCGGCTTCGCCGGCAACGTGGAGAGTCGCGATCTGCTCGCGGGAGCAGCGGATGTCGTCGTCTGCGACGGCTTCACCGGCAACATCGCCCTGAAGCTGCTCGAGGGCACGATCGCCACCCTGCTCGACGCCCTCCGCTCCGAGATCGAGGCAACCCCGCGCGGGCGGCTCGGCGGCCTCCTCATCCGCCCGGCTGCGCAGCGGCTGCGTGAGCGGCTCGATCCCGACACCTACGGTGGCGCCTACCTGCTCGGGCTCCGCGGCCTTTCGGTGATCGCGCACGGCAACTCCTCTCGCCAGGCGATCGCGAATGCGATCCGGCTTGCTGCTCGCGGCGTCGAGCGAGACGTGGTCGCTCGCCTGGCCGCGCGCATGCCGGGGCGCCGTTCGGCGACGACTGTATGATCGGCGCGCTCCAGCCCACCCATTCATTCAAGTGAGGTCGATGTGGCAGCGTCGCGTGAAGAAGTCTTCGAACGGGTCAAGGAAGTCCTGACCGAGCAGCTCGGCGTCGAGGATGCCGACATCAACGAGGAAGCCTCGTTCCAGGAGGACCTGGACGCCGACTCGCTCGATCTCGTCGAGCTGATCATGGAGCTCGAGGACCAGTTCGGGATCAAGATCTCGGACGAGGACGCCCAGAAGATCACCACGGTCGGTCAGGCCGTCGACTACGTCTCGACCCACCAGTAGCGCCGCGCCGACAGGCGACCCGGAACCACTCGGGCGCCTGCTCGACTCGCTTCCCGCGGAGCGGCTCGAGCACGTTTTCACGCACACCTCGTGGGCCTCGGATCGTGCGTCCTCGTACGAGCGACTGGAGTTCCTGGGCGACAGCGTGCTCGAGCTCGCGATCGCGCGGGAGCTCTACAACCGCTACCCGGAGGCGGCCGAGGGCCGTCTCGCGAAGATCCGCTCGCACGTCGTCTCGCGGGCGAGTTGCGCGCTCGTCGCCCGCGACCTCGATCTCGGCGCTCGCCTCGGCAAAGCCGCCGCAGCGGGCGGGATCGCCCCCGACGAGCTGGCACGGATCGTCAAGAGCAGGAACGTCACCGCGGCGCTCCTCGAGGCGGCGATCGCGGCGCTCTTCCTCGTCCACGGCTACGAGCCGATCGAGGCGGCGATCGTGGCGGCGTTCTCCGACCGGATCGACTATGCCGCGTCGACTCATGTCGACCACAAGACCGAGCTCCAGGAGGCGCTTGCGCGGTCGGGTCGCTCCGTTTCCTATTCGGTGCTCGGCGTCGAAGGGCCTCCGCACGATCGTCGTTTCTCCTGTGCCGCGCTCGTCGACGGCGAGGAGCTCGGTCGCGGGGTGGGCCGCTCGAAGAAGGACGCCGAGCAGGTCGCGGCCAGCGAGGCGCTGACGGCGCTCGCGGGCGCGGTCCAGCCTCGCCGGAACTCTGTGTGCTAACGTCGCCACATTCGTTTACACATCACTCTGGCCGACGAGCTCGTCGCGCAGGTCGACCGCCGGGTGGGCCCGCGCCGGCGAAGCGCGTTCATCGCCCGCACGGTCGAGCAGGCGCTCGACGACGTACGACGCTGGGACGAGATCGTCGCCTCGCTCGGCGCCCTCAGCGACGCCCACGACTGGGACGCCGATTCCGGCGAGTGGGTGCGCGAGCAGAGGCGGGACGATCCGCGCCGCACCGGCTGAGAGTCGGTGTCGCTGCTCCTCGATACGACGGTCTTGATCGACGTGCTCCGCGGGAGACCCGCAGCGGAGCGCCTGAGCAAGCTCAGGGAGCTCGAGCCCGTTCCTTATGTCTGCGCGATCAACGTCGAGGAGCTCTGGCGCGGGCATCGGCCCGGCGAGGAGAGGGTGCTGGAGAGGTTCGTCGGCGCGCTTCGCCTCGCTCCGCTCGGCACGGTGGAGGGCGAGCTCGCGGGTGGCTGGCGTCGGACGTTCGCGGCAGAAGGCTTGACCTTGAGTCAGGCCGATTGCCTGATCGCGGCCGCTGCGGTGGGCGTGGGCGCGGTGCTTGCAACAGGCAATCCGACGGACTTTCCGATGCCCGGCGTCAGCATCGAGCACTGGCCGGTGGGCGGCTGATCGACGTCGTCGCCCAAGACTCGTCCGGAAGGCGCGCTAGCCTCGTTCCGTGCACCTGCGCTCTCTCCGTCTGCGCGGCTTCAAGTCGTTCCCGGACGCGCTCGAGCTGACGCTGGAGCCAGGGGTTTCGGTCGTCGTCGGGCCGAACGGCTCCGGCAAGTCGAACGTCGCCGATGCGATCGTCTGGGCGGCCGGCTCGCTGACGCCCTCGGAGCTGCGCGCGGACCGGCCCGACGACGTGCTCTTCAACGGCGCCGAGGGCCGCAAGCCGGCCGAGAGCTGCGAGGTGGAGCTCGTCTTCGACAACGCGGACGGCGGGTTCGGGCAGGAGCTCGATTTCTCCGAGGTCTCGATCGCCCGGCGGCTGCACCGCGGCGGCGAGGGGCAGTACCTCGTCAACCGCGCGCACGTCCGCCGCACCGATCTCGTCGAGTTGCTCGCCGACGTCGGCCTCAGCGGCACGATGCACTCGATCGTCAGCCAGGGCAAGGTGGAGGCGGTGCTCGCCACGAAGCCCGAGGAGCGGCGCGAGCTCGTCGAGGAGGCGGCCGGGCTCGGCAAGTTCAAGCGCCGCAAGCATCGCGCGGAGCTGAAGCTCAATCGCGTCGGGATCCAGGTCGAGCGCGCGCTCGATGTCGAGGCCGAGGTGCGAAAGCGGCTGCGCCCGCTGGCGCTCCAGGCAAGCGCGGCAGAGCGGGCCGAGAAGCTTCTCGCGGAGATCGGAGGCCTGCGGGCGCGGGTCGCGGATCTCGATCTCGCCGCCGCCGAGGCGCGCCGAGCGGAGGCGGAGGAGCGGAAGACCGCGTCCGGGATCGCGCGCAGGACGGCCCAGGCCCGGCTCCAGGCTCTGCTCGCGGAGCGGCAGGAAGCCGAAGACGAGCTCGCAGACGCCGCCGGCCGCCGCGAGGCCGCGCTGAAGGCGATGTACCGCTTGCAGTCGGTCACCGAGCGGCTGACGCTGCGGCGCGAGGGTGCGACGGGCTTGCTCGAGCGGCTGCGCGCGGACGTCGCGGGAGCCCAAGCGGCCGCGACGGAGCTCACCGACGAGACGCTGCGAGCGCACGAGCTGGCAGCGGCGGAGGCGACGGCGAGGGCACGCGCCGCGGCTGTCGCGAGCGGGGCTGGAGCCGAGCGCGCCAGGGTGGCTCAGGAGCGGCTCGCCGCGCTCGAGCGGGTCGCGGCGGGCCGAGCGGAAGAGCGGCTGAGCGCGCTGGCGACCGAGCGGCGCGGACTCGAGGCCGAGCTCGGAGACGTTGGCGGAAGCCGTGAAGCCGTCACTGCGGCTCGGTACCGCCTCGGGAGCGCCCGCGAGCGGATTGCGCTCCGCCGGGAGTCCTCCGCGACGCTGCGCGAGCGCCTGCGCGTCGAGCTCGCCGAGGCCGAGATGCGCGCCCGTCGGCCGGGACCGACACCCGAGGAGCTGGAGCTTGCCGCGAACGTCGCGACGGCGGCGGCGCGCGCGGATTCGCACGCCCGCGACGATCTCGCATCGCGCGCGGCGAGCGCGACCGAGCGGCTAGCGGTGCTCGAGTCCTCGCTCGCCGAGCGCGAGGGAATCCCCCCGGCGGCCAGGACGCTTGCCGACGCGGAAACGCCGCTCGCGCTCTCCCTACTCGACGTCGCCGCCGGCTCCGAGCGTTCCGTTGCGGCCGCGCTCGGCTGGCGGGCCTCGGCGCTCGTCGCCGGCGACCCCGCAGCCGGCCTCGAGCTGCTGCGGCAGGCGCGGGACGCCGGTCTCGGCAGCCTCGCCGTCCTGGTCGGTCGCTCCCCCGCGGATCGCGTTGCGGACCTGCCGGTCGTGGCGCTCACCGAGATGCTCGCCAGCCGCGTGCCCGCGGTGACTGCCGAGGGCTTCGGGTTCGACCCCGACCGTGGCGAGCTCTGGTTCGCCGGCGAGACCGCCGAGGCCGTCCTGCTCGCGCTCGAGGCACGCCGCCGCGAGCTGGAGGCGGAGATCGCCGAGCTCGTGCGCGCCGCCGCCGAGGCCGGCTCGGGTGCCGAGACGTCCAGGCGAAAGGCCGAGGATGCCGAGGCCGCGTACGCGAAGGTGGCGCACCTCCGTTCGGCACGGAGCCTCGATCCGATCCTGCTGCGACGACTCAGCACCGACGCCGAACGGCTCGACGAGGCCCTGCTCGGCGCCGTTGCGGTCGCCGCACGGCTCGAGGAACCGCTTTGCTCCCGGGCCGACACGGCTGCCGAGCGCGCCGGCAGGCTCGGCACCGAGCTTGCCCGAGTCGGCGCGCTCGAGGAACAAGCGCGGCGCGAGGCCGCGCAGGCGAACGAGCGCGGTGCGGCGGCGGAGCTCGTCCGCGCCCGGCTCGGCGGCGCGGGTCAGATCCGGCTACTCGAGGTTTCGGAGGACGACCGGGCTGAGGTCGAGCGCGAGGCCCGCGAGCTGACGCAGGAGGCCGAGCGGCTCGCAGCGGAGGCTGCCGACGCGTCGGAGCTCGCGCGCAGCGCCTCGGCGTCGGCGGCGGACACCGGGGCTCGTCGCACCCCGAGCCTCGATCCCGACCTGCTCGGCCGCGTGCTCGCAGGTGCAGAGCGCTTGGACGAGACGCTAGCCGTCGCCGCGACGACCGCCGCGCGCTTCCACGCTCCGCTTCGCGCTCGCGTCGACGCGGGAGCAACGCGGGCGGGCGATCTCGGCGGTCGCCTGCGCGAGCTCGGCGCTGCAGAGGTGGAGCTCCGCCAGGCGGTCGAGGACGCCGCTCAGCGGGCGACCGAGATCGAGATCGAGCTGACGCGGATCGAGGCGGACGCCGTCGATGCTCGCCGGCGGCGCGACGAGAGCGATGCCGATCCAGCTGAGGGCGAGAACCGAGCCGAGCTCGTGGCGCGCGTCGAGCGGCTCGACGCGCGGCGGATCCAGCTCGGCCAGGTGAACCCGCTCGCGAAGGAGGAGTACGCGCTCGAGCAGGAGCGGCTCGCCGAGCTCGAAGCCCAGCGCGCAGACCTGGAGGCGAGCCTGAAGGAGCTCGAGGATCTGCGTGCCGATCTCGCCGCGACGGTCGAGCGCCGCTTCACGGAGACCTTCGCGGGGGTCGCGGCGCACTTCGAGGAGGTCTCCGAGACGCTCTTCCCCGGCGGCGGGGGCCGTTTGCGGCTCGTCGAGCCCGAGGAAGAGGGCGGCGAGCTCGGCGTCGAGGTCGAGCTCCGTCCGGCCGGGAAGAAGATCACGCGGCTCGGGATGCTCTCGGGCGGCGAGAAGGCGCTCGGCGCGATCTCGTTCCTCTTTGCGCTCTTCCTCGCGAAGCCGTGTCCGTTCTACCTCCTCGACGAGGTCGAGGCGGCGCTCGACGACGCCAACATCGGCCGCTTCGTCGAGCTCCTGCGCCGCTACGCCGACCGCGCCCAGTTCGTCGTGATCACGCACCAGAAGCGGACGATGGAGGCCGCCGACGTCCTCTATGGAGTCACGATGGGCGGCGACGGGATCAGCCAGGTCGTCTCGCGGAGGCTGCCTCGCGAGGACGCGTCCGCACTCAGCGCCTGATGCGGCGCGTGGTCGTGCTTGGCTGCTCGGGCGCCGGTAAGACGGTGCTGGCACACCGGCTCGGAAGGGCGCTCGACCTGCCGATCATCCACGGCGACTTCCATCGGGACGATTGGGAGGAGCTCCAGCCGGCGCTCATCGCGCTGGCGGAATGGGTGATTGACGCAATGCGTGTCAACTCGCTGGACGAGCGGCTCGCGCGCGCTGACACGGCGGTCTTCCTCGATCTGAGCTCGTGGGAGTGTTTTCTCGGTGTTCTCAGGCGCCGTCGGCGCTATCGCGGCGGTCTCCACGCCGACGGCGTCGCCGATTTCGTCAACCTCGAGCTGCTGTTCTGGCTGTTCCGCTTCCGCAGTCGTTACCGACCGCGCGTACTCGAGCTTCTGAAACGCCACGCGGGAACGACCGAGATCGTCGTGCTCCGCTCGCGGGCGGAGGCGAATGCCTTCGCGACTTTGTGTTCATTCAATACAAGCCTCTTCCGAGCCGCGTAGCGATCGCGTCCACCGATGAGCTTGTGTTGTTCCAACACAAGCTCGTTAGTCGAACTCGTACCGAGCCGCGAGCCGCTTCGGGGCCTGGATCAGCCACGCGTCGATCAGGCGCTCACGCACCTCCGTCTCGTCGATGTGCTCGAGCCAGATCAGCAGGAACGCGGGAGAGCTCTCGAAGTGCGGCGTCAGGCGGTATGCGTCGGGGTTCGACGCGACGAGAAGCGGCCGCTCGTCGCGGTCGCAGCGCGTCCACATCGCGCCTTCGTGGCGCGTGGTCATCCCGGCGAACGTCTTGCCGCGCACCTTGAAGGCCGGCTTGCCCCACGAGGTCGTCTCCTCGATCTCGGGAAGCTCGCGCGCGAGCTCCGCTACCCGCTCCCATGTGACCACGAGATGAGGCTAACGCTCTCGGTGTCTCAGCCGCCTGGGGGCGCGCGCGGTCCGGTTGCAACTGGCGGTTGCCCTCGGTCGCTCGGCGTGAAAGGTTACGCGTCAGCCGACCGTATCGCGGCCGTTAAGACCCGACCGTGCGCTGCTGCGGCTCGACAGAAAGGATCCTCCATGTTCGCGACCATACGCACCTACTCGAGCAACGACCTGGCCGACGCGCTCATCGACAACGAGAGCGAGGTCAAGCGGATCATCAGCGAGATCGACGGCTTTAAGGCCTACTACCTCGTCCGCACGGCGGACGGCACGGCTTCGATCAGCGTCTACGAGGACGAGGCGGGCACGGAGGAATCGAATCGAGTGGCGGCGGCGTGGATCGCCGAGAACCTGCCGGACCTCACCGTTGCAAGCCCGCAGATCTCGGCAGGAGAGGTCGTCCTCAGCGCGTAGCAGCCGCATTGCGGTGCGGCGGTCGACGTCGTGCTGAGCCGCGAGCCTCTTCGGCGCCTGGATCGACCAGGCGTCGATCAGCCGCTCGCGCATCCGCCTCGTTGATGTGCTCGAGCCAGATCAGGAGGTAGGCGGGCGAGCTCTCGAGTGCGGCGTCAGCCGGTACGCGTCGGGAGTCGACGCGACGAGGAGCGGACGCTCGTCCCGGTCGCAGCGCGTCCACATCGCGCCCTCGTGTCGCGTGGTCAGGCCCGCGAACGTCTTGCCGGCCACCTTGAAGACGGTTTTCCCCACGAGGTCGTCTCCTCGACCTCCGGCAACTCGCGCGCGAGCTCGGCGACTAGCTCAAACGTGACCACCACTGGAGGTTACTCCCGCGGAGTCGCTCAGGACTCGCCCGTCACGGGCGGCCAGCTCGGTGAACGCCTCAACCGCGAGCTCGACGCGGTCGCTGCAGCCGAGCCGGCCGCATTCGCACGCGAACGGATACGACGTCAGCTCTCGCGGCCCTTCGCCCGAGGCGAGCCAGAGGCGAAGCTGGGTCGCCGTCGCGTCGTTCTCCCAACGCCTGACCGCGGCTCGCTCCGCTTCGCCGAGAAGAGGATGCTCCGGGATCTGCGCCGCCACGATCTCGGCGACGGCGTCCGCGTCTCCTGCCGGCTCGATATCGATGACTCTATCCCCGCGCAGTGCGGCTGCCGCGCGGATCCGCTCGGCCAGAAGCGTGTCGCGCGCGAGCCGGTTCTCCCTGGCGCGCTCGGGATCAGAAACCGGAAGCGTGAACGGACGCGTGCCGATCGCGCGCCGCCTGAACTCGGCCGTCGAGAAGAGGAAGACGGCAGCGGCGCTCGCGGGCAGCAGCTCGGGCAGGACTTGCGGGCCCTCGACGAGCACGGGCGGTTGAGCCGGAAGCTTTGCCAGGTCTTCCTCCACCAGCGCGAGGCGCTCGCGCGAGATCTCGACGAACCAGTCGACCATCTGCGCAGGCTCCGCGTCCACCCAGCGCTCGTCGAGCGAGCGTGCGAGAAACCGCTCTTGCGCCGGAGTGCGCCGAGCGGCATGCACCCACGTGAAGCTGTCGATGTGGTATGCGCGAACGCCAAGGCGGCCGGCCAAGATTCGGGTAACGGTCGACTTGCCCGCGCCGGTTCCGCCGCCGATCCAGAGCGCCCGCGGCCCACCGCCGGCCCGCATCATCCGAGCGTCGAGGCAAGCTTCGGCGGCGCAGCGAGCAGCCACGCGTCCTCGATCCGCTCGCGCAGCTCGGCCCGCCGGACCTGCTCGAGGTGAATCAGCAGCATCGGATAGCCCTGATAGTGGGACGTGACGAAGTACGCTGCCGGGTTCGACTCGACGAGCAGCGGTCGCTCGTCCGGATCAACGTTCACCACCAGCTTGCCGTGCTCGTGCGGACTCTCCCACGCGAACGTCTTCCTGCGCACCTTGAAGGCGAGCTTGCCGTAGGACGTGCTCTCCTCCGTCTCCGGCAGTGCGAGTGCCAGCGCGCGGACGTCCTCCCAGGTGGCCACAAGCGAAGGCTAACCTCCCGCGGTGTCCAGATCGTGGTCAGAGCTGCTCGGCGACGGCACGGGTCCCGTCGAGACCGAGGCGGAGCGGGCGGGATTCTTCGGCCGGCTGCGGGACTCGCTCGGCAAGAGCCGCCGTGCGCTCACCGGCGAGCTCGCGGCCGCGGCGTTCGATCCAGGCAACGAGGAGGACTGGGAGCGGCTCGAGGAGGCGCTGATCCGCGGCGATGTAGGGGTGCCCGCGACTGCCGAGCTCGTCCGTCGACTCGAGGCTCGCGGTGACCTCGGCGATCTCGGCGAGGCGCTTGCCGAGGAGATCGCGGACATGCTCGGCGAGCCGGCGACGCTGAACCTCGAGGCGAAGCCGAGCGTGATCCTCGTCGTCGGCGTCAACGGCACCGGCAAGACGACGACGATCGGCAAGCTGGCGCAGAAGCTGCGCGAGCACGACCGCTCGGTGCTGCTCGGCGCCGCGGACACCTTCCGCGCCGCCGCCGAGGAGCAGCTCGAGATCTGGGCGCAGCGCGCGAAGGCGGACTTCGTCGGAGCCGCGCATGGGGCGGACCCGGCGGCGGTCGCCTACGACGCCGTCGAGGCCGCCCGCGCCCGCGGCCACGATGTCGCGATCGTGGACACTGCTGGCCGCCTGCACACGCAGTCGAACCTGATGGAGGAGCTCGCGAAGGTCCGCCGCGTGATCGAGACCCGCCTCGACGGCGCCCCGCACGAGACGCTACTCGTCGTCGACGCGACCACCGGCCAGAACGGGCTCCAGCAGGCACGGCTCTTCGGCGAGGCCGCGCAGGTCACGGGAGTCGCCCTGACGAAGCTCGACGGCTCGGCGAAGGGCGGAATCGCGGTCGCGATCGCCTACGAGCTCGGCCTCCCGGTGAAGCTGATCGGCGTCGGCGAGGGCCTCGACGATCTGCGCCCGTTCGACGCGCACGACTTCGCCCGCGCTCTCGTCTCGGGCTGATTCAGCCGCCAGCCGGCCTGATCGGGTCGTCGGCCTCCGCGAAGCCATGGCGCGCGTAGAACGCGCGACCGTGGCGAGTGCGAATCGTCGATCGAGACAGGAGGAACCGCTAGCTTCTCGTCTGATCTCGCACCCAGGCGCCGAGTAGCCCGCGGTAGTGCTCCGCGAAGTGCTCGTGCTCGTGCGGCGGGAAGGTCGACCGGACGGTCTCGACGAGCAGTCGGTCGAAGTCCGTGCCGCCGACGTACTCGTGGAGCGCCTCGTCCAGGCCGGCGAGGTGCTCGGCGCAGAACGCCTCGTACTCCTCGGTCTGGAAGTAGTCGTCGGCGAGCTTGCCGTAGCCGGTGAGCTTCTCCTGGTAGGTGAGATCGTCGCGGTCGCCGAGGTCGAAGTAATCGCGCGTGCTCTGGTTGATCCGCATCGGCCGCCCGGTGACGGCGCAGAAGACGCTCCAGCGGACGAGCGCACGGATCGCCCAGGGGAAGTAGTAGTGGAGACTCGTCAGCGCCACGTCGGGGGAGGCGTTCGCGTAGTCGATCGGGTAGGCCCGGCCGTCCTTGACGATCGTCTCGCACGAGTTGAACTCCCAGCGGAAGAACGCGTTCACGAGCCGGCTGATCGTCACGACCTCGGCGCCGAGCTCCGAGGAGAGGAAGTCGTGGTCGACCCGATAGCGATCGTGGAGCGGCCGGTCGGGATCGAAGTGCATGACCATCGTCTCGGCGCCGATCGAGAGGCTCCGCGCGAAGACGTCGAAGTCCTCGACCGCCGCCTGCAGGTGCATCAGCCGCTCGCCGGACGCGTCGTAGACTGCGTGCAGCTCGGCGTCGTCTCGGATCCGCGTGACGCCGACCCACTGACCGCCGTCGAACGGCTTCATGTAGAGCGGATAGCCGACCTTCGCCGCGATCTCGTCCAGCTCGAACGGCAGGTTGTAGCGCTCCGCGGTGGTCTCGAAGCGCTCGTTCGCGGGCGGGTTCTTGTGCGGGATCAGCCAGGTGTCCGGCACGTGCAGGCCGAGCCGCATCATTGCGCAGTACGCCGAGTGCTTCTCCATCGCCTGGAAGGTGAACGGGTTGTTCAGGAGGTAGACGTCGTCCATCAGCGAGACCTTCTTCAGCCACTCGCGCGGGACCGTGTACCACCACCCGAGCCGGTCGATCACGAGCCGGTAGCGCGGCCGCGAGCGGAGGTCGAACGGCTCGTTCGTGATCCGCTCGGCGACGAGCTCGTGCGTCGCTCCGCCGTAGGAGATCGGGCCGACGGTCCCGAGCAGGTGCTCGAAGGCCGCGGGCCAGTCCTCCTCGGTGCCGAGCAGGAGCCCGATCGTGTGCGTGCGGGTCACAGGAATCGGGGTAGATGATGCGCGATCTGGGCCCGCCAGGAAGGCCAGTCGTGCGCCACGTCGTGACCCCAGACGTCGAGCTCGTGGGGGATCCCTTTCTCGGCGAGTAGACCGGCGAAGCGCCGTGTGCTCTCGAGCGCGCCGGTCGAGTCCTCCCACGCGCCCTGACCGCAGAGGAGCAGGAGCTTGACGCGGGCGCGCAGCCAGTCGAGCTGCTCGCCGTCGAGCGAGCCGACGTAGTCGGCCGGATTGTTGAAGTAGACGGCGTCGCCGCGGTCGCCGCCGCCGCCGACGACCGAGACGTCGTAGACGCCGCTCTGGCAGAGCGCGAGCGGGAAGACGTGTGCGTGCTTGAGCGCGAAGTTGGCCGCGTGGTAGGCGCCGAAGCTGACACCCGTGACGGCGATCTCGGCGCTGTGGGAGTCGGCCTGGATCCACGGGACGACCTGATTCAGGATCCAGTCCTCGTAGAGCGCGTGCAAGCGGGCGCGCTCCTCGAGCGCCAGGTCCTCGCGGTACCAGCTCCCAGAGTCGAAGCTGTCGACGGCATAGACCTTGAGAAGACCGGCCCCGATCTGCCCGGTCAGCGCCTCGACCATCCCGTTCTCCTCGTACTGCCTCGAGTTCCCCTGCTGGGACGGAAACGCGAGCAGCGGCCGGCCGTAGTGGCCGTAGGCGATCACGCCGCCGTCGGCGCCGATCGCGGGAGACCAGAGTTGGACTTGGCGGCGGTTCAGCTCAGGCTCGTTCCAGCAGCCGGAGCAGATGGGGGTGGAAGGAGTCGCGCCACGCCACCCAGTTGTGCCCGTCGCGGAAGCCGTGGAAGCGCGCGTCGTAGCCCTGCCGCAGCAGCGCCTCGTGCATCGCCTCGTTCGCGGAAAGGTTGTCCTCGATCGTGCCGCAGGCGATCGTCACGGGAATCGGCCGCTCGGCTCGCCCTGCGAGGACGCTTCCGACGAATCGACCGATCCGGTCGAACCGCGGAAAGCGGGCCTCGTGCCGGTCGCGGCGGCGAAAGAAGCTCCCCGACTGGAGAAAGAGTGCGTCGAAGGCGTGGGGGTAGCGCCGGTGAGCGTGGAGGAGCGCAAGCGCGCCGAGGCTCGCACCCATGCCGATCCGGAGCGGGCCGATCCGGAGCGGCCCGCTCTCGAGAGGATCGGCGCCGAAGGAGGGTAGGAGCTCCTCGGCGAGCGCGCGCGCATATCGGGCCGAGGCAGAGTAGGTCTCGTCGCGGTCGACCGGCGCGATCAGGACGGCGCGGACCGGAGGTAGCTGTCCGAGCAGCGTCAGGAGCGACGAGTACTCGGCGTACTCCGGCCCGTCGTGGGCGACGAGGAGCGGACTGTGCTTGCCCGCATCGGGATGAGCCCAGAGGAGGGCCGGGAGCTCGGTGCGGAGGATCCGGCTCTGGAGGACGACGCTCTCGGCGGCACCGAGCGGCTTGGCGTCGAGCCACGCGGGGGCTTCGTAACCCGGCAGCTCGCGCACCGACTTGTCGCCCCACGGCCCCGAGGCGCGGAGCGGGTTCTCCGGGTCGACGATCCGCTCGGAACGGCCCGTCCGATCGATCAGCTCGAACTGGTACTCGAGCCGGTCGACCTCCGGCTGTGGGGCGACGAGCTCCCAGGTGTCGCCGCGCCGCGTGAGCCTGTGGGGCAGACCGGGGACGTCGTGCGCAAGCTGGACGCGCGCAAGGCGTGGCCCGCGCTCACGGTAGGCGAACCGGACCTCGGGCCCTGGGAGTGCCCCGGGGAGCGGATCGAGAGCGGCCCTCATCGCGCCGGAGCATAGGGGAGCCGCAGGTGCTTGCGGAACCGTTTCAATTGTGTGCCGAAAGTGCTGAAACCGCGACTGTTTCGGACGGTGATCGTCCCTTTCGGACACTGGTGAGCGTGCCCGAGCCCGGCTATGCAGGCTGCTCTGGCAATCACCAAAGGAGGATCGATGATCAGACCAACCAGCCGAAGGCTCGTCCGCGCGCTCGTCGCAGCGGGGCTCGCACTCGGGCTCGTGACCACCGTCGCGGCTGCCCCACGCAACGGCAGCTCCACCGAGGCAACGATAGCGGCCTGCCGCAACGAGGTATCCGGTCTCCTGCGCGTCCCGACTGGCCACGCGTCCTGCCGTCAGGGCGAGCAGCCGCTCGCCTGGAACGTCGGCGGCCCACGCGGGCCCCGTGGCGAGGCGGGTCCCCAGGGCGTTGCAGGCCCCCAGGGCTCGGCCGGTTCGGCCGGCGAGCGAGGTCCCGCCGGCGAGCAGGGGGCGGCAGGTCCGGCAGGCGACGTCGGACCGGCCGGACCGCAGGGCGTTGCCGGTCCCGCAGGCCCGCCCGGAGCCGGACTCGCATCGATCGACCAGTTGAACGGGATCGCCTGCACGACGGCAGCGGGGAACGCCGGCAGCGTCAGCGTGACCGTCGCCGCGGCCGGCGCGATCTCGTTCGCCTGCGACGCAGGCACGCCGCCGCCTCCGCCGCCTCCGCCTCCCCCGGCAGGGCGCTCGATCGTGGTCAACGAGATCGACTACGACCAGGTCGGCGCCGACAGCGGTGGCTTCGTCGAGCTGCGCAACAACGGCACGGCCGCCGCGGATCTGACGGGCCTCGCGCTCGTCCTCGTCGACGGCTCGGACGGGCTCGAGTACGACCGCGAGGCGCTGACGGGCGAGCTCGCCGCAGGCGGCTACCTCGCCGTCGCGGTCGAGGCGCAGAACGGCGCTCCGGACGGCGTCGCGCTCGTCGACACCGCCACGGGCGCGGTGCTCGACGCGCTCTCCTACGAAGGGGCGATCACGGCCGCGCAAATCGGAACGGCGACCGTGAGCCTCGTCGAGGGAACGGTCCTGGCGGCGACGGTCGCGGACTCGAATGCAGTCGCGGGGTCGCTGATCCGGAACCCGGACGGCAAGGACACGAACGACGCCGCCTCGGACTGGGCGTTCACGACGACGGTGACGCGGGGAGCCGCGAACGTCGCGAGCGGCTAGACGAGTGACTGCGGGGGCGCCGGCGAGGGCGCCCCCGCACTCTCAGCGATGCCCCTTCAGGCGCATGTTCGCGCGGGCCTCGGCGCCGACCTTGGCCCAACGCTTGCGCTCGTCGGCCTGCGCTCGCTTGTCCAGCCGACGCTCGAGGTGGGCAAGCTCCCGCTGCAGCTTCTGATAGCTCGCCCAGCGACCCTGCTCGAGCGTTCCGTCCGCGAGCGCCGCCTGGACTGCGCAACCGGGCTCGGTGCGGTGAGCGCAGTCGTTGAAGCGGCAGTGCGCCGCGAGCTCCTCGATGTCCGAGAAGGTCTCGCTGAGCCCATCGGCCGACTCCCAGAGCTGGAGCTCCCGCATCCCGGGCGTGTCGAGGACGAGCCCGCCCCCGGGCAGCGGTACGAGCTGGCGGTGGGTCGTCGTGTGCCGGCCCTCGCCGTCCGACTCCCGGATCTCCTTGACCGCCAGGAGCTCCTCCCCGAGGAGCGTGTTCACGAGCGTCGACTTGCCGACGCCGGAGGAGCCGAGCAGAGCGATCGTCTTCCCCGGCTCGATGTACGAGCGGACGACGTCCAGGCCGTCCCCCGTGAGGCTCGAGATCGCGTGCACCGGGACGCCGAACGCGATCGCCTCGACCTCGACCACCCGCAGCTCCACGTCCGGGCAGAGATCGGTCTTCGTCAGGACGATCACGGGCTTGGCACCACTCTCCCAGGCGAGGGTGAGATACCGCTCGAGGCGACGCAGGTTGAGATCCTCGTTCAACGAGCTGAGGAGGAAGACGGTGTCGACGTTTGCGGCGACGACCTGCTCCTCGGTAGCCGACCAGGCGACCTTGCGCGAGAAGGCCGTGCGCCGGGGCAGGACGGCCTGGATCGTCCCGGCCTGCTCCGCCGGGCGGAGCGCGACTGCAACCCAGTCGCCGACGGCTGGCAGGTCGCCGAAGCCGCTCGCCTCGTACGAGAGCCGGCCGGCGGGCTCGGCCCGGATCTCGCCGTCCTCGGTGAGGACGACGTAGGCGCCGCGATGCTGCTCCGACACCCGTCCGAGCGCGAGGCCCGCGGCGGCGTGCGGTTCGAAGTCGGTCGTGTGACCGTCAGTCCAGCCGAGATCTTGCAATGTGGTCAAGCGAGCTCTCCTCGAGCGAAGGGATAGGTGCGACGGGGGCACGCTGCTGCGCGCTGCGCCGTGGCTCGAGGAGCCGCCGAGGGTGTGACCGACGGCGCCTAGAGCCGCGGGACTCTGGAGGCGGTGGAAGCAAGCTCGTTCATCTGTCGCACCTCCTAGGTCTCATGGCTCGGCTCGTCGGGACGTCTCGAAGTATGCCTGCGGGCGGTAAGGAAGTCGAGAGCGGGTTGGCAGCCGCCGGAAGAGGGGCTACAGTCTCCGCGGACGTCGGCCGAACGAGCCGTGTCCGTTCAGGGGAGCCGGTCACAATCAGGGAGGATTTTTCGTGTCTCAACTTCGACTGCGGCTGCTCGTGGCCGTTGCAGCGCTTGTCGCCCTCGCGGGTGCCGGGAACGCTCTTGCAGCCGGCGGCGTCGTCATCAGCCAGGTCTACGGAGGCGGCGGCAACAGCGGCGCCACGCTGACGAACGACTACATCGAGCTCTACAACGGGGGGACGACGAGCGTCGACCTCTCTACCTGGTCTGTGCAGTACGCCTCGAGCGCCGGTTTCTCGTGGCAGCGGACGAACCTGTCGGGCTCGTTGCCGCCGGGCAAGCACTACCTCGTCCAGGAGGCCGCCGGTGCGGGCGGAACGACGCCGCTTCCCAGCCCGGACGCGACCGGCTCGATCGCGATGAGCGGCACGAGCGGCAAGGTCGCCCTGGTCACCGACCAGACGTCGCTCGTGTGCGGTCAGACGCTGAACAACTGCTTCCCGAATGCCGCGATTCGCGACTTCGTCGGCTATGGCTCCTCGGCGAACAACTTCGAAGGAGCAGGCCCGACCGGCACGCTGAGCAACACGACCGCCGCGCTCCGAAAGGACGACGGCCTCCAGGACACCGACTCGAACGATCTCGACTTCGAGGTAGGCCAGCCGAACCCCCGCAACCTCGGCGGCACCACGCCTCCCGTCGCGGTTCCCGTGCGCATCGCACAGATCCAGGGCGCAGCGCATCGTTCGCCGCTCCTCGACCAGCAAGTCGCCACGCAGGGCGTCGTCACGGCTGAACGGCTGAACGGCTTCTGGATCCAGGACGCAGCTCCGGATGACGACGAGCGGACGTCCGAGGGCATCTTCGTCTTCGGGTCGCCCGCCGGGGTCGCTCCTGGGGACGCCGTCGGCATCACGGCGACGGTCAGCGAGTTCCGGCCGGGCGGAGCCAACTCCACCGGCCTCTCGATCACGCAGCTCGGCTCGGCCACGGTGACTCCGGGTGGCCCCGGCGCAGCCATTCCGACGACGGTGATCGGAGCCGGCGGCCGCGTTCCGCCCACGGCGATCATCGACAACGACACGAATGGGGACGTCGAGACGGGCCCGACGACGTTCGATCCGGCCGAGGACGGGATCGACTTCTACGAGAGCCTCGAGGGGATGATCGTCCAGGTGAACGATGCCGCGGTCGTCGGTCCGACCAAATCGTTCGGCGAGATCTCGGTGCTTCCGGATCACGGCGCCGCCTCGGCGCTGCGCACACCGCGCGGCGGAGTGCTCGTCCGCCCAGCGGACTTCAACCCGGATCGGATCCAGGTCGACGACGAGATCCTGCGTGACGCGATCGTTCCCCGCCCGGCCAAGGCGATGCCGGACCTGAACGTGGGAGCCTCGATCACGAACGCGATCGTCGGCCCGATCGACTACAGCTTCTCGAACTTCAAGCTGCAGGCGACGACGACGCCGACGTTCGACCCAGGGCCGCTGACGCCGGAGGTGACAGCTCGGCCTCGTCATCAGGAGCTGTCGGTCGCGACCTTCAACGTCGAGAACCTCGACCCGAGCGACGTCGACCTGATCCCGCGGCTCGCCGCCCAGATCGTCGACAACCTTCGCGCTCCCGATCTGATCGGAGTCGAGGAGGTCCAGGACAACACGGGCTCCACCAACGACGGCATCGTCGACGCGTCCCAGTCGTGGGCGGCCCTGATCGCCGCGATCCAGGTCGCCGGCGGCCCGCTCTACGAGTACCGGCAGATCGATCCGCTCGACAACGTGGACGGCGGTCAGCCCGGCGGCAACATCCGTGTCGGCCTCCTCTTCCGGACCGACCGTGGCCTCAGCTTCGTCGATCGACCGGGCGGGGACTCGGTGACGGCGGTGGCGGTCGTCGACCAGCCGTCGGGAGCACAGCTCTCGATCAGCCCCGGCCGGATCGATCCAGCCGACCCCGGTTTCCTCGACACGCGGAAGTCCCTCGCGGGCGAGTTTCGCTTCCGCGGTAGGAAGCTGTTCGTCGTCGTCAACCACTTCAGCTCCAAGGGCGACGACCAGCCGCTCTATGGCCGCTTCCAGCCGCCGACCCGCTTCAGCGAGATCGCGCGGCGTCAGCAGGCCCAGGTCGTGAACGACTTCGTCGACGACGTCCTCGCGGTCGACCACCGCGCGAACGTCGTCGTGCTCGGGGACATCAACGACTTCGAGTTCTCGGAGACGATCGACATCCTCGAAGGCGGCGTGATGACGACGCTGATGAAGACGCTCGCGCCGGCGGAGCGCTACTCGTATGTCTTCGAAGGAAACTCGCAGACGCTCGACCAGATCCTGGTCGGCAACAGTCTGCTCGGCCGCGTCCGCGCCTACGACGTGGTGCACGTCAACGCCGAGTTCGCCGACCAGGCCTCCGACCACGATCCATCCGTGGCCCGCCTCGATCTGACGGGTCGGCGGTAGTTCCGACCTCTGGCCGGCGTCGCTTCTGCGGCGCCGGCCCGTGTCATTCACCTGTGACATTCAATCTGGGAGACGAAAAGATGACGAAACGAGCTACACGTCTTGCGGTCGCGATTCTCGCGCTCATGTTGCTCACAGTCCCTGCGGCGGCGGCTCGGACGGATGCCAAGACGACCTCACCGGTCACGATCCAGTTGCTCAGCATCTCGGACTGGCACGGGCAGATCGACCCGATCTCGGTGTCGGGAGTCGGGAACGTCGGTGGTGCGGCAGTGCTCTCGTCGTACTTCAAGGCGGATCGCGCGGCCAACCCGAACACGCTCACGCTGACTGCGGGCGACGCGTTCGGTGCTTCACCGCCGATCTCGAACTTCTTCGAGGAAGAGCCGGCGGTGAGGTCGATGAACCTGATGGGCTTCGATGCCGACACCCTCGGTAACCACAACTTCGACCGCGGCATCGCGCACCTCCAGCGGATGATCGACCTCGCCGACTTCTCGTACGTGTCGGCGAATCTCGCACACGTCGAGGACAACCTCCGCGGGGTCGCGCCATTCGCGATCTTCGAGCGGGCAGGCGTCAAGATCGCCGTCGTCGGGATCACGAACCCGGAGGCGCCGACACTCGTCTTCCCCGGTAGCTTCGGCACGATCCAGGTCACAGATCCGGTCGCTGCGGCCAACAAGGCACGGAAGGCGGCGAAGAAGGCAGGCGCGAACATCTTCGTCGCGATCGCGCATCTCGGCGCGACGGGAACGGATCCGGCTACGGGGGAGCCGACCGGCCCGCTCCTCGACTTCGCCAAGCAGGTCAAGGGCTTCGACGTCATCCTCGGCGACCATACGGACGTCGCAGTGAACACCGTCGTCGATCACACGCTCGTGGTCGAGAACCGCAGCAAGGGCGTGACATATGCGCGGACGACACTCGTCTTCGACCCGCACCAGAAGCGTACGATCGAACGGTCGGCCGAGTTCGTCACCCCGCTCTCCTCGGCGGTGACGCCGGATCCGGCGATCGAGGCGATGCTGCAGCCCTACCGCGACCAGCTCGCGCCGATCTTCGGCACGCAACTCGGCGTCTCGACTGTCGAGGTCCCGCGTAGCGACGCCTGCGGCAACAGCGCGGGCCGTACCTGCGAGTCGAAGGTCGGCAACGTCGTCACCGACGCGCTTCGCGCGACGTACGGAACCGACTTCGCGATCACGAACTCGGGTGGTCTGCGGGCCAGTCTGACGTGTCCGACGACCGATATCGCGACGGACTTCTGTCCGTCGTTCGTCCCGCCGCCGTTCCCGATCACCCGCGGTCAGGTGAACACAGTGCTTCCCTTCGGGAACGTGGCCGTGACGCTGACGGTGAACGGAGCGGAGCTGAAGACGATGCTCGAGAACGGCGTGTCCAAGATGCCGGCCGTCGACGGTCGCTTCGCTCAGGTCTCCGGCCTCTGCTTCACGTACGACATCTCGGCCGTAGCCGGGAGCCGGGTGACCGGCGCCGTCAGGCAGGCGGTGGATGGAAGCTGCACGGGCACGGCGGTCGATCTGACGGCCGCGTCGAGCTACACCCTCTCGGAGAACGACTTCATGGCCGCGGGCGGTGACGGCTATCCGGTCTTCTCGAGCCGGGTCACGACCCGCGACATCATGGATCAGGCGGTTGCGAACTACGTGCAGTCGGCGGGAACGTTGAGCCCGTCGATCCAGGGCCGTGTCAACTGCACGAGCTCGGGTGCGACGGCCTGCCCGACGGTCACCCCGTAGCAGCGGTTGGACGGGGGCGGCTTCGGCCGCCCCCGTCGCTTCTATAGCGTCGGGTCATGTCCGGTCGTCTCCGCGACGGCGTCCTCGCCGCGCTTCCGCTGGCTC
>JANDLU010000081.1 GCA_024330215.1 Candidatus Gaiellasilicea maunaloa
CCGGACTTGCGGCCGAGCAGGCCCGCGTTCCGCATCGCGACGAGCCGCGCCGGCGGCGCCATCCGCTGCTCGCGCGTCTTCTCGTACAGCGCCTCGGACGCGTGTACGTGGACGTCGATTCCGACGAGATCGACGAGCGCGCAAGGGCCCATCGGCCAGCCTGCGCCGTGCTTCAGCCCCTTATCCAGATCCTCCGGGCTGACGCGCGACTCGTCGAGCACCCGGATGCAGTCGTTCAGGAGCGGGATCAGGACGCGGTTGACGACAGAGCCCGGCGTGTCGAAGCAGCGGATCGGCGTCTTCCCGATCCGCTCGCCGAAGGCGAAGGCGGCCTCGAACGGCTCGTCCGCGGTGAGCTCGGCGCGCACGATCTCGACGAGCGGCATCAGCGGCGCCGGGTTGAAGAAGTGCATCCCGACGACGCGCTCGGGTCGGCTCGTCGCCGCGGCGATCTCCGTCACCGAGAGCGCCGAGGTGTTCGTCGCGAGCACCGCCTCGGGGCTCGCGATCCGATCGAGCTCGGCGAAGAGCTCCCGCTTCGGCTCGAGCTCCTCGACGATCGCCTCGATCACGAGATCGGCGCCACGGAGCTCCTCGAGCTCTGTGGTCAAAGAAAGGCGGGCCATGGCGTCGTCGCGTGCCGACCCCTCGAGCTGGCCCTTGTCGACCTTGCGGGTCAGGAAGTGGCCGATCCGGTCTCGCGCCTGCTCCCCGAGGTCCGCGCTCACCTCGCGCCCGACGGTCTCGACCCCGGCCTCGAGACAGAGCTGCGCGATCCCGGCGCCCATCGCGCCGAGCCCGACCACACCGACTCTCCTGATCTCAGCCATCGGCGGTCGATCCTACAGCCGCCGCCTCGAGGGGCGATCGAGCTGGCCACGGGGAGAACAGGACGCTGGCGCACGCGGCTGGTGCGCGGTCGAGCCGCGCAGCGCCTAGCGGCTGATCAGCTCCTGGAAGGCGGACTCGCCGCGGATCGCGTCGAAGTCGGAGTCACCATTCGCCATCTCGCGACAACCCTCCCACATGTCGATCGCCTGGCGGAGGTGCTCGATGGCGTCCGCTCCCCGGCCGGCAAGGCTCTCGCAGCACGCCACGTTGTAGTAGAGGTACCCCTGCTCGGGGCGGGCCTCGATGAGCTCGCGACCTCTGTCCGCCGCCTCCGCGTAGCTGCCGGCGGCGTAGAGAGGTCGCACCGAGTCCCACAGCTCGGGGGCATAGCGCTGGATCGAGTCGGGCAGCCCCACCCACTGGTGACGGCGAGAGTCGTAGCCCGACTCCGTCGGCGGCGGGAACGACGGGTCGGCGAACGAGCCAACCGAGACCACGACGCAATCTGGCTCAGATGGCTCGGTGTAGAAGACCTGCGAGCCGCAGTCGGGGCAGAAATGGAAGACGTGCTCCTTTCGATCCGCCTCGTCCGAGACTCGCGCGAAGTCGCTGAATCGACCGACGACCTGCACTTGGTCGGCTTTGAATCCAGCCTGCATCCCGAAGGCGCTTCCGGTCCGACGTTGGCAGGCAAGGCAGTTACAGATGGAGACCCCGAACGGATCGCCCGCGACTTCCAGACGAAGTTGCCCGCAGTGACAGGCGGCATCTCGAGTGCTCATCGCCGCGGAACCTAACCAAACTTCGGCCGCCGCTGCTCCCGACTCGCCCGCGGCTGTCAGGTGACGGTAGAACTCGGCGAAGCCCGCCTAACGGGTGAGCGCGGCCGTGGCGCCTTCGAGATCTCCGAGCGTGATCGGAAGTGCGTCATGACCGTGGCCCAGACACGCCCAGGCTCCAAGGGAGCGCTGCTCTTCAGCGCTGCTTTCCGGCCTCCGAGTTCGGCGGCTCTTGGCCGCCGGGCGTCCCCCTCCAGATCCACATGATGGAGGACGACGAGTGGGCCGCGGAAGACCTTCCGGCCGCGCGCGAGCTTGCCGAGACGAACGCCGGCGCGGAGCTCTTGCGAGCGTTCTGTCGTCTCACCTGAGCTGTTCCACCCGGCGGCGGAAGGCGGCCGCGTCGATCGCGGGGAAACGGTAGAGCTCAGGCTCGATCTGCTCGAACGACGAGAGCACCTCGCTCTCGTCCACGAGTCCATGCTCGATCAAGGCGCGGACATCGGCGAGATCGCGACCGTGTCCCCGCTCCAGCTTCGCCAGAGCCTGCGCGATCGGATCGAAGTGCCGGAATGTCAGCATTCCCTCGCGGGCCACGAACGGGCTTCGCTCCTCCCAGCCCTCGGCAACCGGGATGAACTCGGCCGGCGAGGCGAGCTCGACGTTCACCCCGAGCTCGTCCTTCAACCGCACGATTGCGCGCAAGAGCCGTTCCGACTCCGGCACGAGCTTCAAGTCGACGTCGACGGTCGTGGCGCGCCAACCGACGAGGACCGCGGTCGTGCCTCCGGTCAGATACGCGACCGCCTCCTCGTCTGCCTCGGTGCCGAGCGCCCGCATGAAGGCGTGGACTCGCTCGGCGTCGACTACCTCGCGCATTCGGCCGCGCGCTCGTAGCTGACGAGTCGGCGCACGAGCGCGTTGTAGCGCCCGTGGGCGTCGTCGCCGTACTCGCGGCGGAGCAACTCATACAGCGAGAGCTCGGCGTCGGGCAGCGGCTCGGGGACTTCGAGGCCGGTCGCGCGGAGCCGCGGCGCGCCGATCGAGACGAGCAACGCCTCGACGGTCTCTCGCCCAGCTCTGAGATCCTCGACTCCGACGTCGACGAGCTCGGCGCCGGGAAGGCTCATCGCTCGAGGCGCTCGATCACCGCGGCGATCGCCTGGCCGAATCCGATGCACATGCACGCGATCCCGTAACGCGCCTCGCGGCGCTCCAGCTCGTTCAGCAGCGTCGCGGTGACGCGGGCGCCCGTCGCTCCGAGCGGATGTCCGAGCGAGATCCCGCCGCCGTTCGGGTTGATGTCCGCGAAGCGATCCTCGAGGCCGGCGTCCTTCGCGAACTGGAGCACGACGCAGGCGAACGCCTCGTTGACCTCGATCACCGCGATGTCGTCCCAGGTCAGCCCAGCCCGCTCGAGCGCCTTCCGGCACGCCTCGGGGTTCCCGTGGAGCATCCGGTTCGGGTCGACACCCGAGAGCCCGAACGAGACGAAGCGCGCGCGTGGCTCGAGCCCGAGCCGCGAGGCGGCGGCGTCGCTCGTGACGAGCACGGCCGCGGCGCCGTCGACGATCTGGCTCGAGTTCCCGGCCGTGACTACGCCGTCGGGGATGAAGGCGGGAGCGAGCCCGGCGAGCTTCTCCGCCGAGGTGTCGACGCGCGGGGCCTCGTCGACGCCGAAGAGGACGGCCGCGCCGGCGGCGCCGATCTCCACGGGGACGATCTCGTTCTCGAAACGCCCGGCCTCGATCGCGGCGAGCGCGCGGCCGTGCGACTCCAGCGACAGCGCGTCGAGCGCCTCGCGGGAGATCTCCCACTCGGCGGCGATCGCCTCGGCCGACATCCCCTGCGGCACGATCTGCCAGCGCTCGGTGACCTGCTCGGAGAGGTCGCCGCCGTTCGAGCCCATCGGAACCCGGGACATCATCTCGACGCCTGCCGAGACGACGACATCGAGCTGCCCTGCCCAGATCGCGGCAGCCGCGTTGAAGTTCGTCTGCATCGAGGAGCCGCACTGCCGGTCGACCGTCGTCCCGCAGACCGTCTCGGGCCAGCCGGCCGCCATCGGCGCCATCCGGCCGATGTTCCAGCCCTGCTCGCCGATCTGGGTGACGCAGCCCATCTGCACGTCCTCGACCTCGCCGGGGTCGAGATCCTGGCGCGCGATCAGGCCGTTCAGCACCTGGGCTGCGAGGTCGTCGCCACGCATGCCCGAAAGCGACCCGTTGCGCTTCCCGATCGGGCTGCGGACGGCGTCGACGATCAGGGCATCGGGCATGGCGTCAGCCTAGCGCGTCCCAGCGCGCCCAGAGCGTCGGCGGCTTGCGGAAGACGAGCCCGCGCGCCGCGCTCGGCCGCTCCGGATCGAGGCGCACACCGGACAGCCGCGCGAGTATTCGCCCCAACGCGACCTGCGCCTCCAGTCGGGCGAGATGCATTCCGATGCAGACGTGCGGCCCCTGCGCGAAGGTCACGTGCAGCCGGGCGTTCTCGCGCGAGACGTCGAAGCGATCGGGCTCCGCGAAGACGGCAGGATCGCGGTTTGCTCCGGCCAGCGAGACCGTCACGAGCTCGCGCTCGCCGATGCGGGCGCCGCCGAGCTCCACGGCCCGCGTCGCGTAGCGATCGACGACCGCAGCCGCCGGCTCGAGCCGAAGCGACTCCTCGACGGCGGCGCCGACGAGAGCCGGATCGCGCTCGAGGAGCGCCCGCTGCTCGGGGCTCTCGAGCACGTGCAGGATCGCGTTCGCGATCATCCCCTCGGTGGTCTCGATCCCGCCGAAGAGGAGCACGGCGGCGTTCGAGACGACCTCTCCGCCGCTCAACCCGTCTCCGCCCGCCGCCGCGGCAGCGACGAGCGAGCTGTCCGGATCGCGCCCGAAGGCCCGCTCGACGCTCACTCGGAGCCGCTCGAAGGCCTCCGCCGCTGCGGGCTCCGCCGGCTGTCCGGCCGTGATCGAGGTCACGCCCGCGACGATCGAGTCGTACCAGCCGAGCACCTCGCTCGTGTCGGCTTCGACGAGCCCGAGCGCCTGCATCATCGCAGCGACCGACAGCGGACCGGCAAGGCTGCGGCGCAGCTCTGACTCGCCCCTGGGCTCGATTGCGGCGAGCAGGCGCTCGACCTCTGTCTCGACGAAGTCGGCGAATCGTTCCCGGACGGCGTCGAGCCGGAAGGGACGCGCGAACGGATCGCGGTGACGTGTGTGCTCGGAGCCGTCGAGCGAGAGCATGCTCGCACCGACGACCTGTCCCGTCGAGAAGCGGGGATCGTCGACCGTGTAGGTCTCTGCGTCGCGCATTACCTCGAGAGTGAGATCGCGCCGGGTGACGAGCCAGCCGTCGAGCGCAGGCAGCCACGAGACCGGCTCGCGCTCCCGCAGACGAGCGAGGAGCGGATGTGGGTCTCGCTCCAGCTCGGCGATCGTCACGGCGGCACCGATGGGAAAGCTCGCGACGCGCTCCTCGTTCACGCGGCCACCGCGTACAGACGCCAGGAGCCCGGCACGCCCTTCAGCTCGCGCTCGCCGCGATCCTCGAACTGGAGGCCAGAGCCCGCGACGAGGTCTCGGACGGTGGCCGAGACGAGCACCTCGCCTTTGCTCGCGATGCTCGAGATCCGCGCCCCGATCACGACCGCGACTCCCGCGAGCTTCCCGTCGAGCTGCTGGCACTCGCCGGTATGGACTCCGGCGCGGTCGCCGAGGCCAATCCGGTGCCGCGCTTGTCGAACAGGATCAGCCGCGCGAACGAGGAGAGCCGCCGCAGCATGTGGGCATACCGAGGCTCCTCCCAGTCGAGATCGAGGTGCGAGACGAATCTGGGCACGAGCACGAGGTCGAGCGGCCCCTCGCCCACGACTTGGAAGGCGATGTTGACCTCGCCGCTCCGCGCGTAACGCGTCTCGGGGAGCATAGGCTCCTACTATGGCTGCGACGCTGAACGAGCGAAAGCTGCTGATCGCCGGGGAGTGGATCGAGACCGGCGACTGGATCGAGGTGCGCTCGCCCTACTCCGGCGAGGTCGTCGGGCGCGTGCCGAAGGCGGGAGCGAACGAGGCGCGACGGGCGATCGATGCCGCCGAGAAGGCGATGCGCGACCCGCTTCCCGCGCACAAGCGGGCGGAGATCCTGGTCCGGGTCGCCGGCTACCTCGGACGCCGGCACGAAGAGGTCGCGCAGACGATCTCGGCCGAGGCGGGCAAGCCGCTCAAGGCGGCCCGGGTAGAAGTCTCGCGGGCGATGTCGACGTACACGATGAGCGCCGTCCAGGCCCGTACCCTCGCCGGCGAGATGGTGCCGATGGACGCCTCGCAAGCGGGCGCCGGCAAGCTCGCGTTCACCCTGCGGCTGCCCGTAGGCGTCGTCGGCGCGATCTCGCCCTTCAACTTCCCGCTCAACCTGGTCGCGCACAAGCTGGCACCTGCGCTTGCCGCGGGGTGCGCCGTCGTCCTGAAGCCGGCCTCGCAGACGCCGCTCTCAGCGCTCCTGCTCGCCGAGCTCGAGACGGAGGCGGGTCTGCCGCCGGGCTGGCTCAACGTCCTCGTCGGGCCGGCCTCCGAGCTCGGAGACGTGCTCGTCGAGGACGAGCGCGTGCGTGCGATCACGTTCACCGGCTCGGGCGAGGTCGGCTGGAGACTCGCCGAGCGAGCGCCGCGGAAGCGCGTCAACCTGGAGCTCGGGAACGCGACTCCGGCGATCGTGGAGGCGGACGCCGACCTCGAGGCGGCCGCGATGAAGCTCGCCGCCAATGCCTTCTCCTTCGCCGGCCAGAGCTGCATCTCCGTGCAGCGGATCTATGTGGCGCGGGCCGCCTACGACGAGCTGCTCGCGCGCTTTCTGCCAAAGGTCGAGGCGCTCGTGCTCGGCGATCCCGCCAACGAGGTGACGGACGTCGGGCCGCTGATCGACCGCGAGAGCCGGGCTCGCATCCTCGAGTGGGTCGAGGAGGCGCGAGCCGCGGGTGCAGAGGTGCTGACCGGCGGCACGCTCGAAGGCGAGCTCCTCCGGCCGACGGTGCTCGCCAACGCCGGGTTGGAGCTGAGGGTTTCCTGCGAAGAGGTGTTCGGCCCGGTCTGCACCGTGAGCGCCTACGACACGCTCGACGAGGCAATCGAGCTCGCGAACGGGACGCGCTACGGCCTCCAGGCCGGGATCTTCACGAGCTCGCTCGAGACGGCGCTGTCGGCGGCGCAGCGGCTCGATTTCGGCGGCGTCACGATCAACGAGGCACCGACGTTTCGAGCCGACCAGATGCCCTACGGGGGGGTCAAGGATTCCGGGAACACGCGCGAGGGGCCTCCTTGGGCTGTGCGCGAGCTGACGGAAGAGCGTCTCGTGGTGATCGAGCTCTAGCTCGCCGCCGCCGCTGCTAGATTCGGCGCGTCGATGCCGCGCCTACCGCTGCTCCACCGTCTCCTGCCGCAGCGCACCGCTCCCGACGCCGCGAACGGTCACGACCCGACCGCCGCCGACCCGCCGGCGCCGAAGCCGCGCCGACGCCCCACTCCGCCTCCCGGTGAGCTCCGGCGCGAGCGCCGAGCGCTCCTGCGACTCCGTGAGGAACGGCTGCGCGATCTCGGCGGGATCGCCCTCGAGATGTACCGGCGCGACCGCTTCCGCGAGGATCTCGTGCTCGAGCGCTGCGCGGAGCTGATCGGGCTCGAGGCGCGAATCAGCGAGCTGGAGGCCCTCCTCGGGAACGCGAAGCCGCTGGCAGGGGTCCCGCGTAGCGCCCGCTGCGAGTGCGGCGCCCCGCTGCTCTGGGGCTCGCGCTTCTGTGCCAACTGCGGTCGCCCCGTCCCGGCCGAGGGGCGCAGGTGAGCGAGCTTCCCGAGGAGGAGGGACGGACCGAGCGCACGCTCCTCTGCCCTCGCTGCTCGGCCGGCTCCGCGCCGGGGCAGGAGTACTGTCTCGAGTGCGGCCTGCGCCTTCCGGAGGGCCGATCCGGAACGATCGAGCGGGCGTCGACCGGTCTTTCCGCCCGGCAGCCGTGGGCGGCGGGATGGTTCCTGCCCACCGTGTTCGGGCTCGCGATCGCGATCCTGGGCACCGGGGCCGCGATCGCGATCTCCTCCGACGGTGAGGCGACAGAGGCCGTACCGACCGCCACCGGCGGGAGCCTCACCGCTCCTCCGAGCGCTTCCGGCCCGAGCGCGCCCGAACCTTCGACAGGATCCGGACAGACCGCGCCGCCGCCGCTCGCACCGCCGCCGCCGGCTCGCGTCCCAGCCGCGATCTCCTGGCCGACCGGCCGGCGCGGCTGGACGATCGTCCTCCTCTCGCTTCCCCAGAACGGCGGTCTCGGGGCCGCTCGGGCGAAGGCGGAGGAGGCGCGCGAGGGCGGGCTCCGCCGCGTCGGGGTCCTCGACTCGTCCCGCTTCGCAAGCCTCCTTCCCGGCTACTACGTCGTCTTCCACGGCGTCTTCGAGTCGGAGCCCGAGGCGGTGAGCTCGCTCCAGCGGGCTCGGGCAGTCTTCGGGTCGGCGTATCAGCGAGCGATCGTCCCCGGATCCTGAGGGGAGTTCGTCGAACCACGGACAAAGACTTTGTAACAACGCCCGGAAGTCCGTATACTCGCTCGCGGAAAACCTCGTCCGATCGACAAAAACGGCCTGATCAGGGGATTCGACAGGGAGCGCTGACCGCCTGGATGGAAGCACACCTCTTGCAGCTGCAGACTTGCATGTATCAGTATTCGCGAGCGATCTATCGCTCGATCCGTGACCTGATCGACCCCTATTCCGACTCCGGCACGCAGCTCGAGTCGAGGCGGGCAGTCCTCGAGCAGTGCGAGCAGACGATGGAGCGGCTCGCCGCCGATCCGCACTACTTCTCGAAGCCCGATCGCGCGCTTTTCCAGGACATTCGTCGCTACTTCCCGATCACGGCGCAGGCCCAGGTCGCCTGGGCCGTGCGCGAGGGAGTCGGCGCGGCAGTCGGCTTCATCGTAGATCAGCTCGAGGCCGGAGCACTCGACGGCGGGGTCGCCCGCTGCCGGGCGACGACGCGCAAGGGCAAGCCCTGTCAGCGCACGCCGCTCCCTGAGCGCGACTACTGCCCCTCGCACCAGCATCTCGAATCGTCGACGCTGGCAGCCTAGGCTTTTTCGAGCTGTAACCTCGAAAAAGCGTATGTCGCACGACACCGACAAGCTGATCCGGCAGCTCTCGCTCGTCGCGTTCCTGATGGCGGAGCGGCGGCCGCTGACGGCGCGCGACGTCAAGGGCAACGTCGAGGGCTACTCGGAGATGTCGGACGAGGCGTTCGCGCGGCGCTTCTACTCGGACCGGGCCGAGCTGATCGCGCTCGGCGTGCCGCTCAACTCCCAGCGCGACGAGTTCACCGGCGAGGAGCTCTACACGCTGCGCTCCGAGAACTACTTCCTGCCGAAGCTCGAGCTCACCGACGACGAGCTGGCGGCGCTCCTGACGAGCCTGCACCTGCTGGAGGGGAAGTTCGCCTACGCGGAGCCGCTTCGACTCGCCCTCCAGAACCTGGCACTCGGGCGCAAGGGGTTCGACGAGTCCCCCGGCGAGACCGCCGGCCGCGTCAAGGTGAGCGACCCGGACTACTCGCCCGAGCTCGCGGGGAGGCTCTCGAAGCTCGAGGCCGCCATCTCGAAGCAGCGCACGATCAAGTTCAGCTACTGGTCGCCGCAGCGGGACCGGGTCTCGGAGCGGGCGCTCAACCCCTACGCGCTCCGCCACGATGAAGGCGTCTGGTACGTGATCGGCAGCGACCTCGGCGACGAGCGCGAGAAGACGTTCCGGGTCTCCCGGATCCGGAGCGACATCCGCTTCGCGACGCGCCGCGAGCGTGATTTTCGGCTGCCGGCAGACTTCGACGTCGAGAACCATCGCCGACGCTCGCCCTGGCAGATCGGCGAGCTCGCCGGCCTGGCGCGAGTCGCGGTCTCCGGCGACACCGCCTGGTGGGTGAAGCGGACGCTCGGCGACGCGGGCACGCTGGAGGAGGGCGTGTTCGAGACGGAGTACGCGGCGGTCGAGCCGCTCGCGAGCTGGGTTCTCCGCCAGAACGGCCGTGCCGTCCCGCTCGAGCCTGCGGAGCTGCGCGGCGCGGTCGCCTCGGCGCTGACACTGACGCGCGACCGGCACGCGGGCGAGGCACCAGCCGTCGCCAAGGAGACGCCCCAGCTCGAGCTGCCCGCGGCCGACCGGCCGGCGCCGCCTGTCGCGCCCGAGCGGTTTGCGGTCCTTCAGGCCCTCCTCGCCCACCTTTTGGCCGCGTGCGGGGACGCGCCGGAGGCCGAGCTCGACGCGGGACGGCTCGCGGAGCGCTTCCACATCCCCCGGGACGAGCTCCAGGAGCATCTCTCGCTCCTCAATCTCGTCAACTTCGGCGGCGGCTGCTACACGGTGTACGCCGAGCTCGAAGGCGCCGTCGTGACCGTCGACAAGGAGCTCTACGGCGACGTCTTCCGGCTGGCGCCGCGGCTGACCCCGCTCGAGGCGCGGGCGATCCGTCTCGCCCTCGACTACGTCGGCCCCTCGATCGCGGCCCATTCGCACACGACGCTCGACCGCGTGCGCCGCAAGCTGGAGGAGACGTTCGGCCAGTTCGAGCTCGCGCAGTCCGAGCCGCACGATGTCGAGGACGACCGCCCCACCGACGAGGAGCAGCTGATCGGGACGCTCTCGGACGGGATCGAGCAGCACCGGCTGGTCGCGATCGAGTACCTGAAGGAAGGTGAGGAGACGCCCACGAGCAGGCTCGTCGAGCCGTATCAGCTGATGCGCGAGCTCCCCTACTGGCGCGTCCATACCTGGGATCGAGACGCCGGCGACGCGCGCACGTATCGCGTCGACCGGATGCGCTCGGCGCGGCTGACCGATGAGCGCTTCGAGCCGCGCGAGGGCTTCGACCCGAACTACCTCCGCGATCCCGGGATCGCGCGCGTCTGGTACTCGCCCGAGATCGCGCGCTGGAAGCGCGAGCGCGGCGCCCGGCCGCTTGCGGACGGCTCGGCGCTCGGCGAGCTCGGCTTCAAGACCGAGGATTGGATCGTCGGCGAGATCCTGCACGACCGCGGCGAGGCCGTCGTCCTGGAGCCCGGCGAGCTGCGGCAGACTGTGGCCGAGCGGGCTGCCGCGCTCCTGCGCGAGCTCAAGGTGAGTCGCATCCGCGTCGGCCGCATCTAGGTCTCGGCCGGCAGCGTCAGCGTGAAGGTCGCGCCGGCGCCTGGGCGCGAGTCGACCCGCAGCGTGCCGCCGTGCGCCTCGGCGAACGAGCGCGAGATGAAGAGCCCGAGGCCGGTGCCGGGCTTGGCAGCCGCGACACCGGAGCGCCCGAACTTCTCGAAGATCAGGGCGTGATCCTCGAGGGCGATTCCCGGCCCGAAGTCACGAACGCGGACCCGGACGATGCCGTTCCTCGCGCTCGCATCGACCTCGACGGGCGTGCCGCGCTCCGAGTACTTGATCGCATTCGCGAGCAGGTTGTCCACGAGCTGGCGCAAGCGGTCGCGATCGCCGCGCACGCGGGGCAGCAGCGAAGGGACCTCGATCTCGAGCCTGACCGCGTCCTGCCCGAGCGTTACCGCTGCCGTCGCCTCGCGCAGCAGGTCCGCAAGATCGACGTCGGTGAACGTGTAGCCGAAGGTGCCGGCCTCGATCCTCGACGTGTCGAGGACGTCGCCGACCAGATCGGACAACCGGCCGGTCTCGTCGCCGATCACCGCCAGGAAGGCATCTCGCTGCTCCGTCCGCAGGTCTCGCCAGCGCGTCTGCAGCGTCCGCGTCGCACCGATCACGGCAGCCATCGGGCTCCGTAGCTCGTGCGAGACGAGCGAGACGAAATCCGCGCGGAGCGCCGAGAGGCGCCGCAGCTCCTCCACGGTCGTCCGCTCCGCCTCGTAGGTGCGGATGTTCTGCACGGCCGCTGCCACGAAGCGCCCGAGCAACGACACGAGCTCGACCTCCTCCGCTGCGAAGGCCGCCGGCTCCGCCCGACCGACGGACAGCGCCCCGATCGTCCTCGTCCCGAGCTGGAGCGGCGCCGTGACGCGCGAGAGCAGGCCCAGCCGGAGCAGTCCCTCCTCCTCCGCGTACCGGCCTCCGCCGAGCTGATCTCGATACACGGTCTCGCCCTCGGCGACCCGCTCGAGGATCGAGCCGGCGATCTCCATCCGCGTCCCGGGCGCGAAGAACGAGTCGGCGCCGGAACCGGCGGTCGCCATCACTCGAGCGCCCTCATCCTCGAAGAGCAGAATCGCGGCGCGATCGAGCGACACGAGACCGCGAAGCTCGGCGATGAAGGCGCTGAACGCCTGGTCGAGCTCCAGGGACGAGCCGAGAGCACGAGCGCAACGGCTCGAGGCCTCGAGCACGTCGACGCGCCGGCCGAGCTCGTCCCGCAGCCGTTCGGCGTCCTGCGCGCGAGCTCGCGCGAGCGCGGCCTGCTCGCGCTCCATTGCGACGAGCCGGCCGACGACGACGCCGAGCACGACGGCGATCGCCACCCGGAGCACGATGGACTCGGGCTGGATCTCGAAGCCGAACTCGCGTGAGCGCCAGATCTCGGCGAGAACGAGGATCGGGATGCCGGCGAGCGCAACGGTCAGGCCTCCAACCACCCGGAAGAGGAGCGCGGCCTCGAGGACGACCAGGAAGAGCAGGGTCCGGAGCGGCTGGCCCGCCTCGAACGAGTAGACGAGGATCAGGGCCGTCGAGAGCAGCGTGTCGAACGCGAGGCCGAGCAGCGCCACCGCCCGCCCGCGTCTGCGCTCGGCAAAGGAGAGCGGAACGAGGAGAGTCGCGAGGAGAGCATGGACGCCGAGGATCGTCCAGGCGGCCGTCTGGTAGCCGGGCGGGAAGTCGCCGCGCTGATTCAGGACCTGGACGAGCGCCAGCGGCACGATCACGAGCCGCACGAACGCGAGCAACCGGATCACTCTCATTCTCCGCGCTCGGCCAGGCGTGCGAGCGACCACTCGGCGTGCTCGCGCAGGAGCTCGTCCTCACCTGTCCCGAACCGCTCGAGCAGCGGCCGGTGCTCGGCGCCGCCGACGTTCCCGGCTGCGACGAGCGCGTTCCGGCGCAGGTAGCGCGGGTCGTTCCGCGGCACGTAGAGGCGGTCGTAGCGCTCGATCAGCTCGGCGCCGTCGGCCTCGAGCCAGTCGACGAGCGAGACCGTCGGCTCGGCGCCGGCCGGAGGTCGCTCGCCGGCCCGGCGCTTCTCGACCCCGCGATTCCAGGGACACACGTCCTGGCAGATGTCGCAGCCGTAGAGCGAGGCGCCGATCGCCTCACGGTACTCGGCAGGAATCGCCGCCGGAGCCTGCGTCCAGTAGGAGAGACAGCGGTTTGCGTCGAGCGTTCCCGGCTCCTCGAGCGCACCGGTCGGGCAGGCCTCGATGCAGAGCGTGCACGAGCCGCAGTCGGTCCCGAGGGGTGCGGCCGCCTCGAGCGCGGCATCCGTGACGAGCGTGCCGAGCACGACCCACGAGCCGTGTCGCGGCGTGATCAAGAGCGTGTTCTTGCCGTAGAAGCCGAGCCCGGCGCGGAAGGCCGCCTCCCGGTCGACGTGCTGGTTCGCATCGACGAGGACGCGGTAGGAGCCGCCGAGCCGGCGCCCGAGCGCATCGAGCTTCTCGCGTAGCTCTGCGTAGCGGTCGCTCCACGTGTAGCGCGAGAGCGTGCCTTCATCGGAGCCTGTGCTCGAGCCGGCGGAGCGAAGCGACTCTTTAGGGGTCTTCGCGCGGGCGCGGGCTTCGCCCATGCCCGCGTGCGCTGAAAGGGTGTAGTAGCAGAGCGTCGCCGAGACAACGGTGCGCGCGCCCGGCAGCAGTGTCTCCGGATGACACGACACCTCCGGCTGGGCCATCGTGAAGCGCATGCCGGCGAAGAGCCCGCGTTCGTTCCGCTCCCGAATGTGGCGCTCGGTCTCGGTGTAGGGCCCGGCCGGGGCCGCCCCGACGGCATCGAGGCCCAACGACTTCCCTAGCTCCGCGAGCTCCGCCGCAGTCATGGGAGGATTGTGCCCGGTGAAGGCGATTCGGATTCACGAGGACGGCGGCCCGGAGGTGCTCCGCTACGAGAACGTGCCCGATCCGGTCGCCGGGCCGGGCGAGGTTCTGGTCTCGTTGCGGGCCGCCTCGCTCAACCATCTCGACCTCTGGATCCGGAAGGGGCTCCCCTCGGTCCCGAAGCCACGGATCCTCGGCGCCGACGGCGCGGGAATCCGGGTCGACACCGGCGAGCGCGTCGTGATCAACCCGGGCCTCGAGCACGGCCCGACGATCGCAGTCGTGGGCGAGCACACCGACGGAACCCATTGCGAGCTGATCGCGCTCCCCGAGGAGCAGGTCTTCCCGCTCGACGACGCGATCGACTTCGAGACTGCCGCGGCGTTCCCGCTCGTCTACGAGACGGCCTACCGGATGCTCGTGACGAAGGCGCGGCTCCAGGAGGGCGAGTGGGTGCTGATCTGGGGAATCGGCGGCGGCGTCGCAACGGCGGCGTTCGAGTTGGCCCGCGCACTCGGAGCGAGGACGATCGTCACCTCCGGGAGCGACGAGAAGCTCGAGCGGGCGCGGGAGTGGGGCGCCGACGTGACCGTCAACCACGCGACCGGCGACGTGGCGGCCGCGGTAAAGGAGGTCGGCGGCGCCGACGTGGTCGTCGAGACGGTCGGCGAGGCGACCTGGAGGACCTCGCTCGCAGCGGTGAAGCCGGGCGGCCGAGTCACGGTTTGCGGCGCCACGAGCGGCCCGAACCCGCCGGCGCAGCTCCACCGCTTCTGGTGGAAGCAGCTCACGGTCTACGGCTCGACGATGGGCTCCCGCGAGGACTTCCTCGGCGCCTACGAGCTCATCCGCTCGGGCCGCGCCCGCGTCCACGTCGACTCGATCTACCCGCTTGCGGAGACGAGAGCCGCGCACGAGCGGCTGGAAGCCGGGGAGCAGCTCGGGAAGATCGTGCTGGCCATTCCCGGCTAACGCCAGGAATGGCTGGTAAGGCTCCCTTTTGACCTTTCTA
The DNA here is from genome assembly GCA_024330215.1 of Candidatus Gaiellasilicea maunaloa. Classification (GTDB taxonomy): domain Bacteria; phylum Actinomycetota; class Thermoleophilia; order Gaiellales; family Gaiellaceae; genus Gaiellasilicea; species Gaiellasilicea maunaloa. The sequence continues at coordinate 14,608 of JANDLU010000081.1, forward strand.
GTAGGACTTTGTTACTCACGACGCGGGAAGAGGGGGAGCTGGTCGAGGTCG
>JANDLU010000082.1 GCA_024330215.1 Candidatus Gaiellasilicea maunaloa
ACCGAGCTTGTGCGCAAAGAACACAAGCTCGCTGGATCGGCTGATCGCGAATGCTTCGTGCGAGAGCGAGCCGGGGCCGCGGGCGGCCCCTTCAGGGGCCTGTCGCGCAATCGGAATCTGCTCTCGCGGATTCCGATCCTGCGCACAAACCCGTCCGAAACCGAGCTTGTGCGCAAAGAACACAAGCTCGCTGGATCGGCTGATCGCGAATGCTCGGTGCGAGAGCGAGCCGGGGCCGCGGGCGGCCCCTTCAGGGGTTTTCGCGCAATCGGAATCTGCTCTTGCAGATTCCGATCCTGCGCACAAACAAGCACGGTACGCTCCGGGAGGATGGCGCAGAAGCGGTACCTGTTCACGCCCGGACCGACGCCCGTGCCACCGCAGGTGCTGGCGGCGCTCTCCGAGCCGGTGCTGCACCACCGTGCGCCCGATTTCCGGATCGTCTACGAACGGGTACTCGGCCGACTCCAGGAGGTGCATCGGACGAGCGGGGACGTCCTCCTCTTCACGTGCTCGGGAACGGGCGCCTTCGAGTCGGCGATCGTCAACCTCTGCTCGCCGGGCGAGCGGGTACTCGCCGTCTCCGCGGGTCAGTTCGGCGAGCGCTGGGCCGCGATGGCCCGAGCCTACGGCTGCGAGGTCGAGGAGTTGCGCTACGAGTGGGGCGAGACGCCTTCCGCCGCGGATCTGGCCCGCAAGCTCGCGGAGCTCGAGCCGGTCTCGCTGGTCTTCCTCGTCCACTCGGAGACGTCAACGGGAGTCGTCTGCGATCTGCAGTCGCTCGTCGCAGCCGCCAAGGGCGCCGGTGCGCTCGTCCTCGTCGACGCCGTCTCGAGTCTCGGCGCAGTGCCCCTCGAAACGGACGACTGGGGTCTCGACGTGGTCGTCGCCGGCTCGCAGAAAGCGCTGATGACGCCGCCGGGGCTGGCCACGGTCGCCGTCTCCGCTGCCGCCTGGGAGCTCGCTGCGCGCGCGACGCTCCCGCGCTACTACTTCGATTGGGAGCGAACCCGGAAGGCGCAGGCGAAGCTCGACAGCGCCTTCACGCCGGCAGTCTCGCTCGTCGTCGCGCTCGATGTCGCGCTCGGCCTCCTGCTCGAGGAGGGACTCGACGCCGCCTGCGCCCGCCACGCCCGCCTCGGTCGCGCCTGCCGCGCCGGGATCAAGGCAATGGGACTCGAGCTCTTCTCGCCCGACGAGGAGCGCTCGGCGGTCGTCACCGCTGCCTACATGCCGGACGGGCTCGACTCGACCGCGCTGACGCGCATCCTTCGCGACCGGCACGGGATCACGATCGCCGCCGGCCAGGGCGAGCTGAAGGAGAGGATCTTTCGAATCGGGCACATCGGTTGGTTCGACGAGTTCGACATCGCGACGGCGCTCTCGGCGGTCGAGCTCGTGCTCGGTGAGCTCGGCGCCCCGATCGAGCGCGGCTTCTCGGCGACGCGCGCCCTCGAGGTCTATGCCGAAGGAGCCCCGGTCTGAGGGTCTTGGTTCGCGAGGAGATCGCGGAGGCGGGGGTTGAGCTCCTGCGCAGCCGCTTCCACGTCGACGTCGATGCCGAGTCGCGGCTCGACGAGATCATCGGGCGCTACGACGCGATTGTGATCCGCTCGGCGACGAAGCTGACCGCGGAGCTGCTCGGCCGCGCGGAGAAGCTGAAGGTGATCGGACGCGCGGGTGTGGGAGTGGACAACGTGGACGTCGCCGCCGCCACGCGCCTCGGCATCGTCGTCGCGAACGCACCGGAATCGACCGTCGTCTCGGCTGCGGAGCACACGATCGGCCTGCTCGTCGCGCTCGCTCGCAACATCCCGCAAGCCCACGCCGCGCTCAAGCAGGGTCGCTGGGAGCGCTCCCGCTGGGGCGGCGTCGAGCTCGCCGACAAGACGCTCGGGGTGCTCGGCTTCGGGCGAATCGGACGGCAGGTGGCGCGGCGCGCGCTCGGGATTGGGATGCGGGTCGTCGGCTACGACCCCTTTGTCGTGCCCGAGCGCTTCCGCGAGCTCGGCGCCGACCACGTAGAGACAGCCGAGCAGATCCTGGCCGCCGCCGACTTCCTGACCCTGCACCTGCCGCTGACCGAGGAGACACGCGGCTTCCTCGACGCCGACGCGCTCGGGCGCTGCCGGCCGGGCGTGCGGATCGTCAATGCCGCCCGCGGCGAGCTCGTGGACGAGGCGGCTCTGGCCGGCGCTGTTCGCAGCGGTCGGGTCGCCGGCGCCGCGCTCGACGTCTTCTCGGCCGAGCCGTACACAGGCGAGCTGCTTGGGCTCGATGCCGTCGTCGTCACCCCGCACCTCGCCGCCTCGACCGATGAGGCCCAGGATCGCGCCGGCCTGATCGTCGCCGAGCAGGTCGTCGCGGCGCTCGACGGCGGTCCCGTCACGAACGCGGTCAACATCCCGGTCGTCGGCGCCGACGACCTCGAGCTCCTCGGCCCGTACATCCCGCTCGCGGCGAAGCTCGGCAGGCTCGCGGTCGAGCTCGCCGGCGCTCCCCCGCGCCGGATCGCGCTCTCCTTCCACGGCGGGATCGCCGAGCGCGACACGCGTCTCCTCACGGTCGCGGCCTTGAACGGGGCCTTCCAGGGTCGCGTCGAGCAGACGGTGAACTACGTGAACGCGCCCCTGATCGCGGCGGAGCGAGGGATCGAGGTGACGGAGCAGCGCTCCGGGGTGGCGCGCGACTACACGAATCTCGTCACCGTCGCCGTGGACGACGTCGAGGTCTCCGGAACGACGATCGGGCCGGAGCCGCGCTTCTTCCTCGCGGCTGCGCTCGGGTTCGCGATCGACATCCAGCTCTCGCCGCGGCTGGTCTTCCTCCGCTACGACGACATCCCCGGCGTGATCGGGCGGGTGGGGACGATGTTCGGGGCAAGCGGCGTCAACATCGCGAACATGGCCGTCTCGCGGACGAAGGAGGGCGGCAAGGCGTTGATGGCGCTCTCGATCGACTCGGAGCCCCCCGCCGAGCTCGTCGAGCGCGTCCGCGGCGAGGGCTTCGACGACGCCCGCTTCATCGTCCTCGGCTAGCGGCCCGCGAGTACGCTGCCTCCGTGCGCACGCGCTGGCCAGAGCCGGTCGAGCGAGTCGCCGACTTCTTGCGGAGAACCGGCGCGGAGGCGAGGCTCGAGGAGCTCGAGCCCCGCTCGCCGACCGCCGGAGCCGTCGCCGAGGCGGCAGGCTGCTCGCTCGACCGGCTCGTCGAGTCGATCGTCTTCGCCTGCCGCGGCGGCTGGTTCATCGCGCTCGTCCCGGGCGATCGCCGGCCCGATCTCGCCAAGCTCGCGACTGCGGCCGACGGCACGACCGCCCGGATCGCCTCTCGCGAGGAGGTCCTGACGCTGACGGGACTCGAGCCGGCCGCCGTCGCTCCGTTTCCACGGCCGCGACTCGTGGAGGGCGTCTTTGTCGACCGAACACTCTTGACTCACGATCTCCTCTGGCTCGCCGCCGGCTCGACCGCTCACTTCCTTGCGATCCGGCCGGCCGAGCTGCTGCGCCTCAGCCGTGGCCAGCCGCTGGACGCCGTCCAGGAGGCCGCATACCATTCCGGCCCGAGAGGAGACGACTGATGCGCGAGACCGAGACGATCTGGATGAACGGAGAGTTCATCCCCTGGAAGGACGCGACGATTCACGTGGGCGCCCACGGGCTCCACTACGGCACCGGCGTGTTCGAGGGGATTCGTTGCTACGAGACGCCGCAAGGCCCCGCTGTGTTCCGACTCAAGGAGCACCTGGATCGGCTTGCGAGCTCCGCGAAGCTGCTCCACATGGAGCTGCCGTACGGGGTCGAGGAGATCCGGACGGCGATGCACGAGCTGATCGGCCGCAACGGGCTCGCGGAGTGCTACGTCCGCCCCTTCGCGTTCTACGGCTATGGCGAGCTCGGCGTCCACACCGGCGACAACCCGGTCGAGGTCGTGATCATGAGCTGGCCCTGGGGCAACTACCTCGGGGACGAGAACGCCGGCTCGGGGATCCGCGCCAAGATCTCATCGTGGCAGCGCGTCGGCGCGAACACGATTCCGCACGTCGCGAAGGCGACGGGGATCTATCTGAACTCGATGCTCGCGGTCCACGAGGCTCAGCGGGCCGGCTACGACGAGGCGATCCTGCTCACGGCCGACGGCTTCGTCGCCGACGGCTCGGGCGAGAACGTCTTCGTCGTCAAGGACGGTCGGATCTGGACGCCGTCGCTCTCCACCTCGATCCTGCCCGGGATCACGCGCGACACCGTGATCCAGATCGCGCAGGATCTCGGCTACGTGGTCGAGGAGGGCAACGTGATCCGCTCCGACCTCTACCTCGCCGACGAGGTGTTCATGACGGGGACGGCCGCCGAGGTGACTCCGGTGCGCTCGGTCGACGATCACGAGGTCGGCGTCGGCCCGGTGACGCTCGAGCTCCAGAAGGCCTACCTCGACACGGTACGCGGCCGCAGCGAGCGCTGGGGCCACTGGCTCGACCACGTCAACGTGGACGAGCCCGCGACCAGGGAGGCATGAGCGTCCAACCGAAGGTAGGCCCATGAGTACGGCGCTGAAGCCGATTCCGCTCTCGGCTCCCTATCTCGACGAGCGGGACGAGGAGCTCGTACTCGAGGTGCTCCGCTCGGGGCGGCTCTCGCTCGGTCCCTCGATCGACCGCTTCGAGGAGCTCTTCGCGGAGCGCGTCGGAGCGCCGTACGCGGCTGCCGTCTCGTCCGGCACCGCGGGACTCCACCTGCTCTGCCGGATCGCCGGTCTCGGCCCGGGCGACGAGGCGATCACCTCCCCGTTCTCGTTCGTCGCCTCGGCGAACTGCGCGATCTACGAGGGCGCAACGCCGGTGTTCGCCGATGTCGACGAGCGGACGATGAACCTGACGCCGGGGGCGGTCGAGGCCGCGATCACCGACCGGACGAAGGCCGTGATCGCCGTCGACATCTTCGGCTACCCCTGCGAGCTCGAGCCGCTACGGGAGCTCTGCGAGCGGCACGGCCTTGCGTTGATCCAGGACGCGTGCGAGGCGCTTGGGGCAGAGTACCGAGGCGCGTCGCTCGGCTCGCAGGGGCCCTCCGCCGTCTTTGCCTTCTACCCGAACAAGCAGATGACGACCGGCGAGGGCGGGATGGTGACGACGCACTCGGAGGAGGAGTGGTCGCTCCTGAAGAGCCTCCGCAACCAGGGTCGCGCCGACGGCGGCGGCTGGCTCGAGCACGCGCGGCTCGGCTACAACTACCGGATCGACGATATCCGGGCCGCGCTCGGAATCGGGCAGCTCGAGAAGCTCGACACGATCCTGGCGCTGCGCGCTGCTGCCGCCGCCCGCTACGGCGAGTTGCTGGCGGACGTCGAAGGTCTGGAGGTTCCGCTGGAGGACGACCGCGATCACGTTCGCTCGTGGTTCGTCTACGTCGTCACGCTTGCCCGCGGAACCGACCGCGAGCGCGTGATCGCCGAGCTCGAGCGGCAGGGGATCGCGACCTCGCGCTATCTCCCCTCGATCCACCTCCAGTCGTACATGCGCGAGACGTACGGCTTCTCGGAGGGCCTCTGCCCGGTCTCCGAGGATCTCTCGCATCGCACGCTCGCGCTCCCGTTCTTCGCCCAGATCGACGCCGAGGATCAGGAGCGCGTGGCCGATGCGCTCCGCGGCGCGATCGCTGGCTAGAGCTCGAGCGGGCCGATGACGAAGCCGAGTCGGTCGGCGTCTCGACGCAAGCGCCGATCGGTCGTGACGAGACGGCAGCCGAGGAGACTCGCGAGAGCGACGTATTCTGCGTCGTAGGTCTTTGCCCAGCCGAGCTCATCGGCGAGCCGCCAGGCTTCGGCTCCGAGCCGCGGATGGTCTCGTCGTTCGATGGGCAGTCCGTCGAGGAGGCTGTGGGCTTCCCGTGCCTCGGTGGAAGTGACGGCGCCTCGCCAGCCGAGCTCGTGCAAGACCGAGCGTGCCTCCGGCCAGAGCAGCGGGGGCGCCACCAGGCCAACGAACTGCGCCAGGTCGACGCGAAGAAAGCACGCTTCGACCGCGAGACTCGCGTCGAGTACGAGCACTACCTACCTTGGCGCGAACGGCGAATAGCCGCCACGACGTTCGGCATCGGCCGACCGTCGGCCATCACTCTCGGCCATGGCACGGGCAGCATGTCGTCGTCGTCGAATGCGTCGTCGAGATCGGCTTCTTCGATCACGTGCTGCGTTCCGACCTTTCGTGCGGTCAGGCGGCCGGAGCGAATCCAGCGACGAATCGTCTCGGGATTGCGTCCAACCAACTGCGCGGCTTCCGGTACGGTCAACATGATGTCGTATACTACACCACATGCCCGAAAGCTCGACCCGGATGGTCTTCCTCGGCTTCGGCAAGTACGCGCGGGCCGATCGGATCTACGCGCTCCAGCCGATCACCGGCGAGAATCGCGGCGGCGGGCAGCGGACGCTCGTCTGGGTCGAGGGTGTGACGGAACCGATCGTCGCCTCGCGGACCGAGCGCACGATCCTGCACGAGCTGGGGCAGGACGCCGCCGCCGCGACGCCTCTCCTCGACGAGGCGCTCTCGCTTGCCGAGCGCCTGGCCGAGGATGCGTCGAGCGGCCGCGTCGATCTCGCCGATCTCGGCCGCCGCGCCCGCAGGCTGCTGGAGGCGTCGGCGCATCCGCCGGAGCCGTCGAAGCTGTTCTGACCTTGTGTTGAAACAACACTAAGTCTCCGGTCGCTCTTCCCTCCGGCGACGGTTGAGTGCTTGTGTTGTTCCAACACAAGCATGCCCGCTAGCGTGGTCGCCGGTATGAGCCTCGGGCCAGACTTCTTCGCTCGTAGCGTCCACGAGGTTGCGCCGGAGTTGCTCGGCGCCACGCTGCTCGTCGACGGCGTCGGCGGCCCGATCGTCGAGGTGGAGGCCTACGACCGCACCGATCCGGCCAGTCACGGCTTTCGTGGCTGCACGCCGCGCAACGACTCGATGTTCGGCCCGCCCGGGCGGGCGTACGTCTACCGCTCGTACGGGATCCACTGGTGCCTGAACCTCGTCTGCGAGGAGGAGGGGAGTGCCGCCGCTGTCCTCGTTCGCGCGCTCGAGCCGGCACACGGGCTCGAACGGATGTGCGAGCGACGCGGGCTCGACGACCAACGGCTGCTCTGTGCCGGTCCGGGCCGACTCTGCCAGGCGCTCGGGATCGACGGCACTCACGACGGGCTGCGCCTCGACACGGTCCCTTTCGACCTCAGCCGGAGCTTTGAGCCCGTCGAGGTCGCCGCCGGCCCGCGGATCGGGATCAGCCGGGCGGCCGAGCTGCCGTGGCGCTATGGCGTCGTGGGCTCGCGCTACCTGAGTCGCCCGCTCAACCTCGGGCGACGACGAGCCGAACCCTGAGCCCCGGCGCCGCGGCGAGCCCGGGCTTCGGCTGCTGCTCGAGCACGGCGCCGGGAGCTCCGTCCACCCAGGCGACATCGACCTCGAGCTGGAGCCGCTCCAGCTTCGCGCGTGCGTCGTCGAGGCTCGTGCCGACGAGGTTCGGGATCACGCCGTGGAGCGGTTTCGCGACGACGAGGATCACCTGGTCGAAGGAGCCCGCGAAGCCGCGTCTCGGTCGCTGGTCGACGACGATCCCCGCTCGTTGCAGTGCCGCCGCGGGCTTGTACACGACCTCGGCCCTCAGAGGCTGGGCGTTCAGGCGACTCTCCGCGGACGCAAGCGACTGTCCGACGACGTCCGGCACCTGAACCTCGTCCTCCCGACAGTTGGCGGAGGCGCGCGGGCCCATGCCGGCGAAGTACACGACCTCCTGCCGGGTGGCGCAGATCCCGTTGTCGAGCAGCAGGCGCTCCCCGCGGCGGGAGACGAGCTTCGGCTCGGTCGTGCGGTAGGGCGGCGCGGCGAATGCCTCGGGCTCGACATCGACGAGCGCCGTCTCGGCGAACGTCTTCCAGATCTCGGCCGGATAGGTCCCGCCGGTCACCGCCTCGCCGTCGAACTCGGTCAACATCGGCTGCAGCGTCTCCGGATAGCCGACCCAGACCGCGACCACGAGCTGCGGCGTGTAGCCGACGAACCAGGCGTCGCCGTAGTTCTCGGTCGTGCCCGTCTTGCCGGCGACCGGCCGATTCGGCAGTTGCGCCCGGACGCCCGTCCCCTGCGACACGACCTTCTGCAGGATCGAGTTGACGGTCCGAGCCTCCACGGGTGCGAGTACGGCTTTCCCGACCGGAGTGTTGCGCCGCTCCGTGTCTCCCTCGGTGATCGTCTCGATCACGCGCGGGCGGTTGCCGAGGATCGCCCCGTCGATCCGCCTTCCCTCGTTCGCGAACGCGGCGTAGGCACGCGCGAGCTCGAGCGGGTTGACCGACTCCGTGCCGAGCCCGATCGAGTAGTAGCCCTGGAGCCGGCTCTGGATTCCCATCGCCTTCGCCGTCTCCGCGACCTTGCGGGAGCCGACGAGGCGGGTGAGCTGGGCATAGACGGTGTTGTCGGACTCGATCGTCGCCCGCTCGAGATCGACCGAGCCGTAATAGACGTCGTCGTAGTTGGACACGACCCAGTTCCTGTCGCCGAGGTCGATCTCCTGCGGCTCCGAGTCGAAGCGCGTCGCCGGTGAGATCCCTTGGCGCAGCGCGGTCGCGAGCACGAACGGCTTGAACACCGAGCCCGGCTGCCGCTCGCTCTGGACGGCGAGATTGAACTGGCTCTTGCGGTAGTTCGAGCCGCCGACCATTGCCTTGACCGCGCCGGTTCGAGGGTCGAGCGCGACGAGAGCGGCCGAGGGGCCGTCCGGGTCGGTCAGCGTCGTGCCGATCGACGCGCGCGCCGCCCGCTGCAGGTCGAGGTCGATCGTCGTCTGCACCTCCAGGCCGCCGCCGAAGACGCGATCGGCCCCGTACTCGTCGATCAGCTGTCGTTTGACGTAGTTGACGAAGTACTGGGCAGGCCCTTCGGTGCCCGGCAGCTTCACGTCCTCGGGCCGCGGTAGGGGTTCCGAGGCAGCGGCGGAGAGCTGCTGTCGGGTGATCTTGCCCTCCTCGACCATCGCCTGGAGCACGACGAGGCGTCGCGCCCGCGCGGCCCGGGGATCCGCAACCGGGTCGAATGCGGTCGGGTTCGCCGGGATCCCCGCGAGGAGGGCTGCCTCGGGCAGCGTGAGCTCGCTCGCCCCGTGATCGAAGTAGGTGAGAGAGGCCTGTTGGACGCCGTAGGCCCCGTTTCCGAAGTAGATCGTGTTCAGATATGCCTCGAGGATCCGGCGCTTCGACCAGCGCTGGGTGAGCTGCCAGGCGAGCGCCGCCTCGCGCACCTTCCGGGCGATCGTCTTCTGGTCGCGGTCGAGCGCGTTCTTGACGAACTGCTGCGTGATCGTCGAGCCGCCCTCGACCACCTTCTTCTGGCGGATGTCCGCCCAGAGCGCACGCCCGATCCCCCGGATGTCGACGCCGCGGTGCTCCCAGTAGCGCCGGTCCTCGACCGCGACGATCGCGTGGCGCATCCAGGGGTTGATCGCATCGAAGTCGACGAGGGTGCGGGCCTCGGAGCCGCGTAGAACAGCGAGCACCCGCGGCGGCCCCGGCGAGCTCTCGCTCGCCGCCGCGTAGATGTAGCCGTTGATCTGCTGCTCGAGCTGTCGGCTCGGGTCGAGCTTCGGGAGCTCGCCCGCGATTGCGGTGATCAGCCCCAGGCCGAACGACACCGACCCGAGGAGCCCGAGGACGGTGAGGAGCGCGATGAGCCTGAGCTTGCGGATCCGGCGCCGCTTCGGCGCCATGTGTTTCCCGGTCAGACGGTGTTTTCGGGTCAGACGCAAGCAGGGAAGTGTAGTTCAGGCTTCTTCTCGCCCAGGAGCCGGCGGTCGTTCAGGCACCCGCGGCGGAGATCACGGCCAGCACGTCCTCCGCATAGCGTTCGAGCTTCGCCGGGCCGAAGCCCTTGACGCCGGCGAGGTCGGCCGGCGAGGTCGGCTTCGCGGTCGCGAGCTCGCGCAGCGTCGCGTCGTGGAGGACGACATAGGCCGGTACCTCGTCGGTTTGCGCCCGCTCGAGTCGCCAGGCGCGGAGCCGCTCGAACAGCCCTTCGTCCGCGGGGCCGGTGCTTCCGCGCGCGCCCTTGGAGATCGACGGTACCGCGGCTCCCGGCACCGCTCGCAGGAGACGAAAGCCGTCCTCGCTCTCGAACACCTGGAGGGCGCCGGCCACCTCGAGGAGCTGGATCCAGCGCTTGACATCCGCCTGCGTCGCGGCGGCGAGGACGCCGAACGCACTCGAGCGGCGGGCCGACCTGGGGGCGCTCATCGAGCCGCGGAGGAGCGCAGTGAGACCCGTCCGCCCAAGGGGCCAGCGAAGCTCGAGCACGGTGCGATGGATCGTGTCGCCGATCTCGGCTGGGAGCGGTGCCGCAGCGGTCTGCTCGGGCTCGACGGTCGCGAGCGGCGAGCAGACGTCGCACATTCCGCAGTCGTCCTCGAGTGTCTCTCCGAAGTGCTCGACCACCTGGCGATGACGGCAGCGCGATGACTCAGCGAAGCGGACGAGCCGGTCGGCGCGTGCGATCGCCTCCGTCTCGTAGCGCGCGAGCAGCGCGTCGATCCGCTCTCCGGAGTCCGCAGGCGGCTCGGGAACCTCGATCTGCATCGAGCGGCCGACGTCGAAGCCTCGGAGGACGAGGCCCACCTGCTCGAGCATGCCGACGAGCACGCGTGGATCGGGCTCGTCTCGCGAGCCGTAACCGAGCTCCTCCGGCTGCACCTCGCCGCGTCCGCGTAACCGCCCGTAGACGGCGCGCAGGTCGGCGCGGGTCGGGATGTCCGAGCGCGCGAAGCGCTTCAGGGTGCTCGCATCGGCGCGACTCGCGAGCAGGAGCGTGTCCGAGTTGCGGCCGTCGCGGCCCGCCCGGCCGATCATCTGGACGTAGCTCTCGAGCGACTCGGGGTAGTTGTAGAGCGCTACGAGGCGGATATCCGGCTTGTCGATCCCCATTCCGAACGCCGTCGTCGCGACGACGGTCTGGACCCGGCCTTCGATGAACTCCTCCTGGGTGGCCGAGCGCTCGGCCGGCTCGAGGCCGGCGTGGTAGTGGGTGGCGCCGAGGTCGTGTGCGCGCAACGTCCGCGCGAGCTTCTCGCAGGAGAGCCGGGAGCGCGCGTAGACGATCGCCGAGGCACCGCCCAGCCCGTGCAGGCGACGCACGAGCGCGCGCAGGCGATCGTCCTCGTTGTCGACGAGCTCGACGTCGTAGCGCAGGTTCGGGCGGACAATCGAGGTGCGCACGATCTCGGGATCCCGACCGAGGGCCTCTGCGATCTGCCGCTCCGTCTCGGGAGTCGCCGTCGCGGTCATGCCGAGGATCGAAGGCCGGCCGAGCCGCTCGAGCGCTCGCCGGATGAAGAGGTAGTCGGGCCTGAAGTCGTGGCCCCACATGCTGACGCAGTGCACCTCGTCGATCACGACGAGACCGACGTCGATCTCGGCGAGGGCGTCGACGAACGTCCGCTGGCGCAGGCGCTCGGGCGCGGCGTAGAGGAGCCGGTAGCGCCCGTCGGCGACCGCGCGCAGCCGCCGTGCCGCCTCGTCGGGCTCGAGCGAGGAGTTGATCAGCGTGGCCTGGCCGGAGACCTCCGGCGGCAGCTTGTCGATCTGATCCTTCATCAGCGCGATCAGGGGGCTGAGGACGAGCGTCGGCGTCGGCCGGAGCATCGCCGCGAGCTGGTAGGTGAGCGACTTGCCGGAGCCGGTCGGCATCAGCGCGAGCGTGTCGCGGCCCTCGACCGCGGCCTCGACGACGCGCTCCTGCCCGGGCCGGAAGTCCTCGAAGCCGAACAGGCGTCGCAGTGCAGGCTGCAGGCTCATCCGATCGAGTGTACGGAGCCGATCGGCGAGCTTTCGTTACGCCTTCGTCACGGATCCCTGGCTAGATCGTCTCGAAGAGCGGCGGGCCGGTCGGAGTGTCGACGCCGCCCGCGTCCTCGAGCGTGACGGCAACCTTCGCGTCGGCCGGAACCGGACGAGTGAGCACCTGCACGAGTCGTGCTTCGCTGCCTTCGAAGAGTCCCGCCGGTCGAGGCACACCGTTCCGGACGACCCAGAGCTCGTAGGTCTTGCCCTCGGGCGCCGGGTCGAGGCCAGCGAGGACGACCGCGGCCTTACCGGTCTCGGAGACGACGACGTGACCCTCGGCTCCCCGGAACGCAACCGTGTGGGCACCAGGATCGGAGACGATCGCGAGCGCCTCGCCAGCACCGGCGCGTGCCGAACGCTCGCGGTCGAGCTCGCCTGCGAGCGAGCTGCCCCAGAGCCCGAGCGCGAGCGCGAGCATCGCCGCGACTGCGGCGACCGATGCGGCTGCGGGAAGAGCCCAGCGCGGCCGCAGCGGCACCAGGTTCGGGCGCTCGCTCCGCGCCTGGGCGAGGATGCGCTCCCGGAGCGCGGGTGCCGGAGCAGGCCCGCCGGCTGCATGCGCGAGCGCGCCGGAGACGGTCCAGAAGGAGGCGAGCTCCTCGCGGCAGCGGTCGCAGGTGGCGAGGTGGGCCTCGTACCGCTCCCGCTCGCGCGGGTCGACCGCGTCGAGGGCGTAGGCGGCGGTCAGCTCGAGGTGGTCGTCCATGACCCTCTCTCCGCGCTGTCGTCGAGCAACTCCCGCAGTCGAGCGAGGCCGGAGAACATCCTGCTCTTGATCGTTCCGAGCGGCTGTCCGAGCCGCTCTGCGAGCTCGGACTGGGTGAAGCCGCCGTAGTAGGCGAGCTCGAGCGCCTCGCGCTGCTGATCCGGGAGCAGGCGCAGCGCCCCCTGGACGCGCTCGCGCTCGAGGTGCAGCCAGGCATTGTCCTCGGCCGATCCGGTCGCCCCCTCGGGAGCTTCGTCGAGCGGCTCGGAGCGGCGCCGCTCCTCGCGGCGGACGAGGTCGACCGCGCGTCGGTGGACGAGCGTGAGGATCCAGGTCGAGGCCTTGGCTCGCTCGGGGATGAAGGTGGCTGCGGCGCGCCAGAGCCCGAGGAACGCTTCCTGGACGGCATCCTCGGCGAGCGCCTCGTCCCGCAGAACGCGATAGGCGAGGCCGTACGCGATCCCGCCGACCCGGTCGTAGAGCTCGGCGAGCGCGCCTTCGTCCGAGCGCGCGACGAGCGCGACGAGCGCTTCGTCCGACAGGTGAGCGTGGTCGCGGATGCGCATCGGAGCGGCCCGCTTGGGCCGGGATCCGAAAGCTACCACCGCAGGTACGCACACGATCACGCCTTTGGTTCGCGCCGCTCAAGGCTTCGGTTCGCCACCTGGCGCAAACCGACATCCCCTCTGAAGCCCCCGAATCAGCGGCGTCATCGCGACAAGGAGGGTGCGGAATGAAAGCGAGAATCCTGGCGGCCGGTGCGATCACCGCCGCCGTGCTCGCTGTGCTCGTTGCGGGAGTCGTCGGGTCCGGTCCCGGCGCGAGTACCGCCTCCAGCCACAGAGAAGCCCCGCGGATCTCCGAAGATCCGGTGCCGACAACACGGACGTCTACGCGCGTTCGTCAGTCCCGACCGGCCCGACACGGTCACGATCGTCGCGAACTACATTCCGCTCGGCAGCCTGCGGGCAGGCCGGACGCCGCGAATCCCCGCCCAGAATCACCACGCCCGGAAGGATCAAGTCCGGCCCTACCCCGCTCGGGTTCTCGACCGAGGCGTTCAGACACCGGCACGGGTGAATGTCACATGCGTGACTCCGCTGGGCGAGGAGATGGCCTCGACCTCGTAGTCCTTCTCGAGGCCCTCCAGTCCGTCCCAGAGGCGTACGCCTCGGCCGAGCAGGATCGGGACCACCACGATGTGCATGTGGTCGACGAGCCCGGCGGCGAGGAAGTCGCGGATCATGGTCGGACCTCCGCCGATGCGTACGTCCTGGCCGCCAGCAGCCTCGCGGGCGGTCTCGAGCGCCTCGGCAGGCGAAGCGTCGATGAAGTGGTACGCCGTGCCGCCCTCCATCTCGATCGACGGGCGCGGGTGGTGGGTGAGGACGAAGACCGGTGTGTGGAACGGCGGGTTGGGACCCCAGGCGCCCTTCCATTCCGGGTCCTCGTGCCAGCCGGGGTGGCCGAACTTCCCCGCCCCCATGATCTCGGCGCCGATCCCTGGAGCGAACAGCCGTAGGAAGGCGTCGTCGATGCCGCCGCTGCCGCCGGGCTGGCCGAGCAGCTCGCGACCCCAGCGGGTGGCGAACATCCATTCGTGCAGCCGGTCGCCGGCGTGGCCGAACGGTGCGTCGAGGCTCTGACCTTCGCCGGTGGCGAAACCGTCGAGCGAGACGGAGATGAATTGGACGCGGGCAAGTGACATGGCTGGTGCTCCTTCGGTATCGGGGTCAGTTCTCGGAGGTGGTGCGGAAAACAGCGGTTGGTCGCGGCATTCGGGTCATCGCCGACCCAGGTTCTGCAGCTTGCGGACGGGACCTATCCGGATGTCGTACAGGCGGTGCCTGCTTGCGTGTGCCGGTGATGACATCGCACGCTCGCGTTGCTGATCGTTCGCGGCGGCACCCATGTCACGTGCTTCAGGTCGGCCGTGGCCGTTGCGTACTGCGGGCGCCCGGTGGG